>CAZGDM010000015.1:0-33762 GCA_964525275.1 uncultured Thermodesulfobacteriota bacterium | reverse complement strand
CCACAGGGGACATCTACTCCCTTAGTGTCCAGAGAATTGCTGCAGGGATCATCATCGGATTGGTGCTGCTGGTGACCAATATATATTTGATCACGCGCCTAATTGCAGCGTGGGAAGATTGACGGCTTTGAATTGACTATCTCTTTGCGGCGATGTAAACTTTGCCTATCTCAAACTGTGTTATGAAGAACGTGAAGGGCTTTGTAGGGTCGTTACACGGGTTAGACATACGTAATCTCATACAGATATGCACTGTTAATGGCGTCACCGGGAGGGTCAAGGTCCTTGGTGGAGACCAAGAAGGGGAGATCTATTTCGATCGTGGGGAGATCGTCCACGCGGCTTGTGGAGAGCTGAAAGGAATAGAGGGGCTGAAGGCGATAATAGGTTGGGAGGGAGGGGAGATCAAATTGGAACCCGGTGTCACCCCTCCGGAAGTCACCATAGACCTTCCGTGGCAGGCCCTTTTGATGAATGCTGGAAAGACAGCGGAAAAAGGACATCCCGAAGGGGATCAGGAACCACCTCGAGAGAGAAGAGCTTCCGAAACCTTGCGCCAGTATGCCCTCTATTCCGAAATCCTGCGGTGGAGGGAAGTGGAGAACTGCCTCCTTTTAAACTCCGAAGGAGAGATCCTTCGCCCGTCAATGGTTCCAGAAAGGATGAAAAGGTGGGCGAAGGACTTCCTCGAGATTTACAGCCATAGCACCACCTTAGCTATCGCAGGGAGCCGTTCCCTTCCTGTCTATCTGTCCGTAACTGTCGATGGTCACCATTGGCTAATAGTCCCTTTAGGGGCTCATTTCCTCGCTTTGCAGGTTCCCAGGAGTTTGAACCCGAAGGAGTTACTGCTGAGGGTGACCCAAGCCTTGGGGGAGATCGAAGAGAGGCCGTAAAGATGGGAAATGATCCCTTATATGAGGTGACCAACCTTGATGGAGTGGAGGCAGCCTACGTTTTTGCACCTCCCGCTGAATTGGTGGCAAAGAGGGAGGGAGATATTCCCCCTCAAGAATTTTCCGCGAAAGAACTCAGGGATTTCATTCGATATCTCTTTGACAACGGTGGCGTCTCTGAAGTGCTGATTTGTTATCCCCAAAAGGTCTTTTTCTTGAAAGTTATGGATGATAGAGCCCTTGTAATAATGGGGAGCTCTAGAGCCAATCCGGCCCTTCTCAGGGTGGGCGTTGAAGTCCTGGAACACCGATGGAGGGAAGATGGTTTGGACAAGGTTTTCCCCAAGAGGGGAAAGAGAAGCCCTTTTAGGTTCTGGCGTTCGAGGAAGGAAGGATGATATCTGAAACCGAAGGTTGGACCCTTTACGAGGCATTACAGCACCTCTACGACGAGGGCCTTTCAGGGAGACTTCACATATATCACTGGGACGACCAGGAGGGGGTTATAGGTCTAAACAACGGATTGATAGTGCATTGCCACGTGAGGGATTTAAGGGGGATGGAGGCCCTCGAGGTCATCAGGAATTGGGTCACCATCTCCATGAATTTCTTCGAAAACGTCGAGAACATCACTGTCAATATAGAAGAGGACACCGAAAGCATTCTGGCTTCCTTAGAGGAACAGGACAGGGAGATCAAACTCTTTAGACAACTCATCCCCAATGCAGATGCAGTCTTTGAGCTCTCGCCCGAAGGGCCTGACTCCAACATCTCCCTCACACCCAGGACGTGGAAATTCCTCGCCTTAGTGAACGGACGGAACACGATAAAAGACATATGCCGCGCTTTGGGGGCGAGCGAGTTCTCCGTAATGAAAGCCCTTTACCTCTTGGCCAAAGGGCGAATCATAAGGCTTGTGGCCTTAGAGGAAATTTTGCCCGCTACGGTCAGGGAACGCTTCCTCAAGGAGATGGAGGAGGCTATGGCCCAGTATATCGGACCCATCGCCTCCATCGTAATAGATGATACCTTCAGGGAAATGGGGAAGAATCCAGAGCATATAACGAAAAACGACCTTCCCCTTATAGTGGAGAAGGTGAGCGAAAATATAGACGATGAAGGGGACAGGGTGAAATTCCAAAGTCAGATGCTTTCGTTTATCCAAAGGATATTGAAGGAGGAAGGCGCTTAACATCTTTAGGAGGAGAAAATGGCTGCAAAGGTTCGCTTCGGCATTTTCGCAAAGTTGCTGATTTTCGCCCTTTGTGTATCCCTCATCCCCCTGGGGGTCATCGTTTACATGGCCTTTGTGAACATGTCCACCATCGGACAGATGTTATTGGAAGAGGGAAAGAAAGACCTTGAAGCCTTGGGGGCCAAAGTTATCGAAGAGAAAGCTAAGAGTGTGGCTAAACAACTTGAAATATACATTAAAACCCATCCAGATAAAACAGTTGCTGACCTTCAAAAGGATGAGGTATTCAGCGCTTTGGCTGTCCAGCCCGTTGGCGAAACCGGATATACGGCGGTCCAAGACTGCGAAACGGCCGTAAACCTCTTTCACAAAAACCCAAAAATTGTAGGGCTAGACTTACACAAGCTCGCCAAGAAATTTCCCAAGTTTTGGAAGATCATGGAGAGGAGCTTAGGAGGACATGATTCCTGGGGATATTACGACTGGCAAGACCCTGATGGGAAGATAAGGAAGAAATACATGTATATAACCACTGTCAATGCCAAGACTGCCGATGGGGTACGTATGGGTGTCGCGGCAACTACCTATCTGGACGAATTCTCCCGACCATGGGTTAAATGGGAGAAGACCGTGTCCACCTTGATCCAAAAGCGCATGGAGCTGTTCATTGTCATAATCGTCGTCACTGCGGCCGTAGTGGTCATCGTCAGCTTCCTGCTGGCCCGTTCCATCACGAAGCCCATCCTGTACCTCGCCAGGGTGGCTGACCAAATAAGCACAGGGAAACTTGCGACCAAGATAGAGATCTCGAGCCGAGATGAAATAGGCATCCTCATCACGTCGATGAAGAGGATGCAGAAAAGCCTTGCCTTGGCTATAAAGAAACTGAAGGAGCAGCGGGCAGGGAGGAAGTAGTCCCCCTTTCACCCCCTAAATATATCCCCCCCTTTCCCGCGGAGGGTTGCCTCCGCGGAGGGCAGGTGTTAACCTAATCTCAGATCCAGAGAGGAGTTCAGCAATGGCGTACAAGAACGGTTATCAGCGGAAAGTCCAAGATGTATACCGCTTTATAAGCGAAAACCTCTACTTCAACCGCCCCGACATCGAAATAAAGGGAGAAAGATACAATTCCGCTTTGCTCTTCGGCATCCTTACAGCCATCTACGGAGGAAAGGAGCTAATCATAGGGGAACCGGGGCTGGGAAAGACCACCTCGGCGGAGTATGTGGGTTGCCTCATCTACCGCTACCCTCTGGGCACCATTTGGGGCAGCGAAGTCTCAGGACATCCCGAGCAGACGGAGGAGAAGATAGTGGGGAGGCCCCACCTCGGAGAGCTTAACAGGGGAAACGAGGTGGTTGTATGGAGCAACTTCGTCCAGATCCCGGTGAAGATAGTGGACGAAATCAACCGCCTACCGGAGACGAAACAATCGATGATCCTCGATGGGGTGGATCGCGGGAACTGGGAATACCTGAACGAGATCTTGATCAACGATGAGTACGTTCTCTTCGCTACAGCCAATTATCAGGACAAGGGCACCAACACTATTATCGCCCCATTAGTGGATAGATTTGACGTGTTGGTAGAATCCAGACATCCCGGACCGAACATCGCCCTTCAAATCGGGAGACGATCCAAGCTTGAAAACCCCCTGCGCCATCCCGACTTCGAAAGGCGCTTTCACGAGGTCCTACGGACCCAAATGCCCTATGAAGAGAAGGTCTCACGCCTTGAAGAACTCTGCGATCTCTTCGGAGAATACCTCAAAGAGGAACTGGGCGTGGAGGGGCTGAAAAAAGATGAAAGGCAGGAGATAAGACGGGAGCTCGCCCGTGTCCCTGTGGACCTCGACGCCAACGCCTTCCTAAGGATGGTGCTCGCGGAGTTTTCCTTCTGTCACCGCTTCGGCCAGAAGAGGAGCGTGGAGCAATGTGCGGAAGGTTGCCATTACACAGGCTACATCTGCTATCATGTTAAAAATTGTGCATCTAACCGTCTTCCCACCTCGGTAATCGGTTACTCCCAGGCCTTGGCTTGGTTCCTCGAGGATGACGAAGTGGACATAGAGCATATCAGGACAGTACTACCTTTCGCCCTCGCCCACAGGGTTCAGTGGCGTGATTCCTACATTTCGAAGAAGGAGGGTGAGGGGAGGAACGACCCCTTGCAGATATACCTGGCCAAGGAGGCCACTGAAGAGATCTTCCAGCGTTACAACGAACAACGGGATTATCTTTTGGAGGCCCTTTCCGTGGCCTATCAGGCCTTCGAAGGGGAAGAGGTGACCCCTCTTGACGGGGACCATCCCCTTTACGAAGAGATAAAAAAGGACATTGGGAGCAAGTGATGAGAAACCCCTTCGAGGAGTTCAAAGGACAGGCCACCAAGAGGAGGGAAATCCCCCTTGATCAGATCCTTCGTTCCAAGGAGGAAACCCTCTCCCAGATCTTGCGGGGTTATGAAAACCTCCTCAAGAACGAGGCGAAAGACCTCGTTTGGCTCATGCAATACAGCACCGTTATAAAAGCCTACACCATCGCTGAGGAGGGGATAAAAGGGATAGATTACACGGCCGAAGATATAGAGGAATTCTGCTACGCCTTGGATAAAACCGACCAGATCCCATATCTCATCACGGGACCAGCGGGAGTCTATATTTCAGCCCTCTGCAACCACGCCAAGGAGGACGAGATCACCCTTAGGCTCCAAGACCTCAATGTGAAGATAAACCTCCTCGGATACCGTTTGCCCGAGGGCAAGAGGCTAATCGTGGAGGGCAATGTCGGAGACTTTACGGGGATAGGCCTTGACGGTGGGGAGTTGATCGTCGAGGGGAGTGCCAAAAACTACACTGGGGCGGGAATGAAGCGGGGAAGGATAGTGGTGAAGAACAACGTCGGCTTCAACACGGGTCACGGCATGACCGGAGGTGAAATAGTCGTAGGGGGACGAATCAAAGGCCTGGGGAAGATAGTGGGCGGCAAGATCTATGAAAGGGATCACCTCATATTTCCCAGCGAGGAGATGAAGCCCTTCTTCTTCTAAGCCATGAAGGAGATCGAGGAGATCCTTAAGGAGATATGGCCGAAGGCGAGGAAGAAGCACCTTTTCCCCCAGCTTCCCATGCCGCAGGTGGTCGAAGGGGGGGAAGAGGTGGCCCTTGAGATGAAGAGCAAACAACTTCAGATCAGCGCCTCTTTTCTCGAGGGCCTGAAAGGTCTCATCAGCTTAGAGGAAGCCCTGGAGGCCGTGCTCGACCACGGGATCTCCCACTATATGTACTGCCCGTGGGATTTCCATACCCACCTCACCCTTTACAGCGAGGCCAAAAAGGCTCTAAAGGACAAACGCCTTGCCCAGAAGGCCACTTCCTATTTCATGGATGTGGTCGCCAATACCTACTGTGTGAAGGAAAGAGAGACCAAACTCCCTGAACTCTATCGCCGTCTTCCCAAGGAAGGGGTTCAGGAGATCCTGGCCTCGCTCTACCAAAAGATCTGGGGGATAGACCTAGGGGTGGAGGGGGACCACAGCGAGAGGGTGAGGAGGTTAGCCCGCATACCCTACCTGGAAAAGAGGCTATGGCGGGAGAGCATAAAGAAGTTCGCCAAGGTCATCGAGGACCTCTTGGAAGAGGAGATCAAGGCCGAACAAGGACAGGACAAGAAGGTCCCCAATCCCTTGGGGGAGCATTCCCTGGATAACTACTCCCTGGAAGAGATAGATCGCGGTCTTCGTAATTTCGCCTCCACGGTTGAGGACGTGCAGGAGTTCAAGGAGACCATAGAGGACCTGAAAGAAGAACTCAGTGAACGGGGTTATGCCATAGGCGGCATGGGACGAGGGGAGGGAAATCCCATAGACGCTGATCTGCTCTACTACATGAAACTTGCTGAAAACTACACCCTCCCCATAAGGAAACTCCCACTGGAGAAGAGCGGAGACCTTCACCCTTACTCCCATTCCCCCTGGGAGGTGGGGAAGCCCTTCCACGACATTGACCCTTGGACCAGCTTCGGCAAGATCATGCCCGGCCTAACCCAAACATGGGTGAGACGCGAAGGGGAAGTCTACGGTGAAATGGAGAGCACCCCGGACTGCCTCATCATCATCGACTCCTCCGGCAGTATGACCAACCCGAGGGAAAGGCTGTCCTACGCAGTTCTGGGGGCTGCGTGCGCCTGTAACGCCTACCTCAAGAACGAAGCCAGGGTGGCGGTATACAACTTCTCGGATGCCTTCCGGGGGAACAAGCTTTTGCTGGAGTTCTCTCGGGAGCGGGAGGCCATTTACAGGGCAATTTGTCGTTACTTTGGAGGGGGTACTGCGCTGGATCTGGAGGATATCGCTTATCTCCTCAAGCAGGCAGATCAGCCTGACATCTTTATCATTACCGACATGCAGATCACCAATCTGGAAAAGCTGATCGAGTTTTTCAGTGGCATTGAAAACAGGGTGACGGCGGTGCACCTGGGACACAACGTCCATACGGCCCGTTTTCGCGAGGGGCTCAAGAAGAAGCGGAACATTTCCCTCTTCCTGGTGAGGGAAAAGGAGGATATCCCGAAGATAGTCCTCGGGAAAATCGAGGAGTATTGGTCTTCCTCCCTCTAAAACCTCCTTTCAGCGTTGACACCCCTTTGGGGGTGTGATTATCTTTGTAGCAGCAAAAATAAAACAGGAGTGCAAGGGAAAGCTATGATCTTCATCCCACGGGACAAAAAGGAAAAGAAACCCATCCCCAAGTTCCTGCCTATC
The DNA here is from genome assembly GCA_964525275.1 of uncultured Thermodesulfobacteriota bacterium. Lineage (GTDB taxonomy): Bacteria > Desulfobacterota > B13-G15 > B13-G15 > B13-G15 > CAZGDM01. Next base: position 26,910 of record CAZGDM010000015.1, on the reverse strand, counting down.
CTTCCACTACGGGGCACGGTGCTGTTCCCGGAGTTGGTCCTCCCCATCATGGTCGGGAGGAAGAAATCTGTGAAGTTGATCGACGACGCCATGGAGGGCGAAAAACTCATCGGCGTCGTCACCCAACATAACTCCGAGGTCGAGGACCCAGCTCCCGATGAACTCTACACTGTAGGGGTAGCCGCACAACTGGTCAGAGTGGTGAGGGAGCTGGACGGGACCCAGCGGGTGATTGTGCAGGGCCTCGAACGGATCAGGGTGAAGAGGTTCCTCCAGTCAGACCCCTACTATGTGGCCGAGGTGGAAGTGTTGCCGGTGGAGGAGGTTTACGACGTCGAGGTAGAGGCCCTTATCCGCAACTTGAGGAGCCTCTTCCAAAAGGCCGTGGAGCTGGCGCCCTACTTGAGCAACGAGCTCAAGAACATGGTGATGAACGTAAAGGACCCCGGCGTCCTTGCGGACCTCATCGCGGCCAACCTCAATATCAAGGTCCAAGAAAAACAGGAAGTCTTAGAAACACTGGATCTGAAGGCCCGACTCAACAAGGTCCACTTCATCCTCACCCGCGAGGTTCAGATCCTGGAGCTCGGCAATAAGATCCAATCCCAAGTCAAAGAGGACATCGACCGGGCTCAGCGCGAGTACTACCTACGGGAGCAGCTTAAGGCCATCAAGCGCGAGCTCGGCGAGGTAGACGAGCACACCGCAGAGATCAAGGAGCTCAAGGAGAAGATAGAGAAGGCCCAGATGCCCGAAGAGGCGAGGAAGGCCGCCGAGAAGGAATTGGACCGCCTGAGCAAGATGCCCCCTGCCTCGGCGGAATACACGGTGGCCCGCACTTACCTCGATTGGCTAATAGAGCTCCCGTGGGCAAAATCGACGGAGGACAACCTCGATATCGCCAACGCGAAGAAGATCCTCGATGAGGACCACTACGACCTGGAGAAGGTGAAGAAGAGGATCCTCGAGTACTTAGCGGTCCGCAAGCTCAAGAAGGACATGAAGGGCCCTATCCTCTGTTTCGTGGGGCCTCCCGGTGTGGGAAAGACCTCCCTTGGGCGGTCCATCGCCAGGGCTATGGGACGGAAGTTCATCCGGATCTCCCTTGGAGGCATCAGGGACGAGGCCGAGATCCGCGGACACCGCCGGACCTATGTCGGGGCCCTGCCCGGTAGGATCATCCAGGGGATAAAGCGAGCTGGGACCAACAACCCCGTGTTCATGCTCGACGAAGTGGACAAGATCGGGACCGACTTCAGGGGAGATCCAGCATCGGCCTTGCTTGAAGTACTCGATCCCGAGCAGAACCACGCCTTCAGCGACCACTACATCGACGTCCCCTTCGATCTGTCCAAGGTAATGTTCATCACCACGGCCAACATCCTCGATACCATCCCCCCCGCTTTGAGGGATAGGATGGAGGTGCTGGAACTGCCGGGCTACTCCGACGACGAGAAGCTCATGATCGCAAAGCGTCACCTGATCCCAAAGCAACTCGAGGAACACGGTCTCACCCCTGATGATCTTGAATTTGAGGACGAGGCCATCCTCGGAATCATCCACTCCTACACCCGCGAAGCCGGGGTGAGGAACCTGGAGAGGGAGATAGCTGCCATCTGTCGGGCCGTAGCGAAGGATGTGGCCGAGGGCAAGAGAGAAAAGGTGGTGGTGAAGAAGGACATGCTTCACAAGTTTCTCGGCCCGGAGAAGTACTACCCCGAAGTGGCGGAACGGATCTTCACCCCTGGGATAGCCACAGGGCTCGCCTGGACTCCCACCGGCGGCGACATCATCTTCATCGAGGCCACCAAGATGAAGGGGGAAAAGGGGCTGACCCTCACTGGCCAATTGGGCGACGTCATGAAGGAATCGGCCCAGGCGGCCCTGAGCTACGTGCGCTCCAAGGCCAAGGAACTGGGAATAGACGAGGACTTCTACTCCAAAACGGATATCCACATCCACGTCCCCGCCGGGGCCATACCCAAGGACGGACCTTCAGCGGGGGTGGCGATGTTCGTGGCCTTGATCTCCTTGCTGACCGACCGTCCCGTTCGGAGCGATGTCGCCATGACTGGTGAAATCACCTTGAGGGGACAGATCTTGCCCGTCGGAGGGATTAAGGAGAAAGTGTTAGCGGGCAGGCGCGCGGGGATAAAAACCATCATCCTGCCCAAGCGCAACGAAAAGGACTTGGAGGAGCTCTCGGATCACGTGAAGGAAGGGCTTGAGTTCAAGTTCGTCCAGAGGATGGACGAGGTTGTGGACATCGCCCTGGTGAAGGACGGTGGCTGATGCGCGTCCTGCTCTTCGCTGGAAAGGGAGGCGTTGGCAAAACGAGCATCGCCGCCGCCACGGCCCTGATCGCTGCAAAGAGGGGATATCGGACTATAATCATATCCCTTGACAGCGCCCACAACTTATCGGACGTCTTCGAGGTGTCCGAAGGGCTCTTCGAGGTCAAGGGGCGTCCTCACAAGGTCAGGGAAAACCTCTGGATCCAAGAGATAGACGTCCTGGAGGAGATCCAACGCCACTGGAAGGACGTCCACGATTACATAGCGGCCCTCTTTCGAGCCTCGGGCATAAGGGAAATCCTGGCGGAGGAACTCGCCATCCTGCCGGGGATGGAGGAGGTAAGTGGCCTGCTCTACCTCAACGGTTATGCGAAAAAGGGCCTTTACGACTTGATAGTGCTCGACTGTGCCCCCACGGGGGAGGCCATACGCTTTGTAAGCCTTCCTACCATCCTCGAGTGGTACATGAGGAAATTCTTCAACCTGGAGAGGAAGTTGGCCAAAGTAGTGGGCCCCTTCGTGGAACGCCTTTACGACGTACCCATGCCGGAGGACAGGTATTTTGAGGCCATCGAATCCCTTTTTAGGCGGCTGGAGGGGGTGGAAAAGCTCCTCAGCAATCCCCGAGTCACCACCGTAAGGCTGGTCACCAATCCCGAGAAGATAGTCATGAAGGAGACCCAGAGGGCTTTTCTCTACTTCTCCCTTTACGGACTGTGTGTGGACGGTGTGGTGATCAACAAAGTCTTTCCTCCGTCCCCCAGGAACCAGTTTCTAAAGGGGTGGCGTTCTCTACAAGAGAGCTATATTTCGGAGTTTGAGAAGTACTTCTCCCCTGTTCCCATCCTCCAACTCCCCCTCTACGAGCAAGAGGTGCGAGGGATGAAGTCTCTGGAGAGGCTTGCCGAAGACCTTTATGGAGGGAGAAACCCCCTTGAGGTCTTCCACCGAGACCCCCCTTACCACTTCACAAAGGTCGACGGCCGATACGAATTGCGGGTCCAGCTCCCCTTTGTGGAGAAGGAGGAGATAAATTTGAGCAAAAAGGGGGATGAGCTTATAATCAAAGTAGGGGTCTTCAGACGCCATGTCCTCTTGCCCAAGAGGATGGCGGTTTTTGAACCCCAAAAGGCGAAGATCGAGGGAAGGGTCCTTACCATAACCTTTGGAGGAAGGGAAGATGGCAAGAAAAAGAGGAGCTAAAAAGGCCATCCCCCCCTGTCCCCTTGCTGCCCTCATGTTCAAGGCCCAAGAGCTCAGGGAGAGACACTCTCCCTTCTGGGAACATCTCACCAGGGCCCGGATAGAGCTCTTGGAGGCCTTCAAGTCCCTCATAGACGAGCGCATCGAGAAACTGAGGACCGAGGGGAAGGAGGGAGAGTTGACGAAGATCGAGGTCGAATAAAGGGGTGAGGACCGTCGTCGTCATCCCCGCGCGCTACGGATCCCGCCGCCTTCTCGGTAAGCCCATTATCTCCCTAAAGGGAAAGCCCCTCATTCAATATGTCTATGAAAACGCCCTCGGCTCCATGGCTCAACAGGTATTGGTGGCCACGGACGACGAGCGCATCCGTCAAGTAGTAGAGGGATTCGGGGGAAAGGCAGTTATGACCTCGCCCAATCATCCCTCGGGGACCGATCGCGTTGCCGAAGCCGTGAAGGGCCTCGATGCAGAGGTAGTGGTGAATCTACAATGCGATGAACCCCTCCTCGAGGCCCGATACATCGACCTGCTGATCACGGCCTTTCAGAAACCAGAGGTGGAAATGGCCACCCTGGTGGCCCCTCTGGATCCCGATGGGTGGCAGGACCCCGCTACCGTGAAAGTAGTCAGGGATCTTAAGGGATTTGCCCTCTACTTCTCGCGAGCATCCATCCCCTTTCCCCGCGATGGATCGCCTCTGAAAGAGGGGGTGTACTGGAGGCACGTAGGGGTGTACGCCTATAGAAAACCCTTTCTGCTCACCCTCGCCTCTTTACCCCCCACCCCTTTGGAGGAAGAGGAAAAACTCGAACAACTACGAGCCCTTGAACATGGTTTCAGGATCTACACCATTGTCTGTGACTACTCCGCCCCCGGAGTGGATACAGAGAAAGACCTTAGAAGGGTCCTCTCCCTGCTTCCTTAGACTTATTCGCCTAAATTATTCTCCGTATCCCAGTTTTTGGGAAGCTTTAACTCCTGCCTCCTTTAAGAGAGGGAGGATCTCCTTCTCGATCCTCTCATCGGGGACCCGGAAGACGGGGGCCTGAATAGATATACCCGCCACCACCCTCTGGGTGTAATCCCTTACAGGCACGGCTACACACTTCACCCCCTCCTCATATTCCTCGTCGTCAATGGCATATCCCCTCTCCCTCACCTCCTCGAGGTGCTTCAGGAACGCCTCCTTATCGGTGATGGTGTTGGGGGTGAAGGCCTTCATATTCTTCCAGTCTACGCTCTTCTCTATCTCCGACTCGGACTTAAAGGCGAGCTGCACCTTGCCGATGGCGGAGGCATAAACCGGCAGCCGCCAGCCAGCCCGGCAAGCCACCCGCACCATTCTCTTTGCCTCTACCACGTCCAGGTATACCACCCATTGCTGCCTGACCACGCCGAGGCCAGCGTTCTCGTTACACTTCTGCACCAACTCTTCGAGAATGGGCCTCACCTGTTTGATAAGGCTCATCCTCCTCAGGTAGTTCTGACCGAGCTCGAGGCTCTTCAGCCCCAACCGGTAGTTCTCGGTCTCCTTGTTCTGCTCCACGTAGCCCTTGGACTCGAGGGTGGCCAAAAGCCTGAAGATGTTGTTTTTGTGGAGGTTGAGCCTACGGCTCAACTCGGTCACCCCCAGCTCCCCTCCCTCGTTGCTCAGCTCCTCCAACAGATCCAGGGCATTGGCCACGGACTTGATCATGTAACTGGACTTCTCACGCTTCGCCATTTTTCACCTCCACAGAAACCTAAACTAATTCTCGTTTTTTTCCAGCCACTTGTCAAGCAATTGTGGAGAGATTTCTTCTGCAAAAACAAAACCCCTTTTCCGAAAATTTTCAAACTATGTTTTACCAATTAGGGCAATTTTCATACTGCAGTTCGCCTGTTGATGTGTTAAATTTATAAAGAAGGAAAAAACTCAATTTAAAGGAGGGAGGGAGAATGGAGGTCTTGGAGAAGGTAAAGGACTATGCTGCGAGGAAGGTGATCGAACAGATCATCGCCTATCTGCGGCGGGTGGACGACAGCCGCCTCCTTCAGATGCTCTCCCTGGCCAAGAAGCTCACCAACGACCCGGAGGTGAAACACGCTATCGACGGGATCAGGGACTTCATCAAGTCCGATCATCCAGCAAAGCAGCTCTTTTATCGTGTCATCGATTATCTGCCTTATGAGAACCTCGTAAAGATCTTCTGGACCCTCTTCAACAATGCATGGTTTATGGGGGGTAAGAAGCGCGATGCCTTCGAGAAGGAGCATGGCTATCGTCCGCCCTTCATCCTCATCCTAAGCCCTACCATGCGGTGCAACCTCCGCTGTAAGGGCTGTTACACCCTTGGTTACGGCCGGAAGCACGAACTGCCGTGGGAGGTGGTGGACAGGATCCTGCGAGAATGTGAGGAGCTCGGCATCTACTTTGTCACAGTTCTCGGCGGCGAGCCGCTCATGTACCCTTACCTTTTCAGGATGTTGGAGGAACACCCTGACATCTTCTTCCAGGTCTACACCAACGGCACTTTGGTCACCCGGGAGGCGGCGGAGCGTTTTGCCGAGGCGGGAAACGTACTGGTGGTCATCAGCATCGAGGGGGACGAGGAAGAGACCGACAGCTGGCGAGGCAAAGGAGTATATCGCAGAATCATGAATGCCTTTGAACACCTTAGGGAAGCGAGGGTCCTCATCGGGACTTCCTCGACGGTCACCAGGCAGAACGTCGAGCGGGTCTCCTCCTTTGAATTCGTAGACAAGATGATCGAGCTGGGGTCCTTTGTGCAGAACTATTTCCTCTACATACCTGTGAACGGAATGGCGGACTTCTCCCTCATGGTTACCCCCGAGCAGCGTGACCTGTTGCGGCGTCGGGTCATCGCCATAAGGAACACCCGCCCCATCTTCGTCCTCGACTTCTGGAACGACGGTCCCTACGTCGAGGGCTGCATCGCCGCCGGAAGGCGCTACATGCACATCAACGCCAAAGGTGACATCGAACCGTGTGTGTACACCCATATAGCGGTGGATAACATCTACCAGACCACCATCGCCCAAGCGCTGAACAGCCCCCTCTTCCGCGCCATAAGGGCCAGGCAGCCTCACAATCCCAACCACCTGCGTCCGTGTATGATAATCGACAACCCCCATGTCCTCCGGGAGATCATCGCTGAGACCAAGCCGTACTTCACCCATCCCGGTGCGGAGGAGATCTACACGGAGAAAAAGGCCCTCATGGACGAATACGCGGCCAAATGGGGGGAGCTGGCGGACCGCATCTGGAGGACCGAATACAGGAACGGCAAGCGCATCGTAGACTACTGGCCTGAGGAAGAGGGAACCAGGGTAGCCATCTGTGGCAGCATAGGCGGCGCCGAATGAAGGTCCTGCTTCTGCAGTCTCCTACCAGGGCCCAGGGGTTCGGCGAAATGATCAGGGCAGAACCCCTGGGCCTCGAGATGGTGGCGGGAGGGCTCAGGGAAAGAGGACACGAGGTACGAATCCTCGACCTGAGGATCGAGGGGAAAAGGGCCCTTCAGCAGGTCCTCCAGAGTTTTAGGCCTCACCTCTGTGGCATTAGTTGCCCGTGGACAATAGACCATCCAGTGGTCCACCAACTCGCTTCGACGCTGAAGGAGGCGAATCCGGACATTTTCGTGGTCGTAGGGGGAATTCATGCCTCTCTTTGTCCCCAAGCATTCCAGCCACCATTGGACGGTGTCGTGGTAGGGGAAGGGGAGGAAACCATAAGGGAACTCGCCGAGGGGCTGGAGGGGGGCGTAGCCTTAGAAGGAGTGAAGGGACTATTCCTCCCAGAGGACCCAAGGGCCTTCTCCGCCCGCCCTCTCATAGAGGACCTTGATACTTTACCCTTCCCCTTCAGGTTGCGTTATGGCAAAGGGGCTGGTTACTACATGGGCTTTCAGCGTCCTCTCGCCCTGGTGGAGACCTCCCGGGGATGTCCTCATAGGTGTTCTTTCTGCGCCGTATGGCCTTTCTATCGCGGTACTTACCGGGCCAAGAGCCCGGAAAGGGTGGTGGCCGAGCTCGAGAGCATCTCCGATCCCTTTGTACTGTTTGTGGACGACAACTTCTTGGCCCACGCCCCCCGGGCCGAGGAGATAGCGCGCCTCATAGAACGTCGAAGACTGAAAAAGCGCTATACCTTCCAAGCCCGTGCGGACTCGATCCTGCGCCACCCAGACCTCCTCAAGCGGTGGAAGGCCATCGGATTGAAGGCGATCTTCGTAGGCCTCGAAGAGGTCACCGATGAAGGCTTGAGGAAGATCGGCAAGGGATGTTCGGTGGAGGTCAACGACCGCGCTTTGGATCTCCTCAAAAAGCTGGAGGTTGAGGCATGGGCCTCCTTTATAGTCGATCCCTCTTTCGGGGTGGAGGACTTCCAACGCCTCAGAAGTTACATCCGTTCAAGGGGGGTAACCAACGCGAGTTTTTCCGTATTGACGCCATTGCCGGGGACAAGGCTCTATGAGGAGAGGAAAGGAGAACTGACAACCCTTGATTACAGGCTTTTCGACATAGCTCACGCAGTGTTACCCACGAAATTGCCCTTGGAACGTTTCTATGTTGAGTTCTGCTCTCTGTATCGAACTACCTACTCCAGCTGGAAGCTCATCGCTGAGGGATTCGGCGCCTGGCTCAAAGGTTTCCCCCTCCCCACCCTCCTCAAGATGCTGGCTTCGGCGAAGCGGTTATCCACCCCCTCCTACTATATGCGTGCCCATCTACAGGGGGCATCCCCCCAAAGGGTCAACTCCCTTCCTTCAAGACGATCCGCTCCTGTGCCAGGTCGAGCCTCTTGAACGAGGCCCTCACCGTCCTCTGTTCCCCGAAGATGTTGACCATGTAGATCTTGCCGTCCTCAGGCCGCAGGATGTAGACGGCCTCGAGCAACAGCTCCTCTTCTCCATCCCTCTCCAAGTACACATTGGCCTCACACATCCAAGACCTCCTTGAGGACCTTCTCCACCAGCTCCTCGACGTAGTGAGGAAGGGGTTCCCTCCTCACCCCCAGCACCATAACCCGTTCTTGGGTAAGGGGGAGGAGGATCTTCAAGGCAGGACTTGAAGAAATGGCCTCTGCCATCCTCGGGGTGAGTTCCCCCATCATGGCGTTAGCCATGATGATGCTCAGGGGACCTATGATGACGTCGGCATCCTTCACCGTCCAACAGATGGCGTTTTCTCCGCTCGCTCCACGGTTGGCTCTGGCCTTCATCATGGCAGCGGTGGCAGCAGCGTTGGTTCCCAAGGCTATAACTTCCACCCTCTCCTCAAAGACCTCCCTTATCTTCTTGACGATCAGACTACCTATCCCACCGCCTTGACCATCGATGACGCATATCCGCGGTCTCTCCCTCACACGTCACCCCTCCCGTTCTATCTCCCCCGTCATAGGCACAAAGACCACCCCTGTGATCATGCGCTGTTCAAACTCGTCACCGTCTTTGGTTATCAGGACGAGGGACTGAAAGAAAGGGTCCCTCCCCAAAGGGAGCACCATCCGCCCCTTGTCCTTCAATTGTTCCAACAGCCTCTCCGGCACACGGGGAGCGGCACAGGTGAGGATGATGGCATCGAAGGGGGCGGCTTCAGGCCAGCCGAAAGAACCGTCTCCCTGGCTCACGTGGACGTTGTCATACCCCAGGTCCCTCAGAAGTTCCTCCGCCCTTTTCGCCAAGGAGGGGACGATTTCTATCGTGTAGACCTCACCTGCCAGCTCAGCGAGGATGGCGGCCTGATACCCAGAGCCGGTCCCTATCTCGAGGACCCGCTCTCCCCCCTTCAGTCCCAAAGCCTCGGTCATGAGGGCGACGATGTACGGCTGGGAGATGGTCTGCCCCTCCCCAATGGGGAGAGGCCTATCCTCGTATGCGGCGTCCCTATATTCCGGGGGGACGAAGAGGTGCCGGGGGACTTTTCTCATGGCTTCGATAACCCGCCGATCCTTTATCCCGCGGGCCTCTATCTGATATTTGACCATGGCCTCGCGTTCCGCCTCGAAACCATTTGTCTTTTTAAACAGCATAACTGTCGCTATCCCCAAGGAAGGCTAAACGCCGTCTCTACGACCATCCATGAGATACTCCCTTTTTACGTTCCCCAGAGCATGAAACACGTTCCCTTTTATCCTGCGGTCCCGGCGGAACAGCTCTTGAAGCCAGGCCTTAACCTCCGCCCTTTTGGTCCTGCCCCGAGTCGGACATCCCTCTTCCATCACGGGCAAACGGTGTTGTCGTGCAAAGGCCGCCACCTTGTCCTCGTCCACCAAGGCCAGGGGCCTTATAATAGTGAGTTTCCCCCCGAAGAGCTCCTGTCTCGGAACCATGGTACTTATCTCGCCCGAGTAAAGTATATTCATAAAAAAAGTGACGATAATATCGTCTTTGGTATGACCCAAGGCCAGTTTGTTACAGCCGAGCTCTGAGGCGGTTTGAAAGAGCACCTTACGTCTCATTCGCGAGCACATAAAACAGGGAACTTCTGGATTGTCATCGCGGTGGGCTCTGAGGCCTATCTGGGTGCTCTTGACGATCAGCTCACAATCGTGCTGGGAGGCGAAATCCCTCAAGCGCTCTAAGTCCAATCCCCCGAAGCCGAGATCCACCGTCACAGCACGGAGTTCATAACGCGTAGGGACCACCTTGCGGCGCTCGGCCAGGATCTTCAGTAAAACCAGGCTATCCTTCCCCCCGGACAGACCCACCAGGACCCTATCGCCATCCCTGATAAGGTCGAAGTCACAGATGGCCTTCCCCACAAGGCGCCTTATCCGTTTGTCGAGATAGCTCCCCATGGCCTCAGAGCATCCCCTTTAAAGGACATCCCTCGCACCTCGCCCTGGGGCGGCAATGGGTCTTGCCGAGTTTCACCAGGAGGGCATGGTATTCCTTGAACAGCTCCACGTCCTTTGGCAGCGCCTTCATGAAGATGCCCTGGATCTCCTCGTAAGGGGCACCCTCCCTGACGAGCCCATGACGGCCTAAGGTCCTCCTCGTGTAGGCATCCACCACAAAGATGGGCTTTTCACACGCGTAAAGCAAGATGCTGTCGGCGGTCTCGGGGCCAATGCCTTTTACCCTGAGGAGTTTGGGTCGGAGTTCTTCGAGCGGCTTAGAGGCCATTTTCTCCACGCTGCCCTCGAATTCTTCAAGCAGGAACTCCACCACCGCCTTTAGCCTTTCGGCCTTCACCCGAAAATAACCCGCCGGTCTTATGAGCTCCTGGAGCTCGCGTTGCTGCATCTCGGCGATGCATTGGGGGGTTAAGGCCCCCACTTCCTTGAGGTTACGAAGGGCCCTCTCCACGTTTCCCCACGCCGTGTTCTGAGTGAGGACCGCTCCTACGATGACCTCAAAGGGGGTCTCGGCGGGCCACCACCCCTGAGGACCAAATTTTTTGTACAATTCCTCGTAAATCCTCAGGAGAACCTCCTTTGAAACCATCTTCCCCCGGGAAAGCTAACACATATTCTGCCTTTTTTCCACGCGGGAACCTTGAAGGAGCAAGTACGCCATGTTATTTATTCAGTTAAATGGACATCAGACAGCTGGAAAGCCTCTGCAAGGTGGCCGAACTCGGAAGTTTCTCCCTCGCTGCAGAAGCCCTATTCCTCACCCAGCCCACCGTAAGCGCTCACATTCAAGCCTTGGAGCGGGCTTTGGGTACGAGGCTCTTCGACAGGATGGGAAGGAGGGTCGTCCTCACACCGGCGGGAGAGGTCATCTATCGTTATGCCCGCCGCATTCTCTCCTTGCGGGAGGAGGCCCTGAAGGCCTTAAGGGGTATGGACAACCTAAAGGGCGAGCTCGACATCGCTGCTAGCACCATTCCAGGGGAGTACTTCCTGCCGCGGATGATCGCCTCTTTCACCAGGGGGAGGACCTCTTTGAAGGTCAAACTCATTGTGACCGACTCCCAAGGGGTGATGGGCTTGATCTCAAAGGGGCTGGCGGAAATAGGGGTGGTGGGCATGAAGGGAGGGGAGGAGCGCTTGGCTTTCCAACCCCTCCTTAGGGATAGGGTCATAATGGTCGTCTCCTCCTCCCATCCCTTGGCGGGAAGGCAGATAGAGTGGGAGGAATTGGTGAAGGCCCCGATGGTGACCAGGGAATACGGCTCAGGCACTCGCCGGACTTTCGAAAGGGCCCTGCGCCAAGCGGGGTTTAACCCCTCCCGGTTGAGGATTGTCGCCGAATTTGGGTCGAGTTCCGCCGTAAAGGAGGTGGTCAAGGCGGGCCTTGGGGTGGGGATCATCTCCGATATGGCCGTGAAGGACAGCTTGGGCGGTGAGATTTCAGAGGTAAAGCTACAGGGGCTCGGGGAGGTATCCAGGACCTTTTACCTGGTCCTCCGCAAGGGTAAGACCCTTTCCCCCGTTGCAGAACGCTTCGTGGAGTTCGTCCGTTCGGGAGGGCGATGGACCCAGGACTGAAGGAATTCATGCGGAAGCCCCTCGTGAAGGCTATTGCGCTGTCGGCAGCCTTCCACTTGGCTATACTGCTAGCAGTAGAAGGCCAGCAGCTTCTGAAGCCTCCCAAGGAGGTCATCCTCCAGGTATCCCTCGTGCCCACCCCACCCCCCAAGCACAAAAAGCGCACCGTCAAGAGAAAAGCGAAAAAACGAACATCCAAAAAGGCCACGGTGAAAAAAAGTAGGCCTCGAAGGAAGAGGGTTGCCGTGGCCAAGCTCCGCAAAAAAATCAGGGAAGATCCGGAGCAACGGCGGCTCCGCGCCATAAAGGAGATAGAAAAGAGGGTAAAGGAGCGAGAGGAAAGGGTCCAAAAGGGAGTGCTTGATATCTATCTGGCCCAATTGAGGGAGCGAATCAGGGCCTTTTGGGCCATACCCGATGTGCTTTTGAAGGAGGGGGTTAAGGCGGTAATAAGGGTCAAAATAGACGAGCAAGGGCGGTTACTTCTGGCGAAGGTAGAGGAGAGCTCAGGCGATCCCAACTTCGATCGGTCAGTCCTACAGGCGCTTTACAAAGCCGAGCCCTTCCCTCCGCCCCCCGGGGGGAAACCTATGGAGGTGGGCCTTGTCTTTCGTCCGTAAAGTATTATTGATAGTTGCCCTTCTGCTGATGGAAGTAGGCACGGCGAGGGGCATCGTCTACATCGAGGTGGATTCCCCTCAGCTACGCCTCTACAAACTCGCCTTTCCCAGAGTGGTGGCAACAGGTCCCCCGGAAAGGGAAACGGCAGAGGGGATAGACGGGCTGCTCTTACGCGATCTCGAGATCGCCCACCTCTTCGAACTCCTCCCCAGGGAGGAGTTGCCCCAGAGGGGATTTTTCCTCATGCCCCAGCAGGTGGACTACGGGGCTTGGAGGGATACCGGTGCTGAGTTTCTCCTCTCCGTTGGCTATGAGCTCCGGGGCAGCACTTTAGTTTTGGCCTTTCATCTATACGACTGTGCGCAGGGCCGCCCCATCGGGGGTAGGCGCTACCGCAGCCTCAGGACCGCCTGGCGGGAGATGGTCCACAGGCTGATGGACGACCTCTTGGAGATGCTCACGGGAAGACAGGGGTTCTTCACGAGCAGGATCGCCTTCGTCAAGACCGCCCCCAGGGGCCTTAAGGAGATCCACCTCATCGACCCCGATGGCGGCAGGAGGACTCCTCTGATAAGGAACGGCTCCATCAACATCTCCCCGGCCTGGTCCCCCGACGGCAGGAAGCTGCTCTTCACCTGCTTCAGGCGGCGAAACCCCGACCTTTATGCGGTGGACCTCGCCAACGGGAGGGTAAAGATCCTCTCATCTCGCCCAGGGCCCAACGCCGCCGGGGCTTGGTCCCCCGATGGGCGTTGGATCGCCCTTATGATGCGCGGCAGGTCAGGGACGGACCTCTTCCTCCTACCTGCCCGTGGGGGCAAACCCAAGCGCCTCACCGACACCCCCGAAAGCGAAACCTCTCCCACCTGGTCTCCGGACAGCAGGCATATAGCCTATGTCTCAGACCGCACAGGGAGTCCCCAAATTTACGTCATGGACCTTAGGACCCGGAGGAGCAAACGCATAACCTTCATAGGAGGATACAATTGCTCCCCTGCCTGGTCACCGAGGGGGGACTGGATCGCCTTCTCAGGACGCTGGGAGGGGAGGTTTCGGATCTTCCTCGTTCGTCCGGACGGAAGCGACCTCAGGGTGATAACATCGGGGATCGGCAATCACGAATCCCCCTCTTGGGCCCCCGATGGAAGGCATATCGTCTTCTCGTCCGACGCCAGGGGGAATTACGACCTTTACATCACCACTGTAGAAGGGGGTGGCCCCTGGAGGATAACCTCCACGAAACAGGACGAAACGGAGCCCGCCTGGTCACCCTTGCTAAGCCGATGAGCTCTCCCTCGGTCCAGATGGATGCAACGGCGGTATCAACTGCATCATGGAGTCGTAATCCTTTATCCGAAGGGGATAAACACCGGTCTTTACCCTTTCGGCCTTTCGCGGTAAACTGGCCGCTAAAAGACAAAGGAGGAAGGGGATATGAAAAAGGTGGGCGTGGGCATATGCATGTTGCTGCTTCTGGTCGCCTGTGCAAAAAAGCAAGTGGTCACCGAAGCACCACCCACCCCCCCTCCTTCCCAGGTGAGGGAGGAAGGGGTACAAGAAGCCCCATCTGTAGCAGAGGAAACCCTGAAGCCGGTCAAATATCCAGGCATCGAAGGCGAGGTCATGGAGACACCTTTGCTGAAGGACATCCATTTCGATTTCGACCGTTACGATCTTCGTCCCGATGCCAAGAGGATACTGGCCGAGAACGCCCGGGTGTTGATGGAGCATCCCACTTGGAAGGTCCAAATCGAAGGGCATTGTGACGAACGGGGCAGCAACGAATACAACCTGGCCTTGGGGGAGAAGAGGGCCAGAAGCGCCATGAACTACTTGATAAAGCTCGGCATCTCCCCCGAAAGGCTCTCCATTATAAGCTACGGTGAGGAAAGGCCCTTGGACCCACGCCATTGTGAAGAGGCCTGGGCCAAAAACCGCCGGTGCCACTTCGTAGTGATAGAAAGATGAGGGTCTCGTGGTTGATCATCCCCCTAATCCTCCTCTGGGGGTGTGCCACTACAGAGGATGTGAGCTACGTCCAACACCGCCTTTTGCTGGTCGAGGAAAAGGTTGAGAACCTCGCGAAACGGGATGATGCCTTCTCGCGAGAACTGAGGCAAACCAGGGCCGATCTCGAGACAGATATGGAGGCCCTCAAAGGGGAGATAAGGGCCTTGAGGGAGGACCTCCGGGAGAAGGGCCAACTCCTGGAGGAACTCTACAAGAGGATGGAGGGGCTGGAGAAGAAGATCGCCTCCTTAAAGCCCACCTTAACGGCCTCCCCCCTCCCCAAGCCCTCCCCTCCCCCACCGTCCCCTCCGCCGTCCACACCGGAGGAGCTTTACTATAGGGCTTACGGGGCCTTCAAGGACAAGGAGTACCCCGCCGCTGAAACCCTTTTCAAGGAGTTCTTGGCCAAGTACCCCGAACACGAATTGGCTGATAACGCCCAGTTCTGGCTCGGGGAGTGCTATTACGCCCAGGGGGATTACGAAAGGGCCATTTTGGAATACGAAAAGGTCCTGAGTCGGTATCCCAAGGGGGACAAGGTACCCTCCGCTTTGCTCAAAGAAGGCCTCTCCTTTTTGGCCATAGGCGATAAAGTAAACGGGACGTTCCTCCTGGAAAAGCTCCTGAAGGAACATCCCGCAACCCTTCAGGCCTCTATAGCCCGCAGGAAGCTAGAGCAGCTCAAAGGCTCACAGAGGCGTTGAGAGCTCTTCCTCTTCCTCCTCGTCCTCGAAGGTCGGGGGCTCAAGGGGTGGTAATCCCTCTTCCTCCACCTTTATGTCGAGGTCCTTGTAAGCGGGGGCTCCGGTTCCCGCCGGGATGAGCCGTCCGATGATCACGTTTTCCTTCAACCCCCTCAGGTAGTCCACCCTGCCCTCGATGGCCGCCTGGGTGAGGACCCGGGTGGTCTCCTGGAAAGAGGCAGCGGAGAGCCAGCTATCGGTCAGAAGCGCCGCCTTGGTTATCCCCAGGACCAAGGGCTCCGCTATGGCGGGCTTGCCACCCTCGCGTATCACCCGTTCGTTCTCCTCCTTGAAGGTGAATTTGTCCACGATCTCATCTACCACAAACCGCGTATCCCCTACTTCCTTCACTCGGACGCGCTTGAGCATCTGCCTCACGATGACCTCGAAATGCTTATCGTGGATCTTCACCCCTTGAAGGAGGTATATCTCCTTGATCTCGTCAACCAGGAACCGCGCCAGCGCCTTTTCCCCCAGTACCCTCAGGATGTCATGGGGGTTGGGGGTACCGTCCATCAGGGGCTCACCTGCCCTGACGAAGTCCCCCTCCTGCACGCTCACATGCTTGCCCCGCGGTATGGTGTACTCCTTGGGCTCCCCCACTTCAGGGGTTACTACCACTTTCCGCTTCCCCTTCACCATCTTCCCGAAGCTCACCTGTCCATCGATCTCGCTGATGATGGCCTGTTCCTTGGGCTTTCGGGCCTCGAAGAGCTCCGCCACCCTGGGCAATCCGCCGGTGATGTCCTTGGTCTTCGTGGTCTCCCGTGGGATCTTCACCAGTACGTCACCAGCTTCGACCCAATCCCCCTCCTTTACGTAGATGTTAGACCCCACAGCCAGGTAATAGCGAGCCGCCGTCTCCAGGACTTCCTTGCCGTCAGGCCCCACGCGTTTCTGCTTGATGGAAATACGGGGTCTGAGATCTGGGTCTTTGCACTCGATGATGACCTTACGGGCGTGTCCGGTCACCTCGTCGACGTGCTCCTGCATAGTGACCCCTTCGATGACGTCGCCGAACTTCACCCACCCGGAGACCTCGGTGATTATGGGGGTGGTGTAGGGATCCCACTCGGCGATGAGGTCCCCCTCCTTGACCTCCTGTCCTTCC
The DNA here is from genome assembly GCA_964525275.1 of uncultured Thermodesulfobacteriota bacterium. GTDB lineage: Bacteria > Desulfobacterota > B13-G15 > B13-G15 > B13-G15 > CAZGDM01. The sequence goes on along the minus strand of CAZGDM010000015.1, from coordinate 10,487 downwards.
TCCACCAAGAGCTTGGCCCCGTAGATCACAGGGTAGCGTTTTCGCTCGCGCCCTTCGGCATCGAGGATCGCAATCTCTCCCTTACGGTTCATCACCACGAGTTTCCCCTCGCGGTTGCGAACGGTCTTGAGGTTTATGAACTTGATCCTCCCGCTCATGGGGGCCTCCAGTGTGGACTCCTCCACCTGCCTAGAGGCGGCCCCTCCGATGTGGAAGGTCCTCATGGTGAGCTGGGTCCCGGGTTCACCGATGGACTGAGCAGCGATGATCCCCACCGCCTCTCCGATGTCCACGATCCGTCCCCTGGCCAGATCGCGACCGTAACACAAGGCACAAACTCCGTGGCGCGACTCACACGTGAGAACAGAACGGATCTTGACCTCCGTGATCCCCGCATCCGATATCCTTTGAGCTGCGGCCTCGTCGATCTCCTCGTTCGCCCTGACTATCACCTCCCCCGTGAAGGGGTCTTTTATGTCCTCAAGGGCCACGCGCCCCAGGATCCTCTCGGTCAGGGGCTCGAGGATCTCACCGCCTTCCACTAGGGCACTGACGGTGATGCCGTCCATAGTACCGCAATCGTACTCCGTCACGGTCACGTCCTGGGCCACATCCACCAGACGTCTGGTGAGGTAACCAGAGTTGGCGGTCTTAAGCGCCGTGTCCGCCAGCCCCTTCCTGGCACCGTGGGTGGAAACGAAGTACTGCAGCACCGAAAGCCCCTCCCGGAAGTTGGCAGTGATGGGCGTCTCGATGATCTCCCCGGAGGGCTTGGCCATGAGGCCGCGCATACCAGCTAACTGTCTGATCTGCTGGGCGCTCCCACGGGCTCCGGAGTCCGCCATCATGAAGATGGGATTGAAGCTCGGAGCTTCGTGCTCCTGGCCTTTCTCGTCCTTCACACGCTCAGTGCCGAGCTCCTTCATCATCTCGTTGGCGATCTCCTCGGTCACCTGGGCCCAGATATCGATGACACGGTTGTAACGCTCACCGTCCGTGATGACCCCCTCGATATACTGTCGGCGGACCTCTTCCACCTCCCGGTAGGCCTTCTCCAGCAGTTCGGACTTCCTGGCCGGGATGTGGATGTCCTTGATGGCGATGGAGAGGCCGCTCAGGGTGGCGAAGGCAAAGCCCATATCCTTTAGCTTGTCGGCCAGGATCACCGTCTTCTTCTCCCCAGCCACCCGGTAGGTGTAGTCGATCAACTGGGTCACGGCCTTCTTGTCCATCACCCGGTTGATGATGTCAAAGGGCACCTCCTCGGGGAGGATCTCCTTCAAAAGGACCCTTCCGACGGTGGTCTCCACCAGCTTTCCGTCCAGCCTCACCCGGATCCGGGCGTGAAGTTCCACTTCCTTCAGCAAATAGGCCATCTTGACCTCTTCAAGGCCTTCGAAGACCTTTCCCGTGCCCTTGGCAAAGGGCTTCTCCCTGGTCATGTAGTAGAGGCCGAGCACTATATCCTGGGTCGGCAGAATTATGGGCTTTCCATGAGCGGGCGACAGGATGTTGTTGGTGGACATCATCAGGACCCTGGCCTCGGTCTGGGCCTCGACCGACAGCGGCACATGCACCGCCATCTGGTCCCCGTCGAAGTCGGCGTTGTAAGCCACACAGACCAAGGGGTGAAGCTGTATGGCCTTGCCCTCGATCAGCAGCGGTTCAAAGGCCTGTATGCCCAAGCGGTGCAGGGTCGGGGCACGGTTCAACAAGATGGGGTGTTCCTTGATGACCTCCTCCAGGATGTCCCAGACCTCGGGGCGCTCCTTCTCCACCATCTTTTTGGCGCTCTTGACCGTGGTCACATAACCCCGTTCCTCGAGTTTGTTGTAGATGAAGGGCTTGAAGAGCTCCAGGGCCATCTTCTTCGGCAGACCGCACTGATGGAGCCTCAACTCAGGTCCTACCACGATCACAGAACGACCCGAGTAGTCCACCCGTTTCCCCAGGAGGTTCTGACGGAAGCGCCCCTGCTTGCCTCGGAGCATGTCGCTCAAGGACCTCAAGGGCTTTCCATGGGGTCCGGTGATGACACGACCGCGTTTGCCGTTGTCGAACAACGCGTCAACCGCTTCCTGAAGCATCCGCTTCTCGTTGCGGATGATGATCTCAGGGGCGTTGAGCTCGATCAGCCGCTTGAGCCGATTGTTCCGGTTGATCACGCGACGGTAGAGGTCGTTCAGGTCAGAGGTGGCGAACCTCCCTCCATCAAGGGGCACCAAGGGCCTCAGGTCAGGGGGGATCACCGGGATAACCTCGAGGATCATCCATTCGGGCTTGTTGCCCGAGTCGCGGAAGGCCTCGATGATCTTGAGCCGTTTGGCCAGCTTTGCCCTTTTAGCCTCGGACTGGGTTTCCTTCATCTCGAAGCGGAGCCGCTCGGCCAACTCCGGGATGTTCACCCTTCGCAGAAGCTCCCTTATGGCCTCTGCCCCCGTTCCCGCTTCGAGGGCGTCCTCCCCATACTTGGCCACGAACTCCTGGTACTTCTCCTCGCTGATGAGTTGCTTTTCCTCAAAAGGGCTGTCCTTCGGATCGATCACCACATAGGACTCGAAGTAGAGCACCCGCTCGAGCTCCTTCAGCGTCATGTCGAGCACCATCCCGATCTTGCTTGGGACGCTTTTGAGGAACCATATGTGGGCCACGGGGGCGGCGAGCTCGATGTGCCCCATCCTCTCCCGGCGGACCTTGGACTGAATCACCTCCACGCCGCACTTCTCGCACACAATCCCCCGGTGTTTCATCCTCTTGTACTTACCACAGAGGCACTCGTAGTCCTTCACCGGGCCGAAGATCCTTGCACAGAACAGCCCGTCCCGCTCCGGCTTGAAGGTGCGGTAGTTGATGGTCTCGGGCTTTTTCACTTCCCCGTAAGACCAGCTCCTGATTTGCTCCGGTGAGGCCAGGGAGATCCTTATGGCCTCGATGTCCTCAGGGCTCTTAGGTTTCTCGAAGAAGGAAAGGACGATGTCCTCCACGGCTCCTCCTCCTTTTTCTTACTCTGTTTTCTCTTCCTTCTCCCGCTCGATGAGCTCCACGTTGAGGCAGAGCCCCTGGAGCTCTTTTATCATCACGTGGAAGGACTCCGGAATGCCGGGATCGAGGATGTCGGTTTTACCCTTGACAATGGCCTCATAGGCCCGAGTCCTTCCACCGACGTCATCCGACTTCACCGTGAGGAACTCCTGAAGGCTATAGGCAGCCCCGTAAGCCTCCAGGGCCCACACCTCCATCTCTCCAAGACGCTGGCCACCAAATTGTGCCTTCCCGCCCAAGGGTTGCTGCGTCACCAGCGAGTAGGGTCCGATGGAACGGGCGTGGATCTTGTCGTCCACCAGATGGTGCAACTTCAGCATGTACATATAGCCCACCGTCACCTTCTGGTCGAAGGGCTCACCGGTGCGGCCGTCGTAGAGCACCACCTGCCCATCCTCGGGTAGCCCAGCCTTGATCAAGGCGAAACGGATCTCCTCCTCGGAAGGGCCGTCGAAGACCGGAACCGACATGAAGATCCCGTCCTTGAGGCGCGAGGCGAACTGAAGGAGCTGCTCTTTCGTGGCCTCCTTTAAGGCCTTCTTGACCTCATCCTCGGAGAAGATCTCCGTTAAGAACCCCCTCAGCTCCTCCACCTCCTGATCGGTGAGATCTGCACCATCTCCCCCTTTCAGGAACTGTTTGACCTTCTCCCCGAGCCCCTTGGCTGCCCAGCCGAGGTGGGTCTCCAGGATCTGTCCCAGATTCATCCGCGATGGCACCCCCAAGGGGTTGAGGACCATCTCTACCGGGGTGCCGTCCTCCAAGAAGGGCATATCCTCCTCGGGCAGTATCCGCGAAACGATTCCCTTGTTTCCATGGCGCCCAGAGAGCTTATCACCCACCGAGAGCCTCCGCTTCATGGCCACGTAGACCTTCACCACCTTCAGCACTCCCGGGGGAAGTTCGTCCCCGGCCTCTATACGCTTAATCCGCTCCTTGGCCTCTCGCTCGATGCGAGCGATCTCTTCAAGGCCCTTCTCCGTCACATGGGCCACCTCCTGGGCCACCGAGGGATCCACCGGAGCCTCCCTCCACTTGTGCCACGGACGGCGCTCGAGGAGTTGGGCAGTGAGCACGGTCCCCTTGGGCAGATCTCCCCAATCACTCTGGAGCTCCTTTCCCTCGAGCAACTCCAGAATCCTCCTGCGGGTGAACTCCTCGATGATCTTGACCTCCGTCTCCATGTCCTTTCGGATACGGGCCTTCTCCTCCTCCTCTATCTCCTTGGCCCGTTGATCCTTCTCGGAACCACGTCTGGTGAGGACCTTGGCGTCTATTACCACCCCCTCAATCCCGTGGGGGACCCGCAGGGAGGTGTCCTTCACGTCCGAGGCCTTCTCACCGAAGATGGCCCGCAGTAGCTTCTCCTCAGGGGTGAGTTGAGTCTCGCCCTTCGGCGTCACCTTCCCAACGAGAATGTCCCCTGGCTTGACCTCAGCCCCTATGCGGACGATGCCGCTTTCGTCCAGGTTCCTCAATTGCTCTTCGCCCACATTGGGTATATCCCTCGTGATCTCCTCTTTACCAAGCTTGGTCTCGCGGGCCACGCATTCGAGCTCCTCGATGTGAATAGAGGTATAGGTGTCGTCCTTCAGGAGCTTCTCGCTCACCAAGATGGAATCCTCGAAGTTGTAGCCCCCCCACGGCATGAAGGCCACCAGAACGTTCTTCCCCAAGGCCAACTCTCCGAGATGGGTACAGGGGCCGTCGGCGATGATGTCGCCCTTTCTGACCCGTTCGCCCTTCTTCACTATGGGCCGTTGGTTGATACAGGTCCCCTGGTTTGAGCGCTCGTACTTGACCAAGTTGTATATGTCCACTCCGACCCCTTCCCCTTCCTCCTCAGCCCTGATGACGATCCTCTGGGAATCGACGCTCTCCACCACGCCGTCCCTTTTGGCCACCACGGTGACACCGGAGTCCCTGGCCACCACCCGTTCCATTCCCGTGCCGATCAAAGGGGCCTCGGTCCTTAGCAGCGGCACGGCCTGCCGCTGCATATTGGAGCCCATCAAGGCCCGGTTGGCGTCGTCGTTCTCGAGGAAGGGGATCAGCGAAGAGGATACGCTCACCACCTGTTTGGGGGACACGTCTACGTAGTCCACCTCCTCAGGTCTGACCATGACGAACTCGCCGCGCTTCCTCGCCGGAACCAGATCGGCCTTTATCCTCCCCTTCTTGTCCAGGGGGATCTTGGACTGGGCAATGGTGTAATTTTCTTCGTCCAAGGCGAAGAGGTAGTGGACCTCGTCGGTGACCTTGCGATCCACCACCTTTCGATAAGGGGTCTCGATGAAACCATATTCGTTCACCCTTGCATAGGTGGTGAGCGAGACGATCAACCCGATGTTTGGACCCTCTGGGGTCTCGATGGGACAGATCCTGCCGTAGTGGGAGGGGTGGACGTCCCTTGCCTCGAAGCCCGCCCGCTCCCTCGACAACCCCCCAGGGCCGAGGGCACTGAGCCGTCTCTTATGGGTCACCTCGGACAGAGGGTTAGTCTGGTCCATGAACTGGGAGAGCTGGCTCGAGCCGAAGAACTCTTTCAGCGTAGCGGTCAGAGGTTTGGAGTTCACCAAGTCCTGAGGCATCAGGAATTCCACGTCCTGCAGGCTCATCTTCTCCTTGATGGCCCTTTCCACCCGTACAAGCCCAATGTGGAACTGGTTTTCCACCAGCTCCCCAACAGTCCTCACCCGGCGGTTCCCCAGATGATCGATGTCGTCCACCGAGCCCCTTCCCTCTGCAAGACCCACCAGGTACTTCACCACTTCAAGGACATCTTCCGGCCTCAAGGTGGTCAGGTCCAGCGGCACATCCAGACCCAGCTTGTGGTTCAATTTCATCCTGCCGACCTTGGAGAGGTCATAGCGCTCCGGGTTGAAGAAGAGGTTGCTGAAAAAGGCCTTGGCCGTCTCCAGCACGGGGGGCTCCCCAGGGCGGAGCCGTTTGTAGATCTCTATAAGGGCCCTATCGCGCTCCCGCTGGGCGAGTACCGCCTCGGGATCCTGATGTCTCCAGGCGAGCTTGCGCTCCTCAGGCGACAACCTCACAGGGTCTATCATCAAAGTCTCCCTGATCCCCACTGACTGGCGCTCGCTGACGTGCAGAACCCCAAAGGACCTCACCCCCGCCTCCCTTATTTGGGAGAGCTTCTCCGGGGTGAGCTCCTGGTTAACCTCGACGACGATCTCCCCGGAGTTGGGGTCGATTACGTCCCTGGCCACAGGCACCCCCACTAAGGCATCGTCTTCCAGCGGGAGTTCCTCGACCCCTGCGGCCTCCATCTTCTTCAGAATGCCCTCGTTTATCTTGCGCCCCTTCTTGAGAATCAGGTCGCCCGTCTTCGGATCCACTATGTCGCAAGGGGCTTTCTGCCCCAAGATCAACTCGCGGTCCACCTTTTTCCAGAACCTGCCGTCCTTGAGGGTTATCTCCTCCCTCCCATAAAAGGTCTCCAACAACCTCTCCGTGGAATACCCCATTGCCTTGAGGAAGGTCGTGGCAGGGATCTTGCGCCGCCTGTCGATCCTGACGTAGATTAGCTCCTTCTGGTCGAACTCGAAGTCTATCCACGATCCACGGTAGGGGATGATCCTGGCGTAGTAAATGGGCCTTCCGGTATAGGCCTTCGGGATCTCTTGGTCGAAAAACACCCCTGGGGAGCGGTGTAACTGATTGACCACCACCCTCTGGGTACCGTTGATGATGAAGCTCCCGGTGGCGGTCATCAGCGGGATCTCCCCGAAGTAGACCTCGTGCTCCTTGATCACTTTTGTCTGCCCAGTCTTCACCCCCTCTTGGACATCGTAAATCACGAGCTGCACCGTAACCCTTAAGGGGGCGGCATAGGTCAGACCCTTGATGATGCACTCCTTGATGTCGTACTTTGGTTCGCCCAGACGGTACTTGACAAACCGCAGCTCCGCCGTCTCGTAGAAGTCCTTTATCGGAAATACCTGTTTGAAGACCTTCTGCAGCCCTATGTCTTTGCGGTCCTCTGGGGGCACATCCTTCTGGAGGAGATCCGCATAGGAGGAGAGCTGGATCTCCAGAAGGTGGGGAATTTCGAGGACCTCCTTGATAGTGCCGTAATCCTTACGGATCCTCTTACGTTCGAAAATGGACGCTCCCATGACCTCCTTCACCCCTCGATTAAATTGAGTAAAGGAGACCCTGAGCTCTTCAGAGCCCCCTTCTTTCTCCCTTTTCCTTTTCCCGGCATGAATCAGGAACGGTGAACAAGCTCGCTACTTAATCTCCACCGTCCCCCCGGCGGCCTCTATCTTCTCCTTTATCTTCTCGGCCTCCTCTTTAGAGACCTTTTCCTTGATGGGCTTGGGCACGTTCTCCACCAACTCCTTGGCCTCCTTGAGGCCCAAGTCGGTCACCTCTCTAACGGCCTTGATCACCTGGATCTTCTTATCGCCATAGGAAGTGAGGATGACGTCGAATTCCGTTTTTTCCTCTGCAGCCGCGGCCTCAGCCGCTGGAGCTCCGGGAACTGCTCCAGGGGCCACGGCTACAGGAGCTGCCGCCTGAACTCCAAAACGCTCCTCGAGTTCCTTGACCAATTCGGCCAACTCCAGGACCGTCATCTGCTCAATGTACTTAATGACGTCCTCCCTCGAAAGCTTCGCCTCTGCCATCTCCTTCTCCTCCTATTCTGATTTTGCCTCCTTTATGGCTTGAAGGACCCCCAACAATTCCCTCATGGGTGCCCCCAGCACCCCCACCAACCTTGCAAGGGGGGCCTTCAAAAGACCCAGGAGCTGTCCCAGAAGGACCTCCCGAGGAGGCAGGTTGGCCAGGGCCTTTACCTCTTTGGGCTCAAGGACCCTGCCCTCCACGAACCCCGCCTTGATCTCCAGCTCCGGCTCCTCCTTGGCGAAATCCACCAAGATCTTTGCCGGCAACACCGGATCCTCATAAGACAGGACAATGGCGTTAGGCCCCACGAAGTGCTCGGCCAAGGCCTCAAGGGCCGTCTGCTGGGAGGCCCTCCGCAGCAAGGTGTTCTTGACCACCTTGTACTCCATGCCCTGCTCTTGCAATTGGCGCCTCAGCCGTGTGAGCTGGGCGACATCTAACCCCGTAAAATCGGTAAGGATCACCGCCTTCACCGACTTGAACTTCTCGTGAAGCTCAGCGACTAAGCGCTGTTTCTCCTCCCTTCTCAGAACCACACCGCACCTCCTCTACTGCTTCAGCACGTCCTTGATGGAATTGGGATCGACTTTTATCCCCGGGCTCATGGTTGTGGACAGGGCGATGCTCCTCAAATAGGTGCCCTTACTGGTGGCGGGCTTAGCCCGGACGATGCTGTCGAGCACCGTCATAATGTTCTCCAAGAGCTTGTCCGGACCAAAGGATACCTTTCCCACAGGGACGTGGACGTTTCCGGCCTTGTCGACCTTGTATTCCACCTTGCCGCCTTTGAGCTCTTTTACAGCCTTGGCCACATCGAAGGTCACCGTCCCCATCTTGGCCGAAGGCATGAGTCCCCTCGGCCCAAGGATCTTACCAAGCTTGGAGACCACCCTCATCATATCTGGGGTGGCAACGGCCTTGTCGAAGTCGAGCCACCCTTCCTTTTGGATCTTCTCCACCAGCTCCTCGCCCCCCACGTAGTCAGCGCCAGCTTCCTTAGCCTCCTTTTCCTTTTCCCCCTTGGCGAAGACCAACACCTTCACCTCCTTGCCAGTACCATGGGGCAGAACTACACTGCCCCTCACCATCTGATCCGGCTTCCTCGGATCCACGCCGAGGCGCACAGCGAGGTCCACCGTCTCGTCAAATTTGGCATAGGAGATCTCGCCGAGCAGCTCCACGGCCTCCCTCAGGTCGTAACGCCTCGTACGATCTATCTTCTTCTTGGCCTCAACGTACTTCTTACCCCTTTTGGCCATCTCCCCCTCCTAATCCACCACCTCGATGCCCATATTCCTCGCCGTCCCCTCGATTATCCTCATGGCCGCCTGCAAGTCCCTCGTGTTGAGGTCGGGCAGCTTCATCTTGGCGATCTCCTCTATCTGCTTTCGGGTCACCTTTCCCACTTTGATCCTGTTGGGCTCAGGAGACCCTTTAGCGATCTTGGCAGCCTGTTTCAGCAAAAAAGAGGTGGGTGGGGTCTTGATGACGAAGTCGTAGGTCCGATCAGCGTACACGGTGATGACCACCGGGACGATAGTCCCCTCCATCCCCTTGGTCCGTTCATTGAAGGCCTTGCAGAAGTCCATGATGTTAAGGCCATGCTGGCCAAGGGCAGGACCCACCGGTGGTGAGGGACTCGCCTGTCCACCAGGGATGCGCAACTTTATAGTAGCCTTTACCTCCTTCTTGGCCATGGGGGCACCTCTAAGCGTGTTCTATCTGCATGTAATCGAGCTCTATAGGGGTGGCTCTACCGAAGATGCTGATGAGCACCTTTACCTTTCTCTTGTCAGGCCTCACCTCTTGCACCGTACCCACAAAGTTGGCAAAGGGGCCCTCTATCACCCTCACCGTGTCCCCTTCCTTGAAGGTCACCCGCGGTTTGGGAGTGTAGGCTCCCTCCTTTATCTGTGCGATCAGTTCCTCCGCCTCCTGATCCGGCAAAGGGGTAGGGCTTGTACGACTGCCCGCAAATCCCGTGACCCTCGGAGTGCTTCTGACCACATGCCAGGTCTCGTCGTTGAGCTCCATCTTCACCAAGATGTAGCCAGGAAAGATCCTCCGCGTGGAGGTCTTCTTCTTTCCCTTCACTACTTCGATCACCTTTTCCGTAGGCACCACTACTGCGGAAAAATACTTCCCCCGTGCGTCCTTTTCCCCCTGGCGCACCTTTTCCTCTTCGAACTTCCTGATCCTCTCTTCAAGGGCAGCCTTCACCTTCTCCTCATAACCAGAATAGGTGTGCACTATGTACCACTTCTGGGCCATTTCTACCCCAGGACCACCTTTATAAGGGCTGACAACACGAGGTCCACAATCCCCAAATAGAAGGCGGACAGAAAGACGATGATCAACACCACCGCCGTCGCAGCCATGATCTCCCTGCGCGAAGCCCATGTGACTCTCCTTGCCTCCGCCCTAACCTCCTTCAGGAACTGAATAATCTTCCCTATCTTCTCCTTCAACGTCCTCCCCTTTATTAAAAAAATGGCAGGCCAGGAGGGATTCGAACCCCCAACCTCCGGATTTGGAGTCCGGCGCTCTAACCGTTAGAGCTACTGGCCTATCCCCCTACCTGACTTCCCTATGAAGGGTATGGCGCCTACAAAAGGGGCAATATTTCCTCAACTCCAGACGATCTGGTGTATTTTTCTTGTTTTTCGTACTTGTGTAATTTCTCCTTTTACACTCCGTACAAGCAAGGGTTATGATGACCCTCATCGCTCTACTCCAATATCTCCGTTACCACGCCTGCTCCTACGGTCCTTCCGCCCTCCCTGATCGCAAACCTC
>CAZGDM010000014.1:15436-34354 GCA_964525275.1 uncultured Thermodesulfobacteriota bacterium | reverse complement strand
CTTCCGCTTAGCCACACCCCTTAGAGGAATCACCTATGAGTAGATCTTCTCGTGAAGCAATGAATCCCTTTTCGAATAATTTTCGAATGAGGCAATTAGACCCTGAAAGGGAAATGATGTGGCAGAAAGGCCTTTATCACGTTCACCAGAGGCCGTAAGCAGAGGGGGGCACGGTAAGTGCAAAGGGCACCTACCTCCTTGCTTTTCCGCTCAAAGTGGAGATCTTCATCTTAAAGACCCTCACCTCGTCCCACGAATTCTTGATGTATTCCCTGCCCTTTTCGATGAAAATAGGGGCACATTTGCGCACCAGGACCTCTAACGCTGCCTCCTTCTCCTCTCTGGACACCTCTTCTACTTCGCCATCGACGATAACGCTCTCGTATCTTGTGCTGAAGCTATCTGGTAGGACCTCTACCTCCCCAACCACGCAGAAGGAGACGCGTTTGTTCTGGCTGAGGTTTCGATCTTGCGTCCTTCAACGGCGCAGTGGAAATATATGCAGTCTCCAACAAGACAGAAATGGACGAGAACGCCATAAGGCACTCCATCTCTCGAAGCCGTGGATAATACCCCCTAAACGGCCCTCTCCAAAAGATTTAAGGCCTATTCCCTTGAAGTCGCCCTGTCTTCCCTTCGCGTCCTTTCAGGCACCTCGGGGCTCTGCCGAGGGGAATCGTCCACCCATAACCCTTTCCACCTCCTCAAGGACCATCTGGGGGGTTATCTCCAACATGCAGGTCCTCTGGCCACAGCGACGGCGATTGCATGGGGAGCAGGGCACATCCGCTCTTACCACCCCTTCCTTCTGCCCGTAAGGACCTATCCAGCGGGGATCCGAAGGGCCGAAGAGGGCCACCACGGGCACCCCCAGAGCCCTGGCTGCGTGCATGGCCCCGCTGTCCACCCCTACGTAGAGCTGGGAGCGCTCAAGCAGCGCCAAAAAGTCCTTGATCCCGGTGAAGCCGGCGGCTACCACCGCTTCGTGGCGCATCCTCTCCCTTATCCCCTCGATATACGGTCTCTCCGCTGCAAGCCCCGAAAAGACCACCTTCGCACCGTACCGATCCACGAGTGCATCGGCCACCTTGGCGAAGCCATCCCGATACCAGAACTTGGTCCGCCAGCGGGCGGTGGCGGCGAGGAAGACCACGAAGTCCCCCCTTTTAACCCCGTGGGAGGCGAGGAAATCCGCCATCCGCTGACGGGCCTTCGGAGGAACGTAGAGGGGAAATTCCACCCGGTCCGTAGGACAGCCGAAGTAGGCGGCGAACTGCATGTAGTTATCCACCGCGTGGCGGGTCTTATCGCGATGGAAGACGGGACGGTTGAGGAAGAGGGGGCTCAACTCGCGGGCGTTCTCGAAGCCGTAGCGCTCCCCTCCGGGGTTGAGAAAGGCCAAAAGCGCGCTCTTGAGGAGCCCTTGCATTTCCAGGACCACATCGAAGGCCCGGTAGCGGAACCTCCTCCGCAACTCCAAAACGGCCCGCATCCAGAGCCACGCACCTAAGGCCCACCTGCTGGGGGAGGTGTATTTGTCGGTGACCGAGACCAGCTCCACGGGTATGATCTCGTCGAGCCCCTCCGTCCCCTCCAAAAGCTCCCTCAGGGACCCCTGCACAAGCCACGCGATGTGGGCATCGGGGTAGGTCTTGCGGATGGCCCAGAAAGTCGGCAGCACCAAGACCAGGTCCCCCAGGGAGCTGAGCCTCACGATCAGGACCCTTTTCCCCCTGAGAGAACGGCTCATTTTATCCCCACCACTGCCTCCGCGATGTTGAAACAGTGGTCGCCGATCTTCTCGAAGCTGGTGAGCATGTCGATGAAGACCAATCCGGCGTCCACAGCGCACACCCCTATGTTGAGCCTCTGGATGTGGGCCTCGCGCATGCTGTCCTCCATCTCGTTGATGCGCGCCTCCAAGGCGTCGGCCAGGGGTTTTATATCCTGGCGCCGCTCCCTTATCCCGTCTATGACCAGGTCGAGGAACTCGCTGGTGACCCCGTAGATCTCCCGTATGTCGGCCTCAGCCTGAGAGGTGAAGGCAAGCCTCAATCTGTACTTACGCTCCACGAGCTTGGAGAGGTTCTCCCCGTGATCGCCGATGCGCTCCAGGTTGTTGACCATATGGATGATGGAGTTGATCTCCTTGGAGGTCTCCGGCGTAAGGGGATGATGGGAAACGTCCACCAAAAAGGTGGTTATCTCCCTCTGGAGCATGTCCACGATCCCCTCGAGTTTCGTCACCTCTTCTAAGCGGTCAAGCCTTCCCTTGAAGAAGGCCTCCATGGAGAGGTCCACCATCTTTTTGGAGAGGATGGCCATTCTCACCGTCTCCTTTCGCGCCTCCTCCACCGCTATAGGCGGGGAGGCGATGAGCTTGGAGTTGAGATAGACCAGGTGGTAACCCTCCTCCTCTTCCCTTTGGGGAACGATCCAGGAGGAAATCCTGGCCAGCACCCCAAGCATGGGGAGAAAGATGAGGGTGTTGACTACGTTAAAGACGGTATGGGCGTTGGCTATGTGTCTGGCGATGAAGGGCTTGTCGCCCATCGAGGCGCTGTAAGCCTTGGCCTCCGCAAGGCTCTTCACCACGAAGTCCGCAGGGCCAGGGGAGATGAGGTCCACCAGCCTGAGGAAATGGGGCATGAGCAATAGCACATAGGTCACGCCGATGACGTTGAACATGGTGTGGCACCAGGCGGTCCTCTTGGCCGCGGTGTTGGCACCGGTGGCGGCGAGCTGAGCGGTGACGGTGGTGCCGATGTTGTCCCCCAGGACCAGGGCCACGGCCCCCTTGAAGGAAAGAAGCCCGGAGGAGGCCAGGGTCATAACTATGCCGACGGTGACGCTCGAGGACTGCATAAGAACCGTGAAGATCGTCCCCACCAGGACGCCAAGAAGCGGCGTCCCGTCGAACTTGATGAAGGCGTTCTTCACCACAGGAGAGGCTTTCAGGGGCTCCATGGCCTCTTTCATGATGGAGAGGCCGAAGAACAACATCCCGAACCCCATGATCACCTCGCCCATGTACCTCCAACGGCTGCTCCGGGAGAAGAGGCGCAGCCCCACCCCAATGCCGAGGGCCGGCAGGGCGTAGTGGTGGATCTTAAAGGCGATGATCTGAGCGGTGACGGTGGTGCCGATGTTGGCCCCCAGGACGATGCCTATGGCCTGCTTCAGGGTCATAAGCCCCGCGTTCACAAAGCTTACAGTCATCACCGTAGTTGCGCTCGAGGACTGGATGATGGCCGTCACCACGAGCCCCACCAGGGTGGCCACCAGGCGGTTATTGGTGAGGATCTCCAGGGTCCTGCGGAGTCTGTCCCCTGCGGTCTTCTGTAACCCCTCGGACATGAACCTCATGCCGATGAAGAAAAGGCCAAGTCCTCCCAACAGCTGAAAGGCGATGTCCTTCCAAGGCATCACTTCAACACCTCGGAACTGATGATTTCGATCCCCGCCTTCTCGAGGGCAGCTGCCGCCACCCCTTTGCCCTCCACCAGCTCGTCAGCCAGCCAGATCCACCTCACCCCACAGGATGGGCTTCGTTCCTTGAGGAATGCCCTTTTGGCGCCGACCGCCTGGGCGAGCTTCACGGCCTCTTGGGCACCTCGGAGAAAGGCCTCCGTCACGTCTTCACCTCCCTCGGCCACCACCCTGGCCCTCCCCTCGAGCACCGCCCTGCCGTCTCCCCCGTAGAGCCTTGAAGGGGGCCTCGGGGTGGGAAGCCCCCCGAGCTGCTCAGGACAAACGGGGACGGGACAGATCCCCTCCGGCAACCGACATGGCTCAAGGGCCCTACCATCGTAGCGACACCTGAGCCCAAGGAGGCAAGCGCTCACCAAGACCCTCTCATCCCTCAAGGGACACCCCTTCCCCCTCCCTCACTTCGCCGACGACGAAGGCCCGTTCCCCCAGCTGCTCGGCCCTCTCCATCAACCTCCCGGCCTCCTCCTCCGGACAGATGAGGACAAAGCCTATTCCCATGTTGAAGGTGCGCCACATCTCCTCCTCAGGGACCCCTCCCCTCTCGATAAGGGAGAATATGGGGGGGACGGGCCAGCCGCATCTGATGGTCGCCCCGAGGCCTTGGGGGAGGACCCGCGGGACGTTGCCCGGCAAGCCCCCTCCAGTTATGTGGGCCATGGCCTTGATGGGGAACTCCTCCAGCAGCTTCAAGACCGTCCTCACGTAGATCCGGGTGGGCTTCAAGAGCTCCTCCCCCAGGGTGGCCCCGAGCTCATCCATCCATCCCTGTAGGTCGAGACCCATCTCCTCAAGGAGCACCTTCCTCACCAAGGAGAAGCCGTTGGAATGAAGCCCTGAGGAAGCCAGCCCGACCAGGATATCGCCCTCGACCACCCCCTTACCGTCCACCATCCGGTCCTCCTCGACCAGCCCCACGGCGAAACCCGCCAAGTCGAAGTCCGCCTCCCGATACAGGCCGGGCATCTCGGCGGTCTCCCCTCCCACCAAGGGACAATCCGCCTCCTGACACCCTTTAACGATCCCTTCGATGAGCTCCAAGTCCCGCTCCGGCTCGAGCCTCCCCACGGCGAAGTAGTCGAGGAAGAAGAGGGGGCGGGCACCGAGGGTCAGAAGGTCGTTCACACACATGGCCACAAGGTCCACCCCCACCGTGTCGAAGCGCCCCACGGCCCTGGCTACCAGGAGTTTGGTCCCCACGCCGTCGGTCGAGGCCACCAGAAGGGGTCGCCTGTAACCCTCGGGGATCCGCAACAGGGCCCCGAACCCCCCCACCCCTTGGAGGACCCAAGGGCGGTGGGTACGGGAGACAATGCCCTTTAGAGCCCGGACGAACTCCTCGGCCTTCTCTACATCTACCCCGGCTTCTCTATATGTGATCCCTTTCACGGGGCCTGAAGATTATCACGCTCTCCGCCGGCCCTTCAAGGTCGGGGGTGATAGCGCCTGTGGAGTTCTTTCAAGTACTCCCTGTCCACATGGGTGTATATTTGCGTCGTGGAGATGTCGGCGTGCCCGAGCATCGCCTGGACGAACCTGAGATCTGCCCCTCGTTGAAGGAGATGGGTGGCAAAGGAGTGGCGCAGGGTGTGGGGGTGCACCGAGGGGATACCGGCCATGAGGGCGTACTTTCTGACCACCTTCCATATTCCCTGCCGGCTCAACTTGCCCCCACGGGGGTTGACGAAGACGTACCCACCATCGGCTCCTTTTATCAGCCGGGGACGCCCCTCCTTCAGATAACGGGTCAGTCGCTCTTTCGCCACCTCTCCCATCGGGATCAGCCGTTCCTTGTCCCCCTTTCCCCTCACCGCTACAAAGCCCAGTTCGAGCTGTAGCCCCTCGAGCCGCAGCTCCGCGGCCTCCGAAACCCTCATCCCCGTCCCGTAAAGAACCTCCAGCAACGCACCATCCCTCAGACCAAGGGGGGTGGTAAGGTCCGGTTGCTCAAGGAGCCGCTCGACCTCGGACTCGGTGAGGACCTCGGGGAGCCTTCTCGGCAGGCTTGGAAGGCCCATGTCCTCCAGGGGATCCTCCTCCAGATAGCCATCAAGGGTGAGAAACCGGAAAAAGCCCCTCAAGGCCACAAGGGCCCTGGAGACGCTACGGGGGGAGAGGCCCCGTGCCTCAAGCGCCCCGGCGAACTCCACGGCAGTACGTCTGGTGACCTCCTTGAGGGATCGCCCTTGGAGGAAATCGGCGAAGGCCCGCAGATCCCGTCCGTAGGCCTCGAGGGTGTTCCTCGAGAGCCCCTTCTCCACGGATAGGTAATAAAGGTAAGAATCTATGAGCTCATCCATCGAGGGTGAAAAAACGGATCTCGAGAGAGGCGAGGTCTACCACCGCCACAGTTGCCTTTCCGTATAGCCACCCCCCGCACTCCCCTGGGTTGACGAGGAGGCCCTCCCCCACCCGCTCGTGCAACGGCTTGTGGGTGTGGCCGAAGACCACCAGGCGGAAGGCCCCACTTGCAGCCAGGGCCCTCCCCACGTTTTCCTCAAGCTCGTGGGCCACCAGCACCCTCCAAGGCCCGAGATCCCATACCGCAGGGGAAGGACGGAGGCGATCCCCGAGGAGGGCCTTCAACTGCACCCTTTCGCCGTCGTTGTTGCCGAAGACCCCGTAGAGGGGGACCTTGAGCCCTCCGAGGAGCCTTCTAACGGAGAAAGGGGCGATGAAATCCCCAGCGTGTAGCACGGCCTCCACCCCCTCGGCAGCGAAGAGCTGCACGGCCTTATCTATCATGCGGAGGTTGTCATGGGTGTCGGACATGATCCCTAACTTCATCCATCACCTCCCCGTATGGCCAAATCCCCCCTCCGCTCGAACGGTGGGGGGAAGATGATCGGTTTCCTTCAGACGGACCCTTGTCACCTGGTGGATCACCAACTGGGCGATCCTGTCTCCGTCCTTCACGACGAAAGGTTTGGGACCCAAGTTGATCAACATCACCTTTACCTCCCCACGATAGTCGGAGTCTATGGTCCCGGGGGTGTTGAGCAAGGTCACACCGTGCTGTAACGCCAGGCCGCTCCTGGGCCTCACTTGACCCTCGTATCCCGGGGGTATGGCGATGGCCACCCCTGTGGGGACCAAGGCCCACCGGCCCGGAGGGATCACCAGTTCCTCGTCGAGGCAGGCGAATAGATCCATCCCCGCCGCCCCTTCGCTCATGTAGCGAGGATGACGCCCCTTGGAACGGACGCGCTTGATCAGCACCTCGACCATGGAAGCGCCTGAATCACCCCTTCAGGTACCTCGCCCAGCAGGACGGTACAGGGGGAGACATCGAAGAGCTCTCCCCCCACCTGGATGACCTCTTCAAGGGAAACCCCCTCTATCTGCCCCAAGGTCTCCTCTGGGGGTATATAACGTCCGAAGTATATTTCGTTCTTGGCGAGCCGGGCCATCCTCCCCTCTGGAGACTCCAACCCCAGTATCAAACCCCCTTTTAAGTATTCCTTGGCCACGGAGACCTCCCCTTCGCCTACCCTCCCCTCTCGCACCGCCTCGAGCTCCCTGGCGATGAGTTCCGTCACCTCCTGTACCTCTTCGGAAGTGGTCCCCGCGTATACCCCTATGACCCCTGCGTCGCTGTAGGTATGCAAAAAGGAGTAAATGGCATAGGTAAGTCCGCGTTTTTCCCTCACCTCTTGGAAGAGGCGCGAGCTCATGTTCCCTCCGAGCAAGGTGTTCAATACCATCGCCGGGAAACGGCGGGGATCGGTGTGGGGGACACCCTGGACCCCCAAGCAGAGATGGACCTGCTCCAGATCCCTACGAAACACCTTGACCCCCCCCTGGGCCCCGTCCGGCGGGACCCTTTGGATGGCGAGTCCTCCTCCTTCCAGAGCCCCTAAATGCCGATGCACCAGATCCACAACCTCCTCGTGCTCCAGCCTCCCCGCGGCGGCCACCACCATCCGCTCTGGCCTCCAGTGACGACGGAAGAACTCCCTCACCTTCTCCGAAGTGAAGGCCCTCACCGTCTCCTCCTCCCCTGTGATGGGGGCGCCCAGGGGGTGTCCCCCCCAGAAGGAGCGGCTGAAGAGGTCATGGATGTAGTCCTCTGGGGTGTCTTCGGTCATCTTTATCTCCTGGAGCACCACCATCTTCTCCCGCTCCACCTCCTGGGGATCGAAGAGGGGACGGGCCACCAAATCGCTCAAGACGTCCAGGGCCAAGGGTAAGTCCCTCCCCAGGACCTTAGCGTGAAAGCAGGTGTATTCCCTTGAGGTGAAGGCGTTGATGGACCCTCCTACGGCCTCGATCTCCTTGACGATCTCCAAGGCGCTGCGCCGTTCCGTCCCCTTGAAGACGGTGTGCTCAATGAAGTGGCAAAGCCCAGCCTCTGTAGGCCCTTCATCCCTTGACCCCACCTGGACCCATATCCCCACCGCCACCGATTCGACATAGGGGAGGGCCTCGGTGACCACACGGATCCCGTTCTCAAGGGATGTCTTCTTGTAGGACAACTAAAACCTCCGGCGGCGCTGCTGGGCGGGACGCCTCTGGAGCGGGCGTGGGGGGCGTTTTTTCCTCTCTTCCTGGAGCACGGCCTTCCTGGAGAGCCTGACCCTGCCGTACTCGTCTATCTCGATCACCTTGACCTTCACCTGATCGCCGACCTTGACCACATCGGTCACCTTCCTGACCCGTCCTTCCGCCAACTGAGATATATGGATCAGACCCTCAACCCCGGGCATGATCTCCACGAAGGCACCGAAGTCGGTGACCCGCTTTACCGTCCCTATGTAGACCTCACCCAACTTGGCCTCTGCGGCGTACTGCTTCACCAGCTTTATGGCCTCTTCAATGGCCTCCGCATTGGGCGAGGCGATCCTCACCAGGCCGTCCTCTTCTATATCTATCCTCACCCCCGTCTTCTCGATGATGGAGCGGATGTTCTTGCCGAGGGGGCCGATGACGTTGCGGATCTTGTCGGGGTTGATCTGGATGGTGACGATCCGCGGGGCGTGCTTGGAGAGCTCCTTGCGGGGCTGATCGAGGGTCTTGTCCATCACGTCCAGCACGAAATGCCTCGCCTCACGAGCCTGCGCCAGGGCCTGCTTCATGATCTCCCTGGAGATCCCTGGGACCTTCACGTCCATCTGGAAGGAGGTCACCCCTTCGCGGGTGCCGGCGACCTTGAAGTCCATGTCCCCGTGATGGTCCTCCTCCCCCACGATGTCGGTGAGGATCGCCACCTGGTCGCCCTCCACCATCAGGCCCATGGCGATCCCGGCCACAGCAGCCGAAACCGGTACCCCAGCGTCCATCAACGACAGCGAACCACCGCAGACCGTGGCCATGGAGGAGGAACCGTTGGACTCGAGGACCTCGGATACCACCCGGATGGTGTAGGGGAAGTCGTCCTTGGATGGCAGAACGGGCTCAAGGGCCCTCTCCGCAAGGGCGCCGTGACCGATCTCCCTGCGGCTCGGAGCCCTAAGAGGGGATACCTCTCCCACGCAGTAGGGGGGGAAGTTGTAGTGGAGCATAAAGTGCTTGTACACCTCCCCCTCCATCAGGGACTCCACCTTCTGCTCGTCCTCGGAGGTGCCGAAGGTGGTGGTCACCAGGACTTGGGTCTCCCCCCGGCGGAAGAGGGCCGAACCATGGGTTCGGGGCAGAAGGCCCACCTCGCAGCTTATGGGCCTGATGTCCTTGAAGCCCCGGCCGTCTATCCTGCGGCCCTCTTTGAGGACCGAGGACCTCACCACCTCCCGCTCCGCTTCTTCAAAGGCCAGTTTCACCAGGAGCTGACTCTGGGGGTCCTCTCCGCCGAACTTCTCCAAGGCCTCCTTCAGAAGTTGGGCGAGGCGGTCGCGCCGCTCGATCTTGGCCGAGATCTGGAAGGCATCCTTGACCTGGGGCAGACACCATCCCATGACCTCCTCCCAGAGGGGGCCTCCCTTTTCAGGGGGGCAGAAGGAGCGCTTGGGCTTCCCCCACTGCTCCCGCAACTCCTCCTGCAGGTCGAGGATGGGTTTGGCCGCCTCATAGCCCTGAAAGATGGCCTCGAGCAACACGTCCTCGGGGACCATCTTCCCCCCGCCCTCCACCATCACCACACCGTCGCGGTTCACCGCAACGACGAGGTCCAAGGCGCTTCGCTCCAGTTCACTCGAGGTAGGGTTGATGATGAATTGTCCGTCGATGAGGCCTACTTTCACTCCCACCACGGGCCCACCGAAGGGGATGTCCGAGAGCCCCAAGGCGGCCGAAGCCCCAATGATGCTCAAAAACCCTGGTTCGTTCTCCTGGTCTACTGATAGGACCGTGGCTATCACCTGGGTGTCGTAGTTGTAACCCTCGGGGAACAACGGCCGGATGCTGCGGTCCACCAGCCGTGAGGAGAGGACTTCCTGGTCGGTGGGCCTTCCCTCCCTCTTGAAGAAGCCCCCGGGAATCCTCCCCGCGGCGAAGGTCATCTCCACGTAGTTGACCAGCAAGGGCAGGAAGTCCACCCCCTCTTTTGGCTCCCTTGAGGAGACAGCCGTCACCAATACCACCGTCTCCCCGTACCTCACCATCACCGCTCCGTCGGCCTGGCGGGCCACCTCCTCCGTCTCTATCACCAGCTCCCTGCCGGCCCACTCCAAACTGACCCTTCCCATCTCATCCCTCCTCCGTTACTTCCTCAGTCCGAGCCTCTCGATGAGCTTCCGGTATCGCCCGAGGTCCTCCCTCTTGAGGTAGTCCAGGAGCTTCCTGCGGCGATTGACCAGTTTTATCAAACCATAGCGGGAGTGGAGATCCTTCTTGTGGACCTTGAAGTGCTCCGTCAGGTAGTTGATCCTCTCGGTCAACAGCGCAACCTGGACCTCGGGGGACCCGGTGTCCTTCTCGTGAAGGCGAAATTCCTCGATGATCTGCTTTTTCCTTTCCGGATCCAAAGCCATGGAACTTACCTCCTCCGTGGTCTTTTCCTCTGTCTAATTATAACCCCTCGGGAAGACCCTGAGGGGCCTAACCCTCAACTCCCCCCCAAGCCTCTCGATCGTCCCCACAGCGACGAGTCCACCCTCTTCGTCCAGCAACCTCACCTGTCCCTCTGCACCGTCCCTCACGGCCACAGACCCTCCGTGAAGGATCGTGTAAAGGTCCCTGCCCCTGAGCACCACCGCAGGCAGAAAGGAGAGGGCCTCGGCCATCCCCTTAACCACCTCGGGAAGCCTGCCCTGACGGGCCAGTTCCTCCACTTCGTCAAGCTCCCGCGCCTCTTCGATCCCGAAGGGGCCGTTGCGCAGGCGCGTCAGGGCGTACAGATGCCCTCCACACCCGAGTCTTTCCCCTATGTCGTGGGCGAGGGTCCGCACATAGGTCCCCTTTGAACATTCGAGCAGGATGTGAACAAAGGGCAATTCGACCCCCTTGAGCTCCAGCTTGTAAATCTCCACCTCCTTCGGCTCCCTATAGACCTCCTCCCCCCGACGGGCGTACTTGTAAAGGGGACGCCCCTTGTATTTCTTGGCGGAGAACATGGGGGGGATCTGCTTTATCCTGCCCTCAAACTCCCGGAGGACCTCCTCTATCCTCTGAGGGGACAGGTCGAAGCCCGCGAGATCTTCCACCACACGCAGGGGCTCTCCGTCCCGGTCCTGAGTGTTGGTGGTGATCCCCAAACGAATGGTGGCGTCGTAGACCTTTCGGCCCTCCTCAAGAAAAGGGGCCAACTTCGTCGCCTCCCCAAAAAGCAGGGGGAGGACTCCCCGGGCCAAGGGGTCGAGGATGCCGATATAGCCCACCTTCACCCCCTTCAGGTGGGGCTTCAGCCTCCTTATCACGTCGTAGGAGGGGATCCCTTCGGGTTTATTCACCACCAACACGCCCTCAAGACCCCTCTTCTTCCTCAGTTCCTTCACCCCTTATCTCCCTCAAAATCCCCTCTATACGCTCCCCGTATTCGAAGGAATCGTCGAAGGCGAAATCTATCTCAGGAAGATACTTCACCCTCACCCGTCTTCCCAGCTCCCGACGGATGTAGCCCTTCGCGCTCTCCAATCCCCGGGAGGACTCCTCCTTGGCCCGCTCGTCCCCATATACGCTCCAATATATCCTCGCCCTCCTCAGGTCGTCAGAAAGCCTCACCCTGGTTATGGTGACAAAGCCGATCCGCGGGTCCTTCAGTTCGTGAAGGACGATCTTCGACACCTCCTCTTTGATGAGATCCCCCAGCCTTTCCGCACGTCTGTGGCCCATCCCCTCGCCTCAGCGGAAAAATCCCGGGTTGAAGTTCAAAAGCTCCACCTCCGTCCTCAACACCTCCACCAGATCCGTCCCCTCGATGAAGGATATGACCTTGTTCAAGGCCGCATCGATGAACTCCCGGTCGTTGCCCACCAGGCATATCCCCACCTGGGCCCGCCCCCAGCTGTCGTGGCTCCCCACCTCCGAGATGGAGACGTTGAACCGACTCCTCACCCTACCCATGAGGCTCTTCATCACCTGACGCTTGCCCTTGAGCGACCCCACGCCCTGGACCTGAAGGTCCAAATGGCAAACCCCTACTACCATCTCCCACCCCTCACTGCGGGGCCACCTCCTCCACGGTGTAGGCCTCGATGCGATCCCCCTCCTGCCAGTCGCCGAAGCCCTCCACCCCTACACCACATTCATAACCTGCCTGAACTTCCTTCACATCTTCCTTGAAGCGCTTAAGCGAAGAGATCTTCCCCTCGTGAACGACCTCCTCTCCCCTCAGGACCCTCACCGAGGCACCCCTCACTATGCGGCCCTCCTGCACATAACAACCCGCCACGGCTCCGACCCTGGGGATGCGAAAGACCGCCCTGACCTCTGCCCTGCCCAGGACCACCTCCTTCTTCTCCGGGGCGAGCATGCCCTTGAGCGCCCGCTGCACATCCTCGATGAGCTCGTAGATGATCTTGTAGGTCCTGACGTCCACCTTGCGTTCCGAAATTAGGGCCTTGGCCTTCCCCACCGGCTGGACGTTGAAGCCGATTACCACCGCATCTGAGGCGATGGCCAAGTTGACGTCGCTGTCCGAAATCGCCCCCACCCCTTGGTGGATCACCTTCACCTTAACCTCATCGGTGGAGAGCTTCTCCAAGGCGTCCTTGACCGCCTGCAGCGACCCGAAGGTGTCGGCCTTGAGCACCACTCGCAGCTCCTTGGTCTCCCCGGCTTGAATCCGCTGGAACAGGTCCTCGAGGGTTATCGCCGCGGGCACCTCCTTCCGTTCGAGACGTGCCTTTCTCTTCTGTCTCAGCTCCGCAATGGAACGGGCCATCCGCTCGTCCCGGACCACGATGAAATCATCCCCGGCCTCGGGCAGTTCGGAGAAGGCCGTGACCTCCACCGGGGTGGATGGCGGGGCTTCCTTGACGCGCTTGCCCCACTCGTCCTCCATGGCCCTCACTCGTCCATAGGTGAGCCCAGCCACGAAGCTATTACCCTCCCTCAGCGTCCCCTCCTTCACGATCACCGTGGCCACGGGGCCCTTGCCCCTGTCAAGCCTCGTCTCCACTATCACGCCACGGGCGGGTTTCGAGGGGTTGGCCTTGAGCTCCAACATCTCCGCCTGAAGCAGGATCAGATCGAGCAGATCCTCGATGCCCGTCTTCTTCAGGGCGGATACCTCGGCGAAGAGGGTATCCCCTCCCCATTCCTCGGGGATGAGACCGTGCTCCGCCAACTGCCTCCTCACCCTCTCCGGGTTGGCCTCTTTCTTATCTATCTTGTTTATGGCCACGATGATGGGGACCCCTGCCGCCTTGGCGTGGTTGATCGCCTCCACGGTCTGGGGCATCACCCCGTCGTCCGCCGCGACCACCAGCACCACGATGTCCGTCACCTGGGCCCCCCTCGCCCTCATGGCAGTGAAGGCCTCGTGGCCGGGGGTATCGATGAAGGTGATGGTCCCCTTCCCCGGGACCTCCACCTTATAGGCGCCTATGTGCTGGGTGATGCCCCCCACCTCTTTGGCCGCCACGTTGGTCTGCCTTATGGCGTCAAGGAGCAAGGTCTTGCCATGGTCCACATGGCCCATGACTGTGACCACAGGGGGACGCGGTTTGAGCTTCTCAGGGGGATCGGGCTGGGGGGCTATAGCAGCTTCCAGCTCCTCCAGCTTGCTCTCGACCTCAAAGCCATATTCGCTCGCCACGAGGGCCGCCGCCTCGATGTCTATGGTGCCCTCGGGGGACGGCTCCACCCCGAGGTCGGCCAGCTTCTCCTGAAGCTCCTTCAACTTCACCCCCATGCGCTGGGCGAGCTCCGCAACCCCGATCTCCTCCTCAACCTTGATCTTTCTCTTTATGGCCTTGGGGGTGGTTATCTGGGGTTTGAGGGCGGGCCGACCCAGGGTGCGCTTCTTCTCCGGCCTGTACTCTCGGTCTACGCGCCTCCCTACGTATACCTCTTCGAGGTCCTCCTCGTCGAAGGTCACCACCTCCCGGCGACGACGCCCTTTTCTCTTCGGGGGCTTCCTCTCCTCCTCTTCCTCCTCTCTGCGAATGACCGGCTTCCTTTTGACGGGCTCAGGCACCACCTCGAGCTCCACGGGGTGGACCTCAGGGGGACGGACCTCTTGGGGAGGAGGGGGAGGGGTCTCCTTCAACTCGATGCGGCCCACTACCCTTGCGGGTCTGCCCTTCTCCTTGGGTATGCGCACCACCCTGGGTTCGGCCTTATCCTTCTCAGCAGGCCTCTCAGGGGGCCTTTTCTCAGAGACGGGCCTCTCCGGTGCCTTCCGGACCTCTTCTGCTTTGGCCTCTGCCCGGTCTCTTTCCTCCTCCTTGACCTCTGGAGGAGGCCCCACCACGCGACGCCTGCGCCTGATAACGGTGGGTTTTATCCTCTTCTCGATGACCTCTACTTTCCCCTCCTCGCTCATCGAGCAACCCTCCCCCACTGTTCTTCCCTCTCAAGGAGGCCCTCGAGAAAGGCCTCAACTTCCTCGGCAGGGATCTGCTGCCTGAGGCAGTAAAGCAACCTCTCCTTCCCCCGCTTCTTCCTAAGTCGCTCTACACACTCCCTCTTCGGACAGAGATACACGCCTCTGCCCCCGAGCCTCATCCTCTCATCCCAACGGAGCTTACCGTCCTGGTAAGTGATCCTCAACAACTTGCCCTTTTCCTCCTTTTTCCCGCAGGCCACACATGTCCTTATAGGCCTATGAGACATATCCTTGATCTATGTATTGTTTTGCCCGGGAGATCATCTCCGCGGCTTCCTCCCGGCTTACCCCAGACGCCCTGGCGAGCTCCGAAGGATCGGCCTGAAAGACGTCCCTAATGCACTGAAAGCCCTCCTCCTTCAGACGCTCGGCCACCTCCGGTTTGATCCCGGGCAGCCTCTCCACGGGCTCGTCGCCGCGGCGGATCCGCTCCGCCTTTTCGTCCACCTCCCCTTCCTCCGCCTCCATGCCCAGCATCTCCCGGGCGGCCCTCACGATCTCCTCGCCCTTCTCGGTCCCTATGCCGCAGATCCTGCCCAGCTCTTCGCCATCGCTTTCGGCTACGTCCTCAATGGAGTAGAAGCCCTCGTCGTAGAGGATCCTGGCGATGATCTCACCGACCCCCGGGATGGTCTGAAGCTGGGCGATCACCTCCTGGGAGAGCTTCTCCATCTTGGACTCGCTCTTGATGTCTATCTTCCACCCCGTAAGTTTGGAGGCCAGACGGACGTTCTGTCCACGTTTGCCGATGGCCAAGGAGAGCTGGTCATCGGGCACCACTATCTCCATGGCCTTCTCGTCCTTGTTGATGTAGACCTTGGAGACCCTGGCAGGGGCAAGGGCGTTGCAGACAAACCTGGCAGGGTCCTCGCTCCAGGGGATGATGTCTATCTTCTCACCTCGGAGCTCTTGGACCACGTTTTGGACCCTCGAACCCCTCATTCCCACGCAGGCCCCCACGGGGTCTACATCCGGGTCGGTGCTCATCACCGCGATCTTGGCCCGCTCGCCCGGCTCTCGGGCAGCGGCCATGATCCTCACGATCCCCTCGGCGATCTCCGGGACCTCCAGCTCGAAGAGCTTCATGAGGAATCCCGGGTGGGTACGGGACAGCACGATCTGATACCCCCCGGAGGTCCTAAGGACGTCGAGCACATAGGCCCTGATCCTGTCCCCCCGCTTGTAAACCTCTTTGGGGACCTGTTCCTTACGGGGGAGGATGGCCTCGGCCCGGCCCAGGCTCACGATGATGTTACCCCGGTCTATCCGCTGCACGAACCCCGAGACGATCTCCCCCTTGCGGTCCTTGAACTCCTGGTAGATGGTCTCGCTCTCGGCGTCCCGTACACGCTGGATGATGACCTGCTTGGCGGTCTGGGCGGCGATACGACCGAGGTCACTGATGTCAAGCTTCATCCCGAGGCTATCCCCGATCTCGCACTCGGGATCTATCTTGCGCGCCTCCTCGAGGGAGATCTCCAGGTCTGGGTCCTTGACCTCCTCCACCACCGTCTTGAACTGAAAGACCTCGATCTCCCCCAGCTCCTCGTTGTAGTGGACCTCTATGTCCTTATGGCTACCGTAACGCTTCTTGGAGGCCTTGAGGAGCGCGTCCTCGAGGGCCTCGATGATGTACTGTTTGTCTATGCCCTTTTCCCTGCCTATTTCCTCGATGAGGTAGTTGAGGTTTTCCATCTTCGGCCTAACCCTCTAAATTTCTATCTCGGGGTCGAGCCTCGCCTTCACCACCAACGGAAGGGGGATCCTGTACACCCTTCCCTCCACCATGAGGGAGACCCCTTCCTCATCGCAGCCGAGGATCTCGCCCCGGAAATTCTTCCTCCCTTCAAAGGGCTCGGACAGCCTGATCCGGGCCCTGTGGCCCTTGAAGCGCTCAAAGTCCTCCCTCTTCCTCAGGGGACGGTCGATGCCAGGGGAGGAGACCTCGAGGTTGTAAGAATAAGGGATGAAATCCTCCACGTCGAGCAACTGTCCCAGTTCCCTGTTCACCTTCACACAGTCCTTCAGGGTCACCCCACCCTCGCGGTCGATGTAAACCCTCAGGACCCATCCCGCCCTCTCCCGCTGAAACTCCACCTCCACCAATTCCAATCCCTCGTATTCCAGCAGGGGGGCGAGCAGCTCCCGCACCTTCTTGATGATCTCCTCCCGTTCCATCTACCCTTTAAGAAAAAAGCGGGTTTGAAACCCGCTTTATCGCAGGCTGAAGTTTGCTTTAAAAATAACACACCTGCAGGAGGTTGGCAACCCCCCTTTGTCCTCATGCTGCCGGCTGTGATAAGGTGTTGTATTCGATGAAGGTCCTCATCACAAGACCCCGCGATCAGGCTCCTGAACTCGCGAGACTTTTGGAGGCAGCTGGCCTTGAAGTGGTCGCCTTCCCCACCATTGAAATCCTCCCTCCGGAGGACTGGGCCCCTTTGGACAGGGCCATCGCAAAGCTGGAGCGCTACCATTGGATCATCTTCACCAGCGCCAACGGTGTCAAGGCCTTCCTCGAACGGTGGGACAACGTCAGAGGAGGAGCTTTACCGCCTTTACATGTCGCCGCCATAGGTCCTGGAACTGCTAAGGCCCTCTACCAGCGAGGGATAAAGGTGGACCTCGTGCCCGGGAATTTCCGTGCAGAGGAACTGGCCAAGGAGCTCATCCGAAAGGGGGTCCAAGGGAAGCGGCTGCTTCTGCCGAGGGCACGGGTGGCAAGGGATGTGCTGCCGCGGATGCTACGAGAGGCGGGGGCGGAAGTCGATGTGGTGGAGGCCTATAGGGCCGAAAGGCCTGAAGACGGGGATAGACTCAGGGCGTCCCTCGAAGGGGTGGAGATGGTCGTCTTCACGAGTAGCCAGACCGTGAAGAACTTCGTGGATATCCTCGAGGGGGACTGGCCCCAAGGGCTACGGGCAGCGGCTATAGGCCCCATCACCGCCCAGACCCTCGAAGGTTTGGGGATTAAGCCGGAGGTCCTCCCGGAGGAATACACGGTGGAAGCCCTCGCCCGGGCCGTCATAGAACACCTTCGGAGGAGATGAAGATGTGCCAGTCGACCGCTTACTTGCTGAAGGACGGAAAGGAGGAAGAATACCTGACCGACATCGCCTCCATCATCCCGGAGGGGGACAAGATCCGCCTCATCAGCCTCTTCGGGGAGGAGAGGGTAGTCGACGCGGAGATCGCCGAGATCAATCTGCTGGAGCATCGAATCCTGCTCAAGCCACGCAGCTGAAGAAGCTCACGGTGGTGTCACCGTAGCGGTGCCGGGAGAAGAGGTCCAGACCCGATGGAGGTTGGGGGGCTTCCCGCGAGGAGTGCTCCAAGACCACTACCCCTCCAGGGGCAAGGATCCCTGAAATCGTTATTTGCCTCAAGGCGTCCTCAGCCATACCCCGAAGGTACGGGGGGTCGAGCAGCACGAGGTCGAAGGACGCCCCCTCATCCCTCAAGATCTTCAGGGCTTTTTTCACGTCCAACGGCAAGACCCTGACGTGCTCCTTAACCCCGAGGGCCTCGACGTTTTCCCTTAAGGCCTGCAGGGCATCCCTTCGGCGCTCAACGAAGACCACTTCCCGAGCCCCACGGCTCAGGGCTTCAAGCCCCAGGGCCCCGGTCCCAGCAAAGAGGTCGAGCACGCGGCCCATAGCCCTCGACGGTCCCAGGACGTCGAAGATGGCCTTGCGGACCATGTCCGCAGTGGGCCTTGTGGCCCTCCCGCGAGGGGCCTTAAGTTTTCGCCCCCTAAGGGTTCCCCCCGTAATCCTCATCGCTGCAATTCCTCCAATATCTCCTTCATCCTCTCATAGTGGGTTCCCGGCCAGAAGACCTTCCCACAGACCGGGCACCGCGAAAAGCGATCCTGGGTGCGAAAGACGTAATCAGGGACCTCCCCCTCCACTTCCTCGGGCGTCACCTCTTGGAGGGGGACGTTGCAACTCAAGCAGCGCTTGAAAAGCCTTCCGGGGTCTATCCTCAAGCCGAGCTTCCTCATCACCTCCTTAAGCTGCAGGAAGGGGTTGTCCTCTTCGATCAGGACGACCTTCAGATCCCGCCCGCCCTCCTCCCCCAACCGCCTGGTCTTGGCGATGAGGACCCTCCCCTCTTCTTTAGCCAGTTCCAAGAGCCTCTCTTCTTCCCCCCTCCAGTAGAGGGCATCGTATCCCAGGATCCGCAACCACTTGGCGAGCTTACCCAGGGGGCGGTCGAGGGCGAACCTCATCTCCTCACCAGGTCGTGGGCGATCCGTCTTGCCCCTTCCAGCACCTCCTCCTCCCCTGGCACATGGCGCCCGCGCATGAGCACCTTGCCGTCACAGATCACGGTGTCCACACACGAGCCGTTGGCGGCGTAGATGAGATCGGAGGCCAAATTGAAGTTGGGGACCAAGGTCACCTCAGCAGGGTCCAGGAGCAACAGGTCGGCCAGTTCGCCCTCCACGAGCTCCCCCATCTCGAGGCCGAAGGCCCGTGCCCCCCAGGAGGTGATCATCTGCA
>CAZGDM010000014.1:10422-15336 GCA_964525275.1 uncultured Thermodesulfobacteriota bacterium | reverse complement strand
AGGCAATCCTCCACCTCCTGGCGGGTCTCGCTCAGGTGGATGTGGACGAGCAACCCATGATCCCTGGCGAAATCCGCGCACCACTTGAGGGCCTCCTCGGAACAGGTGTAGATAGCGTGGGGGCCGAGGCTGAAGATCACCCGCTCGCTGAAGGCGCGGCTCTCGCGGTAGAGCTCCTCGTTTAGCCGCTGCTGCTCGAGCCTGCGCTGAACGTCGAAAAGGTCTATGAAGACTGCGCTCACCGCCGCCCTGATCCCCATCTCCTCCACCGCCCTGGCCACCCCCCGCCAGTGCCAGTACATATCGTTGAAGAAGGTGGTGCCGGTCTTGATCATCTCGAGGCAGGCCAATTTCGTCCCCCAGTAGACGTCCTCCTCGGTCATCTTCGCCTCGATGGGCCATATCTTCTTCTCAAGCCACTCCCTCAAGGGCATGTCGTCGGCGTAGCCCCTCAGCAGGGTCATGGCCGCATGGGTGTGGCCGTTTACAAAGGCTGGCACGGCGATCATCCCCCGGGCCTCGATGACTTCGGAGGCGGGGTCCTCTATCTTCGGGGCAATCCGCGCTATACGGTTCCCATCTATGAGGATGTCCCTCTTCTCCCCTCTTACCGTAGCTCCCCTTATCAAGATACCCATGACAGAAATTCCTCCAGCACAGCCGCTGCCTTTTCGGCGTTGGCGGCAGCCTTAGACTTTATCTGTGCCTCGCTCAACGGCTCCTCGACGATCCCATGGGCGTAGTTGTCCACGGTGCAGAGGCTCCCATAGGGGACCCCCCTTTCGGCGCAGAGAGTGGCCTCGTGGGCCATGGTCATCCCCACCACATCCCCAAGATGTTTGAGAAAGGATATCTCCGCCTTGGTCTCAAGCCGTGGGCCGATGGTCTGGATGTAGATGCCCTCCGGGCGATGTTCGACAGAAGCCCTGGAGGCGGCCTCTATCAACCTCGTCCTCACCCCTTCGTCGAGACCAGGTGTAACATGGACCGCCTCATCCTCGAAGAAGGTGACCACCGACCACGGGGAGAGAAAGTCGTGAGGTATCACCAACACCCCCGGGGGGATCTCCTCCTTCAGGCTCCCCACCGAGTTCACCCCTACCACCGCCTCCACCCCCAGTTCCCCCAGGGCATAGATGTTCGCCCTGTGGTTGATGCGATGGGGAGGGATCTTCCCTTCGGGGCCATGGCGGAAGATGACCGCTATCTCCCTCCCCCGCCACCTCCCTATATATAAAGGAGAAGACGGAAAACCGTAGGGGGTGGAGACCGTTCTCTCCTCCCCCGGGGAAAAAGCCTTCAGCTTGAAAGATCCTCCCCCGATTATCCCTATCATGTCGCTATTCTACCTTAGGGTGGGGAAGCTGCAAAGTTCAGGGGCAGGCGATTATCCCCCTCCACCAGAGACAGTCGGCACAGCTGGGGGAATTGCCCCAACAGTCCCTTTCGGTGGTGCCGACGAATTGACACACTTCCCGAAGCTTGCAGTCGCTGCAGGAGGGGAAAAGGGCGTTCCTGACTTTGTAGCGGAAGTAGGCGTAATCCTTCGAAAGCCATATCTCCCCCAACCCCTGCCGTTGCAGGGAGCCGAAGCCCCAAGAGATCACCTCCTTCCTCCTTCCGAGGACGTATTCCACTCCGTCGTGCAGAAACCTGTAACATGGGTGGACGGTGCCCCGCCAGCTGACCACCGTGGCCTTCGCCCCCACAAAGGCACAGTGTCTCTCGGTGAGCAGCTCAAAGTTCGGCACGTTCACCGCCATACGGGCAGTAGCCCTCCTCAAGAACTCGTCAAAGGCGTCCCTGTAAGCCCCGAACTTGCCGTCGTAAAGCACGAAGGGGACGAGCTGCGGGACGACGGGCAAGAGGTTGGAAAGTACCACCTCCGTAACACCAGAGGCCATCATCTTCTCGGCCAGCTCGGGAAGTTTTGAGACGTTTTGGGTAGAGAGTACGATCTCAGCCGCCACCACGGGTCTATCCGCCTGTCTTCTCACCACCTCATCGCTGACCCTCTCCATAATCCCGAGGACCTTCTCCGCCTGGGGGTGGCCTATCTCCGCGAGGTCGATAGAGAAACTGACTTTACTCACCCCCCAATCGACTAAGCGCGAGAGGACATCGTCATCGATCAGACTGCCGTTGGTGCTGACCTGCACGCGGTAACCCCTTCCCGTCAGGACTGACATTACTCGCAAGGCCTCCGGATGTAGGAGGGGCTCCCCCATCCCCCCGAGGACCACTTCCTCGACCTCGGGCATTTCTTCGAGGGCCCACAGAAACCGCTCGAAGGTGGCCTTGTCCATATCCCCCTCAGGCTCCGTAATGGCGTGACGAAAACAGAAGGGACAGCGATAATTGCAGCGGGTGGTGAGCTCAAGATAGACCCTCCGCAGATTGAGACGCGGTTTTAACATTAGGTCGTGCTCAAGGCCCTCGATGACGTATCTCACATCACCCTCCATCTGCGACGGGCGACCATTTTACCCCTTCTCTCCTTGCAGCGAAACTCCGCCTTGACCCCCGCTGGAGCTGGTGGTAGATAAAACACTGTCTCTCCGAGCCATACCCACCTACGGGCTCGTGGGCCTACGGGGGGTGGCCATTGGGGATGTGGGGAAACCCGCATCGCCTCCCGTGTTTGGAAAGGAGAGGAAAAGCGAACATGGGAGGTGGACCATGGCAGGGACCTATAAGGGAAGGCTTTTGAGGGTTGATTTGGGCACGGGGCAGATAAAGGTGGAGGAGATCCCAGAGGGGCTCTTCCGGAGCTACATCGGCGGACGGGGGCTTGCCTCCAAATACCTCTTCGACGAGATGGACCCCACCGTCGATCCCCTTGCCCCGGACAACAAACTCATCTTCGCCACAGGCCCCCTCACCGGTACGCCGGCTCCCAGTGGGGGGCGTTACATGGTGGTCACCAAAGGTCCGCTCACGGGGACCATCGCCTCCAGCAATTCCGGAGGCTTCTTCGGCCCAGAGCTGAAGCACGCGGGCTACGACCTCCTCGTGGTCGAGGGTAAAGCCGACAGGCCGGTCTACCTCTCCATCAAGGACGGAGACGTCCAGATAAAGGACGCCTCCCACCTATGGGGGAGGACAACCCATGAGACCACCCGCCAGCTCCTCGAGGAGTTCGGCGATCCGAAGGCCAGGGTGGCGTGCATAGGCCCCGCGGGAGAGAAGCTCGTGAGATTCGCCTGTGTCATCAATGACTACAACCGCGCCGCAGGTCGGACCGGAGTGGGGGCGGTCATGGGCTCGAAGAACCTCAAGGCAGTTATCGTCCGCGGTACGGGAAAGGTAGAACCCCCTGAACCTGAACGGTTCCGCGACGTCGTCAGGGAGAAGGTGGAGGCCCTGAGGAAGGACGCGGTCACCGGAGAAGCCCTGCCGAAGCTCGGGACGAAGGTCCTGGACAACATCATCAACGAGAACGGCCTCTATCCCACCCGCAACTTCCAGACGGGGGTCTTCGAGGGCACCTCTGAGATATCCGGAGAGGCCCTGGTGGAAAAGGGCTATCTGGTCAAAAACGCCGCCTGCTACGCCTGCCCCATCGCCTGCGGCCGGGTGACGAAACTCCCCAACGGCCTCGAAGGGGAAGGCCCTGAATACGAGACGGGCTGGGCTTTGGGGGCCAACTGTGGCGTCAGCGACCTGATCGCCATCGTGGAGGCCAATTATCTCTGCAACGAACTGGGCCTGGACACCATATCGACCGGGGCCACCATAGCGGCGGCCATGGAGCTCTACGAGCGGGGATATATCCCCAAGGAAGACCTCCAGAAGGGACCTGAACTACGCTTCGGCAGCGCCGAGGCCATCGTCTACTACACCCGCCAGATCGGCTACCGAGAGGGCATCGGCGATAAGCTGGGCGAAGGGGCCCTCAGGTTCTGCGAGGCCTATGGCCACCCCGAGTACGCCATGGTGGTGAAGGGACAGGAGCTACCCGCCTATGATCCCCGCGGAGCCCAGGGACACGCCCTCGAGTACGCCACCTCCAACCGAGGGGGGTGTCACGTACGGGGTTACATGATCTCCCCTGAGATCTTGGGTGTGCCCGAAAAACTCGAACCCCAATCCCTGGAGGGGAAGGCCAACTGGGTGAAGGTCTTTCAGGACCTGACCGCGGTCATCGACTCCAGCGGCCTGTGTCTCTTCACCTCCTTCGCCCTCGGGGCCAAGGACTACTGCGACCTCATCAACGCTGCCACGGGCTTCAACTACACCGAAGAGGAGATGATGCTCTGTGGAGAGCGGATATGGAACCTGGAACGCCTCTTCAACCTGCGGGCGGGCATCAGTCCCAAGGACGACACCCTGCCCCGCCGGTTCCTGGAGGAACCCATGCCGGAAGGGCCCAATAAAGGGGCCGTGGTGAGGCTCCAAGAACTGTTGCCAGCCTACTACCAGGTGAGGGGATGGGGAGTGGACGGAACCATCCCCGAGGGGAAGTTGAAGGAACTGGGCATCTGAGCTGAGAAAAGAGCTGGTCGGTCCCCCTCTCGTGAAGGTAAGGGCGCGTTTCCATTCCCTCCTGAGGTTCTTTCTCGATCGCGACGAGGTCGAGGTGGAGCTGTCCGATCGGGAGGAATTGACCCTCCGCCAATTGATGAGGAGCTTTCCTCGCAACTGGGACGGGATCTCGCCGGAAAGCTCGTGGAGGAGGAGGAACTCAAGCGAGGGACGATGGTCCTGGTCAACGGTCGGAACGTGCTCCACCTTCAGGGCCTAAACACCCCCATCCGAGACGGGGACTTGGTGATCTTCTTCCCCCCGGGAGGCGGGGGATGAGGGAGACCTTCCTGCGGCAGATCGGTCTCCTTGGGGAGGGATGTCAGAAGAGGCTCGCGAAGGCCACCATCCTTGTAGCCGGCCTCGGGGGGCTCGGGACGGTGGTAGCGG
>CAZGDM010000014.1:0-10322 GCA_964525275.1 uncultured Thermodesulfobacteriota bacterium | reverse complement strand
GCGAAGGCCACCATCCTTGTAGCCGGCCTCGGGGGGCTCGGGACGGTGGTAGCGGGTAAGGCACGAGATCCAGGTTCTCATCCCCACCTCCGGAATAGTGGTGTTCCTTCAGGCCCTGAAGGTGGTGCGCAACCTCTGCGGGATGGAACCCACCCTCAAGGGGAGGATCCTGGCGGTGGATCTGGCCAGTTTCCGCTTCGATCTCATCGAGCTCTCCCCTGTCGTTTAAGTTCTCCCCTCCCGCGTCGATAAGGACGATGAGAAACATCCTTGCGGAGGAAATAACCATGGCCTTTGCCTTTTTTAAACGGTTGGGGTTGAGGAGCAAATTGCTCGTCTCGCTTTTGGTCGTCGCCCTTCTGCCCTTTGTGGGCATGGCGATCTACCAGTACCACCTCCAGAGGCGGGCGCTCTTTGAGCGGGGCAAAGACGAACTGGCCCGTCTCACTCCCATGGTGAAGACCCTCCTCGAGGCAGACCTCAAAAGCTGTGTGGCCATCGCATGGCAGATCGCCAAGGACCCCTATGTCGCGAAGGCCATCCAAACGGGCAACAGAGGGGGGTTATGGCGGAAGTACAGCAGGATCCAGAAGGAGCTGAGGGAACAAACCGCTTACCGTGACCTCAAGATCCACTTTCACTCCCCTGGCACCCGCTCCTTCCTCAGGGTGTGGAACAAGACCGGCGGGGACGATCTCTCCTCCTTCCGCCACTCCATAACCCATGTCCAGAAGACGCGAAAGCCCCTCCCCTGTTTCGAGGTGGGCAGGGTCGGTCTTGTCCTGAGGGGGATCGTGCCGGTGTTGGACGAAGGGGGAGAGCTCGTAGGCAGCATAGAGGCCATCACCACCACGGGATCGGTGATGAACCTGCTTCAGAGGCTCGGTGGGGATCAATTTCGGGCCTTCCTCGTGATGCCGAAGGATGTGGCCAAGATATCCACCTTCCTCAAGAACAAACCCAAGGTGGCCGGCTACGTCGTTACGAGCGACATAGACGAAGCCTCCCTCAAGCCGTTGGGCGCCTACCTGGGGGAGGGAAAGGAGTTCTCGGAGGGCTTGCTCTTCGGCGGCTTCGACATAAAGGACTTCTCCGGCAAGGAGGTGGGAAAGCTCGTCCTCTTGAGGAACCTCAAGGCGGACATGGCTGCAGCCAGAGGGGCGGCCGTGAAGCTCTTCGGGATAGTCCTCATGGGATGTCTGCTCCTGGCGGGGGCGATCGTCGCTGTATCACGGGCGGTGACCCGCCCCGTCTCCTCCCTCGAGGGCTTCGCCCAGCGGCTGAGGGAAGGCGACTACTCGGCCAGGACGGAGGTGAGGTCCTCGGATGAGATCGGCCGCCTGGCTGAAGCCTTAAACCACATGGCGGTGGAGATCGAGAGGAGGGACAGGGAACAGGAGGAGGCCCGCCGCCGGATAGAGGAACAGCAGCAGGAGTTGAACGAAAAGCTGAGGGAGATCGAGGCCCTGAAGCAGGAAGCGGAGAGACAGAGGCAAAGGATCTTGGAACAGGTCGGCGAGCTCTCGGCCTTCGTGGAGCGCCTGGCCCGGGGCGACTTCTCGCAGGGGATAGATATCGCGGATGCCGAGGAACTGCAGGCCCTCCTCGATTCCCTCAACAGGATGGTCGAACAACAGAGGGAGGTCCTCGAGCGGGTGCGCATGAGTGCCGATGAGGTCGCCCGGGCCTCCGTGGAGCTTGCCGAAAGCGGCGCCCGCCTGGCCGAGGGGGCGAGCGAGGAGGCCGCCTCCATCGAACAGGTATCGAGCTCCATGGAGGAGTTCGCCTCCACTGTCATGAACAATGCCCAAGGCGCCCAGGAGGCAGACCGCCTCATGAAGGAGACCACCAAGGTGGTGGAGAAGACCCAAAGGTCCCTGGAGGCCCTATCCAAGGCCGTCGAGGCGGTGGCTAAGGCCGGGGAGGACAGCCACAAGATAATCGCCACCATCGACGAGATCGCCTTTCAGACCAATCTGCTGGCGCTCAACGCCGCCGTGGAGGCAGCTCGGGCAGGGGAGGCGGGACAGGGCTTTGCCGTTGTCGCCGATGAAGTAAGGGGCCTCGCGCAGAAGAGCGCCGAGGCCGCGAGCATCACCGCCTCCAGGCTGGAGGAAATGATCGGCAAGGTCCGCGAAAGCCATGAACTCCTCAGGGATGCGGAGGCCAATTTCTCCCACGTGGCCGAATACGCTGGGAAGGCCGCTCAGATCATGGTGGAGATCGCCCACGCGAGCCGGGAACAGGCCCAAGAGGTGAACGAGGTCAGGCGGACCCTGGAGCAGATGGCCCACGTGACCCAGCAAGTGGCCGCTACCGCCGAGGAGAGCGCGGCCTTTGCCGAAAGGTTGAAGGCCCAGGCGGCGGAGCTCAACACCCTCATCTCCCGGTTCAAGGTCTCGGAGGAAGAGGCACCAGAAGAGGCCGCCACCGCGGTCACCGCCCTCTGAACCTGATGGTGAGCCACTGATCCCTGAAGGTGGCCTTCACCACCTCCTTTCCTTGGAGCTCCAAGGGGAGGAGGATGTTCCGTTTCCAGTTCTTCACCTGGACGATCAACTCCTCCTCCTTTTTCACCTTCCAGATAGGCTTGAGGTCCTCCTTGCTGACGAAGGGCAGCTTGAGCTTCAGTAGGTAATCGCCGCTGTCCTTCTCCTCCTCTACTACGAAGGTGCTCTCCTCGGTGAAGGGCTCGGCGGGGTCCCTCTCATCATACAGAAGTTCGGCCAACCTGCCCAGGGCCTCCACACCGACCACCTCCTCCTTGAGGAGGGGGATCTTGAGGATGGGCAAGGGGGAGAAGCTCTCCTCGATCAACTTGAGGTATTTTCTCTGCGTCCGTATCAGGCCCTGCCAATAGTCCCCCTCCAGGTCGTCGGGAATGACCTTATTGCAGATGACGGCATCCACCGTGTAACCGAAGAAGCTGAAGTAGGTGTAAGCCCGCTGGGTCTCCCGGACGACCATCTTTTCTGGGTTGAGCACCAGCCTCACATTGGTGATCTGGGGATCGGTCACGAGGGTCTGGATCTCCTTGATCTGGGTGAAGAGGTCGTACAAGTCGTCCACCACCTCCTCGGTGGGGAGGGGGAAGTCGGCCACCATCTCCGCTCCAAGGCGCAAGATGGCAGGGGCCTCGGAGGCCTTGCTCAGGGGGCGCAGCCAGCGCCTCACCCACCACTGTCCCACCTCCGGAGTCGAGAGGAGCCTCAGGGTTTCGGCGGTGGGGGCGCAGTCGACCACGATCAGATCATAGGCCCCGCTCTTGTAATGCTCGGCGATCCAGATGAGGCTTGACAGCTCGTCGAAGCCCGGCAGGATCGCCACCTCCTCGGCCTCTATCCTCTCAAGACCCCTTTGGTGCTCCATGAAGACCGCGGCGAGCCACCGCTGGATGCGGGCCCAGTGCTTCTTGGTGTTGTACAGGACGTTGGACTCTTGAGCCCAGAGCCCCGGCACCACCTCCTTGGGCTCTGGCTCAAGCTCCATGTCGAAACTGTCGCCAAGGCTATGGGCGGGATCGGCGCTGATGACCAGGGTCCTGCGGCCGAGCCTCGACGCCTGCAGGGCCGTGGCGGCAGCAACTACCGTCTTTCCCACACCACCCTTGCCCGTGATGAGCAGGACCCTCCGTTTTCTGTCCGTCTCCACCTCCCTTCCCTCCCAAGGCGATTCTCGGCAGTATCCCAGGGGAAGGTGCAGAAGTCAAACCGTCATTCTCCCAATATCCCGGTGATCATACCCCCGTAGGCCCTGGTTTGAAAGGAGAGGATCAGGCCGTTCTGGGGGTCCACCTCGGTGGTCTCCCAGGGGACCCTGTTCCAGAGGATCGTCTGCCCGCCTGTCCATTCGATTCCGATGTCGGGAAGGACAATGGAGCTCCCCCTCAACAGCTTGGGATGGCGATAGTGAGGGCCCATCGCAGGGATCCCCCAAACCTCTTGGGGCGGCAATGGCATCCCGGTGTTGGGGTCAAGGGTTATGAGACGGTATTTCATAAGCCTTCCGTCCCTTCCCACTGGTTCCACCTGGATGCCCCCCGCGGGAACGGCCATACCTGTGTACTGCTCCACCATTTGGAGATGGTAGGAAGCCCTCATGGCCGCCGCCGGCGGGAGATCCCGGAGCCGGGGGAGCCGAAGCTGTCCCCTGCCCAGATAGGAGGTCTTCGTGCAGGTCGCCCCTCTGGCGTCCCGTCCCTCTGACCAGGAGCACTCCTCCCTGCTGAGGACCAAGCCGGTTTGAACATCATACCGTACAGCCACCCTGCTGACGCCTCCCCCCTGAGGGGCATAATCCACGACGATCATCCCGGGCCCTCCACTGATGGCGATGCCCTGACGCCTCGCCTCCTCAAGGGCCTGGGGGCTAAGGAGGGCGGAAGCTCGCTGGGGATCGATCCAGAAAAGCCCATCCCCTCCCCTGCCGAGGAGCTTGGGGATGAACTTAACCCCCATCTGACTCGCTTGCACCTCCACCCCCAAGATCCGGTTCCCCTCGACCTCCCAAACCAGGTAGGCGATCTCCATGACGAGGTACGAACCCGTCCCCCCCGTGCGACTTCCCCCTTCCCCCCTGTAATAGAGCACCAGCCCAGGTTTCACCCAAGGAGGGGGAGCACCTTTCCTCAGGGTCTTCAGGCCTATGCCCGGCGCCATCCCATCCTGGGCCCAGACACCGGAGACAAGGATCGCCATCAGAAAAAGCGACGAGAAGAGATGAAACCTCTTCATGGCCCTCCCTCCTCTTCGGCATGGGAAAAGCATAACGCTTATCGCCTTTTGTCGCAACGACTCAAGGCCTCCCTGTCCGATAGGGGAAGAAAAAAGGAATCAGCCATGGATCTCCCTTCCCTCATCCCCAAGCCCGATTCCTTCCCCGTGGCATGGGGCTGGTTCGGGGTCCTCTGGTACTGGTCTTCGTGCTCCACCTACTCTTCATGAACTCCCTCGTGGTGACCCTGGTCATCTCCTTCGTGGGACACCTGAAGAGGAACCCGCGGAGGGTACGGAGGAGATGGGCGGAGGCTGCCATTTCTCATGGCCTTCAGGTGAACATGGGGGTTGCAGCCCTGCCCCTTCTTCAGGTGCTCTACGGCCATCCCATCCATGTACGTCTCCCCCAAGACCAAGGACCGGCCTTTGTTGCAGTGCTACCGGGCGGCTTTACCTTCGACGAGATCGCCTCCCTCTTCGGCCTGAGCCGTACCGAAGCCAGGTTTAGTGTGCACCGGGCCTATATCGTCGCGAATCTTTAAGGATGGCCGTGTGGGGACGAGGAAAAAGGTTCAAGCGCTTCACGGGGAAATAACAGCTCAAATTTTCCGCAAGTTCTGGACTTCGGCATCCGGAATGATTCCGCCTATGGGTACCTCCCTCACTGTCCCACATCTCTCTGAACCAAGACAGGGGGATTCTGGCACTTCTTCCTGGCCCTGGAGTACTTTTCAGACCGGTTCTCCCACTTCTGCGAGGACTTTGAAGAAAGCCTCTACCACCTTCGGGTCAAAGTGTTTCCCCGCTTGCTGCTTTATGTGTTCCATGGCCTTCTCTCTGGGCCAAGCTTTCCTATAAGGGCGGTCGCTGGTCAGAGCATCCCAGACGTCCACCACAGCGAAGATCCTTGCTGCAAGCGGGATCTGTTCACCCTTCAAGCCCCGAGGGTAACCCGAGCCGTCCCATCTCTCGTGATGACAATAGGGAATATCGATAGCAGGCCGGAGGTATTCTATAGGCGAGAGCATCTCAAAGGCGTAAATAGTGTGCTTCTTCATAATCTCCCACTCCTGCTCGCTTAGGGGGGCAGGTTTAAGCAGTATCGAGTCTGGAATCCCAATTTTACCGATATCGTGCAGCAGGGCCCCCCGTTTCACATGTTCAAGTTCTTGGCCCGATATTCCCATAATCCGGGCCACCCTCACAGTGAGGTCTGTAACCCTTTGGCTGTGCTGTTCGGTTTCGTCCTCCTTCAGAGCAAGAGCTCTGGCCCAACCCTGAAGGGTACGGTCGTAGGCGTCAAGCAATTGCTCGTGTTTGCGCTGCAGCTCAGAAAAAAGGGAGACGTCCTCAATGGCTATGGCGACTTGCCCTCCGAGGATCTCAAGGAACTGGAGCCAGGTGTCATTTCCCTCCAGTGGCTCGCGGTTAAACACCTCAAGGACCCCAAGGAGCTTGCCCTTGGCCACAAGGGGCACACCATAGTAGGAGGCAAAGCCTTCTTTTTCTATGAGATTACGGAAGGCCTTAGGAAGAGGCTTCGGCGGATTGCTCAGATCAGGTACGCTCAACACGAATCTACTTTGGGCGACCCAACCGGCAAGGCCTTGCCCCAGGCGCATGGTTGAGCGTTCTATCCCCCTGGTACGAAACCCTCGGCCCTGGGCATAATCGAGCACGCCTGAGGCAGGGTCGAAGCGCAAGATACAAGCGGCATCTACATTGAGCTGGGAGGTAATCTGCTCAAGGGCCACGTGAAAGGTCACCCTCAGGTCGAAGCTACTGGCTATGGCGACATCGATTAATCGAAGGGCCTCGATATGTTTCATCCGTTTTTGGGTCTCTTCGAAGAGGCGGGCGTTTTCAAGGGCAACAGCTGCGTGGTTGGCAAAGGCTTGAAAGAGCTCGAGTCTTTCCGGGGTGAAGAACCCGGGTTCGAAACTGTAAAGGTTCAGTGCTCCAAAGGTGTGGCCTCGGCTCCTGAGGGGGAAGGCAGCAGAGGAACGGAAGCCAAAACCTCGGGCTAAATCACGCCAGGGTACAAACCGGGGATCGGCTTCCATGTCATCCACTACCTGCGGGAAACCGCTACGGATGGCCGTTCCGGTGGGGCCTCGGCCTTCCGGAGAATCGTCCCACCTGACTTTAATCCTCCACGGGTAATCGATCTCTTCGGGAAAGCCGAAGAGGGGTTTAACGTTACCGTCGGCCATGGCATAGCCTACCCAGGCAAAGTTCACACCGAATATCTCTACACTGCTCTTTGCGACCTCGTGGGCCAACTCCCTAAGGTTGAGGTTCAGAGACAGCTTATGGGCGCTGGTATAAAGGGTGGTGAGCGTCTTCAATTGATCCTCGACCTTCTGTTCAGTAAGCCTCCGTTCCGTTATGTCGCGTACGACCACCACAATGTACCGTTCTCCCTCGACCCTGACGGCCAAAATGGAGAGCTCTATAGGTATCGGACGTCCGTCCCTGGTAAGGGTCTCAAGCTCCAGGTGTTTGCTTTTGGCCTCACGCTCCAATTCAGCAAGGATCTCTTCATATATTGTTCTCTGATCTCGGGGGATCAAAAATTCCTGAAGTTTCCTCCGCAAGACCTCCTCCTCGGTGTAGCCCAGAACCATCTGTGCAGCAGGGTTCCAGTAACAGACTCTGCCGTGGGGGTCCAACACCACGAAGGCATACTGGGTCGCCTGGGCGAAGGCTTCAAGGATAGCGCCCATGTCCAAGAGCTGCTCCTGGCTTTTTTTCTGCTCGGTCATTTTATTCGCCTATACTCTGCTGTGCCAATTATGGGAGGGATCTCAGTGGTCCTCTCAACGGACTACTTCAGAGGATACTGGAAGTCACACTGACACAATTATTATAGCCTTGTCGTTTCTGCTGTCAAAGGCTCGACTTGCCTCGGCGGGTGCAGGGGAAAAACGAAGGGCTCCGGGGCGCTCCCCGGAGCCCTGCATCCTAATTAGGTGGGCCCCACCTTCCGTTACTCACCTCCTTTATATGGGTTTTTTTGGGGTTAAGATGAAGAAAGACCATGGAGGAGAAAAAGACCCTCCTCGGGGGTGCTCTTTGTCATGTAGGGAGAAAAACGGGAGAGTGACTTCCCAAAAATGTGGTGCCGAGGGGCGGAATCGAACCATCGACACGCGGATTTTCAGTCCGCTCCATACAACCTAATCAATTTATCCCACCAAGTCCCTTGACTTCCTTTTTCCGCTCTGCTAAAAGAAAATCTGAAGGATGGAAGATGGTCGGAGTTCCCGCTGGACGGCCGGATTCTCCCTTCTATGTGACTAATATGTGACTAAAATTGGGCACCAGGATTGCAGGAAAAACGCCCCAAGGACGGAGGATAAATGACACAGTACAAAAAGGTGCAGAGGTTTCCAGGTGTAGAGTACTATGAGAGTGACAGGAGGAAGTTCAAGGGCAAGCCTGATCGTTGTTTCTACATCCGCTACCGCGACCATAGAGGCAAACTCGTCCGGGAGCGGATAGGCTGGGAATCCGAGGGGGTGACTGCTGCCTATGCCTTTCAGCTCCGTAATGAGCGCCTTAGGGACATCAGGCTTGGCGATGAGGTGATCCCTCTGCAGAAGAAGCGCAAACTTTTACTCACCCTGAGGGACTTCTTCACTGGGCATTACCTGCCCTGGGCCAAGGAGAACAAGAAGAGTTGGGAAAGGGATGAGCAGCTTTTCAGGCAGTGGATCGAACCTGTCTTAGGGGACCGTCCGCTCAAGGAGATCTCGCCCCTTGATGTGGAGAGAGTGAAGAAAGAAATGAAGGATGCCGGCAAGGCCCCGAGGACCGTCCAGTATGCCCTTGCAGTGCTTAGGGCGGCCATGAGGAAGGCCAAGAAGTGGGGCTTTTACGAGGGGGAAATTCCCACAAGCCAGGTTACATTCCCACAGGTGGACAATCGCCGTGTAAGGTTCCTGACCCCCGAGGAGGCCAGGGCTCTGCTTTCCGAATGCAAAAAGAGGAGCCAACAGCTTTATGAAATCTGTCTCCTATCCCTCCATTGCGGCCTGCGCTTCTCCGAGATCACCAATCTCACTTGGGGCGACGTCAACCTCAAAGAGGGCCTGATTTTTGTTAGAGACCCGAAGAATCGCCACAATCGCTTTGCCTACATGACCGAGGAGGTAAGAACGATTTTTCGAGCAAAGGAGCCGAGGGAGCCTTCGGAACTGGTTTTCAAGGATGCAAAGGGCAACAGAATAAAGAAGATTTCCAATGCCTTCCTCAGGGCTGTTGATGCCTTAGGGCTCAACCGTGGGGTAGAAGATCCCAGAGACAGGGTGGTCTTCCACACGCTCCGCCATACCTTCGCCTCTTGGCTTGCCTCACAAGGCACTCCCCTTCATGTGATCCAGAAGCTGCTGGGCCACAGGACCATCAGGATGACCGAGCGCTACAGCCACTTCCTGCCCTCGGCTGAAAAAGAGGCTATAAAAAGACTTGAGGATGTGGTTCTAACACAGAAAGCTGAAAGGAGGACGACATGGCATCAAGGACCGTAAGCATTTCCATTGAGGCCCTCATCGACCTTCTAAGGGACCTCGATGAAGAGGCCAAGGATGAAATCTTCCAGAAGGTTTTTGTGGAGTCTGACACAGAACCCCTGACTCAAGAGGAAAAGGAAGCTCTTAGGGATGCCGAGGAGGAGTTTCGCAAAGGGGAGACTGTGAAGTGGCCTTTTGGCGGATAGAATTCTCCAAGAGGGCCTACAAAGAATACCAGAGATTGGATGCCTCTTTACAGAGGAGAGTCGATAAGGTCCTTGGATGGCTTGCAGGGGGGCAGAAAGTGGACCTCAAACCTGTTAAGGGCACGGAAGGAGTTTATAGACTAAGGGTGGGCAAATACCGTCTGCTCTTTAAGGTCCTGAAGCAGGAGGGCGTTATCCTAATTGCGAGAATAGCCTCGAGGGGAGAGGTTTATAAAAATCTTTGAATTCGCAGTATGTATCATCCATAACTGTTAGGATTCTGTAATCAGCTATGACACGCAGCTTGCTTTGCGGATTCCCACCAGTGAAAAGCATTGTTTAACTCCTTACTCAGAGAGGATTTTGGGGCAGAACTCAAGATCGCTGACTTCGCTAAACTCAAGGAGTGTGGTTATCCCTATTAACAGGAAATCTTAACTTTATATTCTCCCTCGTGGTCAAAATGATCCCTGTGCCAAACAAAATCAGCACAATA
The DNA here is from genome assembly GCA_964525275.1 of uncultured Thermodesulfobacteriota bacterium. Classification (GTDB taxonomy): domain Bacteria; phylum Desulfobacterota; class B13-G15; order B13-G15; family B13-G15; genus CAZGDM01. The sequence continues at coordinate 391 of CAZGDM010000014.1, read as the reverse complement.
GACACAATAATTGAATATTTGAGCGGGATAGCAATCCGCCCCTCATAATACCCTTTTCCTAATTCCCAACGACTGCGTGGTGGAATATACTTATATCTTCCTTTAACAATCACGACTTTCATATGGTATATATTGTGGTAATGTTTCAGTAATTGTGTCTGAGATGGTAAATAAAGAGGCCTTCCTCCTTGGTGATGGGAGGAATCAAATTTCAAGGGAAGGAGGAAGGCCATGCAGGATAAGGAGATTATAGAAAGGCTGGAGGATCTTATCAAGGAGGTCATTAAGGGCGTGATTGAGCGGTTAGCAATTGAGGAAAGGAGTCTTTACCTTGAGGTGAGGTGGCCCCCGATTTTTGGACAGGGTAAGAAATTCATCACACCAATAGGAG
>CAZGDM010000013.1:0-34963 GCA_964525275.1 uncultured Thermodesulfobacteriota bacterium | reverse complement strand
TATGGCGTCCAGTCTACTGCAGGGTGGTACCAACTCTTTGGCGTATTGCAAGAACGAGGAGGCGCTTCATCTCAAAGGCCTTTCTCTCCACCTTCGTTTTCTTTTTCGCCCCATTTTTGACTCCGGTTTTGATCATCATCCCTTTGGAGATTGTGCTGCCCCTACGTGCTGCCACCTTGGCCACCCTTGTCGCCGTAGCCGAGTTCGGGTTACGCGGGGCATTGGGCAGAGAGAGGCGGTTTGACGAGGTCTGGAAGGCTGCAAGGAGATGAGGCCGATGTCCATTGAAACCCGCCATGACTTTCTTGACCCGATGGGACCTTTGGGCATAAGATGCATCTTCAACAGCTTGGAAGGAACAGGGGCTTATGGCGAAGGTTCAGAAGACCTTTGAGGAGATAAACGAGAAGATCCGGCGGGGCGAAGCAGTGGTAGTCACCGCAGAGGAGATGGTGCGTATAGTCAAACAGAAGGGGCCGGAGGAGGCAGCCAAGGAGATCGATGTGGTCACCACTGGGACCTTCGCCCCGATGTGTTCCTCTGGGGCCTTTTTGAACTTCGGCCATACACGGCCCAAGATTAAAGGGCACCGTGTCCTCATAAACAATGTCCCGGCCTACGCAGGCTTGGCAGCGGTGGACGTCTACATAGGGGCCACGGAACCTACGTTGGACGACCCCCTCAACAAGATCTACCCGGGTAGTTTCGATTACGGAGGCGGGCACGTCATCGAAGACTTGGTTGCTGGGAAAACCGTCCACTTGGTGATCGAGGGTTATGGCACCCACTGTTATCCCAATCGCAGGGCTGAAATGGATCTACGACTCGAGGACTTTCGCGATGCCTTCCTATTCAACCCCCGTAACTGTTATCAGAACTACAACTGCGCTGTAAACCTTTCCGATAAGGTCATATACACCTATATGGGCGTCCTCAAGCCCCGAGCGGGCAATATCAACTACTGTAGTGCTGGCCAATTGAGTCCCCTTCTCAAGGATCCCTTTTACCGCACAATAGGGGTTGGGACCCGTATCTTCTTAGGCGGCGGTGAAGGTTATGTGGTGTGGCACGGGACCCAGCACAATCCTCATGCCCCAAGGACGGAAACAGGGGTCCCCAAAGGCCCAGCAGGTACTCTGGCGGTGTTGGGAGATCTAAAGGGCATGGACCCCCGTTGGCTCAGGGGGGCGAGCATCCAGGGTTACGGTCCCTCGCTTTTCGTCGGCATAGGTATCCCCATACCTGTGCTCGACGAAGAGATGGCTCGCTTCACCGGATTGGGCGATGAGGAGATATACACTCAGATAGTGGATTTCGGTCATGACTACCCTCAGGGGGAGACCCGGGTCCTGGGAGAGGTGAACTACAAGGAGCTGAAAAGCGGGAGGATAGTTTTCCAAGGGAAAGAAGTTCCGACCGTACCGCTTTCGAGCTATCGCAAGGCAAGGGAAATAGCCGAGATCCTCAAGGGATGGATAAAAGAAGGCCGTTTTCTCCTCGGCGTCCCCCAAAAGCGGCTTCCCACCTGATCATGGATTCATCTCTAAAGCGCGTCTTGCAATGGTCCCTTTCTTGCTGCGAGGGGAAAGGGCGTTGAAAGGCCATGTCCTTACCCTTAACTTTTCCTGTGGAGGAGGCGATGGAAAAGATCCCCGATCAGAAGGAGTTGGAGAGGGAGCTCAATAAATATCTGGAAAAGAAGTACGGTGATAAGGTGCGTCTCGTCGTCTCGGCCTTAGAACCCCGACCTCAGCCCCAAGAGCGAGGGGGTAAAGGCGAGCGCAAGAAGCAGCCCCCGATAGACTTCGATATAAAGCCAGAAGAGCTCATATCTTACCTAAACACCTTTATCGTCAAGCAGGACGGGGCTAAAGAGATCCTCGCCACCAAGATCTGCACCCATTACAACCGCATAAAGTACTTCCTCGAGCGCGGGAAGGAGCCGACTGGGGTGGGAAGCATAAAGAACAACATCATCATGATAGGTCCCACCGGCGTCGGCAAGACCTACATGGTCAAGCTGATCGCCAAGAGGATCGGGGTCCCCTTCGTGAAGGGCGATGCCACCAAGTTCAGTGAGACAGGATATGTGGGTGGTGATGTGGAGGACTTAGTACGGGATTTGGTGCAGGAGGCCGGAGGGGACATCGAACGAGCCCAGTATGGGATCATCTACATAGACGAGATTGACAAAATTGCCTCGAGTGGCAACATCATCGGCCCCGACGTGTCGCGAACGGGGGTGCAGAGGGCATTGCTCAAGCCGATGGAGGAAACGGAGGTTGACCTCAAGGCCCCCCATGATCCCATAGCACAGATGGAAGCTATAGAGCACTATCGCCGTACAGGCAAACGTCAGCGTCGTTCCATCAACACCCGCAACATCCTCTTCATCGTCAGCGGGGCCTTCAGCGGCCTCGAAGACATCATCCGCCGCCGGATGAGCAAAGAAGGGATCGGTTTCGGGCAAGAGGTGAGATCCAAGGATGAGAGGGCCGAGTACCTAAAGCATGTCACCCCTGAGGACCTCATAGAGTACGGGTTCGAATCCGAGTTCGTGGGGAGGCTCCCTGTGGTGGCGGTTTTTGAGCCCTTGGGGAGGGATGACCTTTACGCCATCCTCAAGAACCCCAACAGCCCCATTATCACTAGCAAAAAGCGCGATTTTCGCGCCTATGGCATCGAGATCGTCTTCGAAGATGAGGCCCTGCGGAAGATCGCTGAGTTGGCTTATCGCCAAAAGACGGGAGCTCGTGCGCTGGTCAGCGTGGTGGAGCGTGTGCTGCTCAAATTCGAAAGAAGACTCCCCTCCACTGGCATAAGACAGCTGGTGGTCACCAAAGAGATGGTGGAAGACCCGGAAGGGGAGCTTCAAAGGTTGCTTGAGAACCCCACTGATGAAGCCTATCGCAAGCGGTTTGAGGAGGCCCTGCAGAAGGAAAGGGAGGAGATAAAGCGCTATATCCTCAGCCGACGAGGGGAGTTTGAGGAACGTTATGGCCCCCTATTCAGAGCGAGACGGGTCGAGCTATTGGTTGATCGCCTTGTAAGCCGCGAGGACGATCTTAACGGTGCCTTAGAGGAGCTGTGGCGTTGTTGGAAGCAGGTGAAGGCCTTTGAGAGGGGTTTTAAAGAACGTTACGGAATAGAAATATCCTTCGAAGAGGAGGCCATAGATGCGCTGCTGACCCTCTTTTATAAGGAAGGCAGGTCCCCCAGGGATGTATTCATGTACCTCGAGGGTATCTACGAGCCCGCCCTCAGGTTGCTCCTGGAAAAGGTGGCGGTGCCTAGCTTCGTAATTCCTCGCAAGGGGGTCGAGGACCCCGAGAGGTATTTCAACGACTTGATCAAGGAATATTATCAGCGGTCCTATGCAGGAGGGGGTAGATGAAGGATTATTACAAGATCCTCGGGGTGAGCAGGGATGCCAGCCTTGACGAAATCAAGAAGGCTTACCGCCGCCTTGCCCTAAAGTACCATCCCGATCGCAACCCAGGAGATAAGGAGGCCGAGGAGAAGTTCAAGGAGATCAACGAGGCCTATGCCGTCCTGAGTGATCCCGAAAAACGCAGGCAATACGACATGTATGGTGCTGAAGGGTTCCAGCAGCGCTTTTCCCAGGAGGACATCTTTAGGGGGTTTGACATCGGAGACCTCCTCAAAGACCTCGGGTTCACCACCTCCGATATCTTTTCCGTCATCTTCGGCACCGGACGGGGTGGTCCACGGGTGAGGTTTACCACCTTTGGCCCTTACAATGAGGCTTTCGACTTTGGGCCCCGAGTCCATGTTCAAAGGGGACAGGATCTGGAGACGGAGATAACCGTGACCTTGGAAGAGGTGGCCAGAGGGGGAGAACGGACCCTAACCTTCAGAAGACCTGACGGGCGTGAGGAGACCATAGTCGTCAAGATCCCTCCTGGAGTCCATGACGGCCAAAAGCTGCGCTTGGCAGGAAAGGGCGCCCCTGGGTTGGGTGGCGGTCCCCCCGGGGACCTCTACGTCCGGGTAAAGGTCGCTCCCCATCCCCTCTTCCGCAGGGAGGGGGATGACCTCTATCTGGAACGGGAGGTGAATTTCAGCGACGCTTGCTTTGGGACGTTTATAGAGGTGCCCACTTTGGATGGCCCTAAAAGGGTAAAAGTGCCACCTGGGACACCGTCCGGAGCTAAGCTCCGCCTGAAGGGGCTCGGGCTACCCCGCCTGAAGGGGAGGGGGCGTGGCGACCTATATGTATCCGTAAAAGTGAGGGTTCCAAAAAGTCTCACTCCCGAACAGCGAGAGGCCGTGGAGGGGTTGAGGAGGGTAGGACTTTAGGGATTGGCTTTCCCGCCGCTTTGTGGGATAATTTTTCAAAACCCTTTTTAAAAGGCGATAGGATGAAAGAAATCGTCAGGATGAAGATTTTGGGGCTAATCTTCGACCCCAACATGAACAACACCGTGATCGTCCTCCTCGATCCCGAAAAGGAGCGAGTTCTCCCCATTTGGATAGGGGTGATGGAGGGCAACGCCATCGCTTTGGGGATGGAGCGGGTGAAGACCCCACGTCCCATGACCCATGACCTCCTGAAGAATATGCTTGAGGAGTTCAAGGTAGTTGTGGAGAAGGTGGTGGTTACCGAGCTAAGGGAAGATACCTTTTACGCCCTCATTTACCTGCGGGTAAACGGGGAGGAAGTGCAGATAGACTCTCGTCCAAGCGATGCCATCGCCCTGGCCGTCCGCACCGATGCACCCATCTATTGTACGGAAGAGGTACTTCAAGAGGCTGAAGACCTCGGTATCCTCAAGGAGCGGAAAGAGGTGGAATCATCGAGCGAGTTCGATCGCTGGCTCCAGGAGCTAAACCCTGAGATCTTCGGCAAGTACAAAATGTAGGTTCATAGCAGAGGGGGAAGGGATTCTACCTTGAGGATTTGTAGTCTCTTTACCTCCTCTTCCCCGAGGTCGAAGATACCCTGTAAGAGGTAAAAGGGTTTCAACCCTTTTTTGACCCTCATCGAGAGAGCCCATTCTCCTTTCAATAACTCTTTAAGAGGGGGGACCCCCTGGGGGAGGGGGACTACAGGCGTAAATTCCCGAATCTTGGTCACTTGTATCTCTTCCAGATAGGCTAAGATGTCCACCATCTTAAAGCCGCTCTTTTTCTGGACCTTCATGAGGAGCTGCCCCGAAGCGAGTTTTTTCTCCACGAGGTCCTTTGCATCCCCAGGGGTTATCCATCCTGCAAGGGGGACGAGAAAAAGGTCTTCTCTGAAGAGATTGGGAAGGGACACGCCTTTAAAGGCCATCTCGTAGGCCTCCACCACCTTGAGGCCCTCTGGTAGTTCTGAATTAAGCCCTTCGAGGAAATCAGATGGTCGGATGTAACGCGATATCTCCACGTCAACGTACTCGGCCAGACTTTCCACCCCCACAGGCAAGGGTGTGGTAAAAACTACTTTGGGTAACGGGTGGAAGCCCTCGGAGTACTTCAGAGGGACTTCGGCCCGCCGGAGGGCGCGGATGAAGGTGTCCACCATCTCAAGGTGTCCCAGGAACCGCATCCTCCCCAACTTGAGGAACCTCGCCCTTATCTTCCTCACCCATGGTTTCCTGTGGATTACCTCCCTTACGCCCTTAGGGAGGATTGGAGGGGTGAAAGGAGGGGCTATTCGAACTTCAGTTCCCTCCCGACATAGGCCGCAACGGCGGCAACCCGGCTGGCACTCCTCCGTTACCTCTCCTGCATAAGCCTTTTCCCTCTCCATCCACAGGTAGGAAGTCTTTACTCCGCTGTTGAGGTGATTCCAAGGGAGAGTTTCCTCCCGATAGCGTTCCCTGAGGTAAAAAAGGGGGTCGATCCCCGAGGCCTCAAAGGCTTCGAGCCATTGCTTCCATTGGAGGTGTTCAGTCCAGCCGTCGAAACGACAGCCCCTCCTGTAGGCCTCAAGGAGTACCTTCCCAAGCCTCCGATCTCCACGGGAGAAGACCCCTTCCAGGAAACTCATCCTCGGTTCATGCCACTTGAGGCGTAATCGCCTTCCTCTTAGTTCCGTTTTCAACAGCCGATGGCGTTCATGAATCTCCTCCAGGCCTATCATCCTCTCCCATTGGAAAGGCGTATGGGCTTTGGGGACAAAGGTCGAGACGCTTACATTGGCCTGTCCCCCGAGGGAGGTCACCCTTTTGGCCAAGGACACAATGGCCTTTACATCCTCTTCCCGTTCAGTGGGTAGCCCCACCATGAAATAGAGCTTGAGTGACCTCCAGCCAGCCTCAAAGGCAGTGCGAGCAGTGAAGATGACCTCTTCCTCCGGCACGATCTTGTTGATGACCCGTTGTAGCCTCTCGGTACCCGCCTCCGGGGCTATGGTAAAGCCGGTCTTACGGACCCGTTTTATCTCCTTCACGACCTCTTCGGCCAAGGTCCCCACCCTGATCGATGGCAACGACAGGGCCACCCGTTCCCTCTCGTATTTGGCCATCAGGTGTCGGACCAAGGGGATTAAGTAACTGCAGTCTCCTATACTAAGGGCGAGGAGCGAGAGTTCGTCATATCCTGTCCTACGGAGGGCTTCCTCAACCACTTCGAGCAGGCCCTTGGGATCTCGTTCCCTTACGGGCCTATAGATGAAGCCAGCCTGGCAAAAACGACAACCCCGCGAACAACCCCTCACGACCTCTATGCTCAGCCTATCGTGGACCACTTTGGCCAAGGGGACGATGGGAGAAGTGGGGTAGGGGACGGAATCGAGATCGCTCAGGATTTGGCGATTTACCCTGCAATAGCCCTCTTTTAGGGGACGGATGGAAACGATGCGGCCATGCCGATCGTACCCTACCTCAAAGAGGGAGGGCACATACACCCCCGGGATCTCGCTCAGGGCTTCGAGAAGCTCCCCCTTTGTCCCCTTTGCCTCCTTCCACTTACGAAAGGTCTCTACCAGCTGAGGTAAGGCGTGTTCAGCATCTCCGAGGACGAAGGCGTCGATGAAATCGGTAAGGGGCTCGGGTTGCATAGCACAGGGTCCTCCGGCTATTACCAGAGGCATGTCTTCCTGACGCTCTGAAGCCAGCAGCGGTATCCCTCCCAGCTCGAGGATGTTGAGCAAGTTGGTGTAGGTGAGCTCGTATTGCAGCGAAAAACCTACGATGTCGAAATCTTTAAGGGGGATGCGGGATTCGAGGCTGACCAGGGGAAGGCGTTCGGCCCTCAGCCTTCCCTCCAGGTCCAAGAAGGGGCTGAAGACCCGCTCACAGACGACCCCCGGCAAGGCGTTGAGGAGACGATAGAGGATCTGAAGGCCTACGTAGGACATGCCGATCTCATAAAGCTCGGGGAAGGCGAGGGCGAAAAGGACCTCGGCCCCCTGGGGGTCCTTACCGTGGGTATTGACCTCCCCATCGATGTAGCGAGAGGGTCGGTTCACCAAGGGCAGAAGTCCCTCTAACATCTTGGACATTATGCCTGACGGGTATAGGGCCATCAAGGAGAGGGGGGTTCAACGGCGGTATTCAAAACGGTGGATCAGCCTTCCCTGTGGATCGAAGAGATAGGCTGTGTCTCCCCTGTTGTTCCAGATGGGATGGGGACTCCGCCAATAAAACACGAGCTGAAAGCCTTCCAGCAGGTCTCTTCCCTGCCCGGAGTGGAGGACGGCCGTGAACCCTGGCTTTAAAACGCCTCCGGGAAAGGTGTAATGGTGGCCCTGTCTGTCCTCGATAGAGAACCCCTTGAGCTTTACGGGGCGGGGGGAGATGTTACAGACCCTGAGATATTCCCCGTTGAGATTTAGGCGGTCATCTCCCGGGGCGTTGGCGTGGAGGCTCGTGATCTTCAAGGGGCCTCGGAACCCTCCCCTTCCCCATATACCGATCCCCCTTTCCCTTGCCGATTCCTGAAAAGAAAAAAGGTCCCGGTAGAGCCTCAAGGGTTGAAGGCAGAAAAGATGGGCCATCCCTCTCCTCAGGAGTTCCCCGTTGACGAAGAGGCCGTCGCAATAAACATAAGCCAACATCCTCCCGTATCTATCTCGCCTTATCCCCTTCTCCAACTCGAGACGCACCTTTCTACCTGCCACTAAGCGTCTATTTAGCTCCGTGGCCTCCCTCCAAAAGGGTTCCCCTCGCTCCGGACAGTTCACTCCGAGGTAGCGGATTACCTCCCCCCCGACCAGGACCACGGTATCTCCGTCTACCACCCGTTGCACTATTCCTTCAAAGGACAGGAGAGAGGAAGGGAAAAAAAGAAAGAGGCATAAGATAAAGGTTGCCTTCCGCATAGCAAAAGCAAAAGGGGGCCAACGCCCCCTTTTGCACTTGACTTTACTTCTCTATTTCGACCTTTATCGCCTTTTCCTTCGCCTTCTCCACTTTTGGTAACACCACTTTGAGGACGCCGTCCTTGTACGAAGCTTTTACTTTCTTTTCATCTACGTCCACAGGGAGCTTGACAGAGCGTACGAAGGAACCGTAACTGCGCTCAACCAGATGATACCGCTCGTCCTTTTCCTCCTTTTCCTGCTTTTTCTCACCCTTTATGGTGAGAACCCCATTGGAAAGAGTGACCTCCACATCCTTAGGATCTATCCCCGGAAGTTCCGCCTTGACCACTATTTCGTTTTTCGTCTCCGACACATCCAAGGGCGGAACCCACGCGCTTCCAATCCACTCTATGGGGCTCTCACCGAAGAACTTCTCCCACAGACGATCCATCTCCCTGCGCAACGTATCTATTTCAGCCAATGGCCTCCATGGTACCAACGCCATTCTGCTCACCTCCTTTCCCAGGACATCTTTGTTTTTCCACTGCAAATACTAATCATCGTCGGGGGGCTTTCAAGGTCTCCATCAGCAACTTGCCAAAGAAAAGGCCCACGGAAACTATTTCCCTGACGGGAGAGGGCCGCCATTGCCTTGAAGAAGGCCTCCCGGAGAGGGCCCATAGAGGGGGAGAAGAAGAGGTGGCCTCCACACCTACAATCACTTGAGCCAAAATGAGCAATCCGTTGCAATTCATGGCCAACTCTTTCAGCGATAAGACACTCCCATCCCTTCCCCTCACCTAATGCCTCGAGGGTGAGGACCTCTTTTACCTCGGCATGCTCTAACAGATAGTCTATGTGCCACCTTTTCACCTTGTCCTTGCGGAGATGTCTCGCGACGCGTCCTCGCAGACCCCCGAGGGCTGAACCTATATAGCCATAACACCCCTTTGCAAAGGAAATGGGCCCGAGGCTGCCGATGGTTATAGTCCTCGCTTCGAGTAGTGCGATGAGGAGGACGTAGAGGCCTTTAACCCTGCAGCTTCCCTTGAAAAGATCATCCATAGGAGGATATAGTGCCTGCTGTGAAAGGACGAAGCAAGAACATATATTTGCTCGGATTTACCAGTTTTCTAAACGATGCCTCCGGTGAAATGATTATGCCCCTTTTGCCCCTCCTCATCACCTCTTTGGGAGGAGGAGGGGCGGCAGTGGGCTTGATAGGGGGGCTTCGAGAGGCGGTCTCAAGCTTGCTCAAGGTCGTCTTCGGTTGGTGGTCCGACCGCGTGGAGCGCCGTAAACCCTTTGTGGTGGTCGGATACCTATTCTCTGCTGTCTTCAAATTGGGGCTCGCCCTCTCCAATACTTGGCCCCAGGTGGCGGTGGCCAGTTCCCTGGAGCGGGTGGGAAAGGGGGTAAGGACGGCTCCACGGGATGCCATTATCGCCGATTCCATGCCTCGGGGGCGGGGAAAGGGGTTTGGCATTCACCGGGCTATGGACACTGCAGGGGCGGTCTTCGGTTCCCTTTTGGTCCTTTATCTGTTTTGGTCGCAGGGGATGTCACTGCGGGCGATCATCTTGTTGGCCTCATTCATTGCCCTCTTCTCCCTCATCCCCCTTATCTGGGTTACAGAAGGTGGGACGGGCAAGAGGGCCGTTCCCCTGTTCAGGGGGGTGAGAGGGCTTCCCCATTTGCTGAAGGCCTTTATCGCTGTGGCGGCCCTTCACGCCTTGGGGAATTTCAGCTATATGTTCTTTCTCCTCAGGGCCCAAGGGGTCCTTGCAGGGATGGGGGGGCGCCCCTCCGCTGCCATGTCTCTTCTCCTCTATGTGGTCTTCAACGTCTCCTATGCTGCCTTGGCCATCCCGGCAGGAGCCCTTTCCGATCGCTGGGGGAAGAGAAGACTCATCGGTGGGGGATACGTCCTTTTCTCCCTCCTCTGCGGGGGATTCCTCTGGGTGAAGACGCTCGTCGGGCTGGTGTTCCTCTTCCTCCTTTACGGGATGGTCTATGCCCTCCTCGAGGGCAATCAGAGGGCCTATGTTGCAGATCTGGCACCGGAGGAGGTTAGGGGGACCGCCTTGGGGCTCTACCATACGGTGGTGGGACTCGCAGCCCTCCCTGCGAGCCTGGTGGCCGGGCTGTTGTGGGAGATCTCCCCGGGGCTTTCCTTCCTCTATGGGGGAGGGCTTTCGTTGATGGCGGCCCTGGGGCTCATCTTTCTGAAGGAGGACTGGAGATGGAGGAACGCGAACGGTTGAGGGTGATCCTGGAGCACTGGATAAGGCATAACGAGGCCCATTTCGAGGAATACCGCCGTTGGGCGTCGGTAGCTGCTTCCCTTGGACTGGAGGTGATCAAGGAAAAAATCGAGGAGGCTACAGGACGGATTGAAGAGGCCAATGAGCTTTTCCGCGAGGCCTTAAAGGCCCTCTAAATATGCCTGTAGCCGTCGCATGCCCTCGGCGATCCTCTCTAAGGACGTGGTGTAGGAAAAGCGGAGGTAACCTTCAGCCCCCGGACCGAAGTCCACCCCCGGTGTCACGCCGACCTTTGCCCGTTCGAGGATGTCGAAGGCGATTTTCAATGAGTCCTTTCCCAGGTGGTCGGCCTTAGCGAGGATGTAGAAGGCCCCGGTCGGTTCCACCTCCACGCCGAAGCCCAGTTTTCTCAGCTCCCGCAGCATGAAGACCCTGCGGCGGTCGTATTCTTGGCGCATGGCCTCGACCTCTCGGTGCGTATCCCTGAGGGCGGCTATCCCCGCCCATTGGACGAAGGCATTGGCGGAGATGAAGATATTTTGGGCGAGGATCTGCATGGGACGGATGAACTCTTTTGGGGCGATGACGTAGCCGAGACGCCAACCCGTCATGGCGTACAGCTTGGAGAAGCCGTTCAGGACAAAGCACCTATCGGTGAACTCCAGCATCGTGTGTTCTCTTCCTTCGTACACCAGGCCGTGGTAGATCTCGTCGGAGACGATCCACAACGGCAACCCTGCGATCTCCTTGAGCCTCTCTGCTGTTGTCACCACGCCAGTGGGGTTGGCCGGGGAGTTGACCACGATGGCCTTGGTCCGTGGCCCGATGGCCCTGCTGACCTCAGAGATCTCGTATTGGAATCCCTCTGCCTCTCTCAGCCTTACGGTCTTTGGCTCTCCTCCCACGTGGCGGATGAAATTGGGGTAGCACGGATAGTAGGGATCTGGAAGGATCACCTCGTCGCCAGGGCTCAGGAGCACCGAGAAGACCAATAGCATGGCAGGGGACGTGCCCGAAGTGATGAGGATCTGCTCTGGAGAGATTTCCACACCGTAGCGTTTGTAATAATGCTCAGCAATGGCCTCCCTCAGCTCTGGTATACCCATGCTATGGGTGTAGTGGGTCTTTCCGTCCCGCAAGGCCTTTAAGCAGGCCTCTTTTATCGGTTCGGGGGTGTCGAAGTCCGGCTCCCCCACCTCGAGATGGACCACGTCCTCCCCTGCCCGCTCCAACTCTTGGGCCCTCTCCAGGACCTCCATCACGTAAAAGGGGGTGATCATCTCCTACTCCTTTCCTTGGATGGATACGTGGACCTCTGTCCCCACCCCCCATCCCCTTTCCCGATTTAGGGACCTCTCCTTCAGGGCGAGCTCCAGGCGACCGCTGCTGCCCCACAACGCCAAGACCTCTCCTATCCGTCCCTCTTCGTAAGACCCTTTGATGCCGGTTATCCGGACGCCTTCCACCTCGATAAGCGGTTCCCCCTGAGGGACATCCTCTGGGCGGAGGTTGGTGATGAGGTTTCCAAAGCGATCCACATAGATCACCTCCCCCGTGACCTTCTGTCCGTCCCTCCTCGGACGCGGTACGGATAGGAGGACCACATCTGTAGGCGGTATCTCCGGACCCACCTCCTCAGGTCTAATCCCTAGGCTCAGATGGGCGGCCGTGGGCGCGAAAATATCCCTTCCGTGGAAGGTGGAGCTTACCCGCTCAAGCATGAATCGCCTCTTCCGGATCTCAAAGGCCCTGAACTCCCTTCCCTGAAGCACCAGAGTGAAGACCCCATTGTCAGGACCCACGAGAAGACGTCCTTCGACCTCGACCAACAACGGCCTCCTTTGTCCACCGACCCCTGGGTCCACCACGACCACAAAGACCGTCCCCGTGGGGAAGAAGGGGAAGACCCCCTCCAGTACCAGGGCTCCTGCCATGACGTCATGTGGCCCAATTTCGTGGGCTACGTCCACCACCTGACAGTGGGGGTTGATCCCGAGGATCACCCCCTTCATCGCCCCCACATATCCATCTTGCCATCCGAAATCAGTGAGGAGGGCCACTATTGGAGGATTCCCTTTATGCTCTCTTCCAAGGGGGGCCATAGGATTCCCTTTTCGGTGACGATGGCGGATATAAGCTCCGCAGGGGTTACATCGAAGGCCGGATTCAAAGCCTCCACCCTCTCAGGGGCAGTCCTTTGGTCCCTGAAGGCCAACACCTCTGAGGGGTCCCTTTCCTCAATGGGAATGGAGTTGCCCTCCTCCAGGGAAAGGTCGAAGGTGGACAGGGGCGCAGCCACAAAAAAGGGTATCCCGTGTCTTTTGGCCAAAACGGCCAAGGTGTAAGTCCCAATCTTATTGGCCACGTCTCCCCTGGAGGTGATCCTGTCCGCCCCTACCACTACCGCTTCCACGAGGCCCTTAGCCATGAGGTAGCCCACCGCCCCGTCTACTACAAGGGTCACCGGGATCCCCTCTTGGGATAGCTCCCATGCGGTGAGCCGTGCCCCCTGTAGCAAAGGCCTGGTCTCGGTGGCAAAGACCCTTTTAACTTTGCCCTCTTCCCAGGCCCTCCTTATGATCCCGAGGGCGGTCCCATACCCTCCCGTGGCCAAGGCTCCGGCGTTGCAATGGGTGAGGAGGGCGGTTCCAGGGCTGATGAGTTCTGCGCCGAAGCGGCCTATGGCCTTGTTTGCCTCTACGTCCTCCCGCCAGATTTTGAGGGCTTCCTCTTCGAGGGCCTCCGTCAGGTCCCCATCCTCAGCGGATTCCATTTTTTTCTTCATGCGTTCAAGAGCCCAAAAGAGATTTCGGGCCGTGGGACGGGTGGATGCCAAGGTCTCGATGCTCGCCAAGACCTTCTGCCTTATGGCGGAAGGATTTTCCCTCTGGGCCTTTCGGGCTTCAAGGACCACCCCTAAGGCGGCGACGATCCCTATAACCGGGGCCCCGCGGACGGCCATCTCCACGATGGCCTCGGCCACTTGGGTGACATCCTTGCAAAGGAGGTATTTCTCCCTCTGTGGAAGCTCCCTCTGGTCGAGGAGGACGAGCTCCGTTCCCTTCCATAGGATGTGGGGAATCATATCGATGGCCTAACATAAGTGCCAATGGTCGTCAATGGGGACAAAAACCGTCACCGCTGTTGTCCACCCTGGTTATTATAGGGTCTTTTCCTTTTGGAACAATTGTTGCTGGAGAAGGGGGGAGAGTTCCGCCGTGGAGGATGGAAATGGACAGTAAGCCCACAGTGTTGGTGGTGGACGATGATCTCGGGGCAAGGGAATCTCTGGGGATCATCCTCGAGGACGAATACGAGGTGTTGAAGGCGGAAAGCGGTCAGAAAGCTCTGGAGATCATCGAGGAACAGGCCGTCAATGTGGTGCTCCTCGACGTCAAGATGCCGGGACTCGACGGCATTGAGACCCTGAAGCGTATTAAGGAAAGGGATGAAGGCGTCGAAGTGATAATGGTCTCCGGCCTGAATATCTTGAAAAAGGCCGTAGACGCCATAAAGCTCGGCGCCTTTGATTACATCCTCAAACCCTTTGATCCCGAGGAGATCCTCACGGCGGTAGAGAGGGCCCTTGAGCGGCAGAGGATGCGCCGCGAATTATCCTATTTCCGCGGGGAGACGGAACGTCTCTGGGAAGCCGTTGAGATCGTGAGTCAGGATCCCCGTATGAAGGAGATCTTTGAAGTCATAGGAAAGGTTGCTTACACCACCACCACTGTCCTCATCACAGGGGAGAGCGGTACGGGGAAGGAGCTGGTCGCCCGAGCTATCCATCGGGCAGGCCCAAGGCGGGAGAAGCCCTTCGTGGCCATCAACTGCGCTTCCATACCGGCGGAGTTGATGGAGAGCGAGCTCTTCGGCTACGAAAAGGGGGCCTTCACGGGGGCCTATACCCAGACTATTGGGAAGTTCGAGTATGCCGATGGAGGGACACTGTTCCTGGATGAGATTTCGACCCTTCGGCTCGATCTGCAGGCGAAGTTGTTAAGGGCCATCGAAGAGAAGCGGATCCAACGCATAGGTAGCGCCCGTCCAATCCCGGTGGACGTCCGCATCATCGCAGCCACCAACGTGGACTTGAAACAGTTGGTCGAGGAGGGGAAGTTTCGACAGGATCTCTTCTTCAGACTCAACGTCCTGCCCCTTCACCTCCCCCCCTTGCGGGAGAGGAAAGGGGATATTCCTCTGTTGCTCGATTACTTCGTCAAGAAGTTCAACGAGAAGTACCGCAGGAAGGTCAAGGGGTTCACCGCGGAGGCGGTCAAAGCCCTTCAGCAATACCACTGGCCTGGAAACGTCAGGGAACTTGAGAATCTGGTGGAGAGGTTGGTGGTCCTAACGGAGGAGGAGAGGGAAATAGGCCTTCCCGACCTCCCCGTGGAGGTCCTCGTGGGCAAGGGTATGGTAGAGGGCATCCCTGTAGCGGAACTTGGGCTGATAAAGGCCCGGGAGGAGTTCGAGAGACGACTCATCTCCAAGGTCTTGGAGCTAACGGGCGGAAACCAGAGTGAAGCGGCCCGCATCTTAAAGATCCACCGCAACACCCTCATCCAAAAGATGGAGCAACTGGGGCTCAAGAAACGAAACAACAGGAGGAAGGGCAATAGCCAGCGCTGAATTATCGCTTTAGCCTTTTTCCGACGCAAAGCCCCCCAAAAGTCTTGACCCCCTTTCCCCGGAAGGACTATAAAGGCCGGGGACGATGGGGATCCTCGAGAGGTTCCAAAACTTCAAAAGTCAGAAGAGGGATCTCCTCATCGTCTCCCTCCTCTTTTACGCCTTCACGGTTCCCCTCTCCAAGAGCATAAGTGCCATCATCATGGCCTTCGTGGCGATCGTGGTGATCCTCGGGGAGATGAGAAGATGGAAGGACGTCCTTTTGGCCCTCTTCAAGGATAGGATCTTCCTTGTCCTTGGGGTCTTTACGGCCCTCTATTACCTGGGTCTTTTGAATACCGAAGATATGAGGCGAGGGTTCAAGATATGTAAGAACATATCCATCGTGCTGGGGACCTATATAGTACTGGCCCTGACCTTGCGTGATGCAGAGGAGGGAGAACGGTTGCTGAAAGCCCTCCTTGGGGGGATAGTGGTCCTGATCCTGGGGGCATGGGGGAAGTTCATAGGACTCTACGGGGGTGAAGCCTTTAAGCTGCCTTCCTCGATAGTGATGAACCCCATATGGTTCGCGAATGTCTCAGCGGTGGGACTTTACATATCCGTTGCCTTCCTGTCTCGTCCTGAGAAAAAGGGAGGATATTCCCCTTGGGGAATTGCAATTGTCCTCTCCCTCACAGGGCTCATCCTCTCCACTTCCCGGGGGGTTTGGGTGGCGACTGCCGTAGTATCCTTGGTGGTCCTCTTCCCCCTTTCGATAAAGGGCAAAGGCAGCAGAATAGTGTTGCTGCTAGTGTTACTGGGGCTCTTTGCCTACTTTTGGCATCCTTCAAACAGGCACAAAGTCTCAGTAATCCTGTCAGAGGCCAAGGCCTTTTTTCGACATGAAGTGGTGGATACCTCTGTGGGAGCCAGGCTGGGGATGTGGACCCTATGCCTCGAGATGTGGAAGGATCACCCCATCTTCGGAGCGGGAACTGGGGACTACATCGTCGAAGTGAGGAGGAGGACGGAGGGCAGGTGGGAGTTCCTCCGGCGTTTTAACCAGCCCCACAGTATCTACTTCCATTCTCTGGCCATGCACGGGATCCTGGGACTCCTCGCTCTCATCACGGTCTTTGCGGCGATCCTTAAGGCGTCAGTAAAGGAGATAAAGGAAGGTGGTGCGAGGGGGCGCTTGGGGATCGTGGCCCTTGCGGTTACCCTGCATTACATGTTGGCGGGATTGAGCGAAACCGTACTCAAGATCCACGTACTGGTCACGATCTTCGGTATGGTTTTGGGATGTGCCTTTGGCCATAGGGTGGGGGAGAAGTGAGGGTTGTTCTGGTCGCTTTATGTCTGGCCGTTTCGATGGCTTCATGTATTCCTTGGCGACGTCCCCAGGCGGAATGTTACGCCTTCTCGCAGTTACCCAGGGTATTCTCTCGTGAGTTTCGAGGTGTAAAGGCCTTGAGCGGGAGGTTTTCCCTAAAGGTCTCCAAAGGGGGACGTGTGGGGATCATGAGGGGGGAATTCGTCTACGAGGCTTCCTGTGGACTTTGGGCTGTGGGCTATGGCCCCTTTGGGGGGGAACTCCTCGAGGTGCGAATAAGGGATTTCTCTCTCCAACTCCTCTTCGCCAGGGAGGGGGTCCTCTACGAGGGTGAACCTCGCGATAAGAGGCGGATATGTCTCACCTTCGAGAGGACGGAAGGGGGAGGCTATCCCTCCTTCATAAGGGGCAGGGCCGGTCCTTGGGACTTCACCCTTAGACTCAAAGACCTAAAGGAGGAGGCCAAGCCCCTTCCACCGCTACATATCCCGCCAGGGACAGCGGTATTTCCCCTGGGGGATCTCTTTGAACTTTTGTGGCCTTGAAGGACCGATGATCGACTGTCATGCCCACCTTGATGAACTGCGCGACCTCGAAAAGGACATTGATGAGGCCCAGAAGGCCGGTGTCAAGGCCATCATAGCGGTGGGGATGGACCTTCAATCCAATCGCCGTACCCTTGAAATCGCCTCCCGCTGGCAAGGGGTGGTCTTTCCCGCCATAGGGTACCACCCCTGGGAAATCCGCCTTGAGGAGATTTCAGAGACCCTGTCTTTTATCGACAAACACTTGCCCCATTGTGTGGCCTTGGGGGAAGTGGGTCTGGACTATAAGGCTCGGGTTAAGAAGGACCTGCAAAAGGAGGTATTTTCCCAGATCCTTGCCTTAGCCAAGCGCCACCGTAAACCCCTTATCCTCCATTGTCGTTACTCCCACCAGCGGGTGTTCTCCATGGTCAAGGAAGCGGGGATAGAAAAAGCGGTTTTCCACTGGTACACGGGGCCTCTGGACCTACTCGGAGAAATCCTCGCTGCTGGTTATTACGTCTCCGTAACCCCTGCCTTGAGTTACAGCCCTCCCCATCGGGCTGCAGCGGCTGAGGCCCCCCTGGAGCGGATCCTTCTGGAGACGGACACCCCTGTACGCTACGGTAACTTGGAGGCGCGCCCGAAGCACGTATTTCTGACCCTCCAGAAGCTCGCCGAGATCAAAGGGCTCCCTGAAGAAAGGGTAGCCAAGATATGCACTGAGAACGCCCTTCGACTCTTCGGGCCCTCAGGGTTGACTTTGTCTTCGGAGTTAAAGTAACTTTCAACTATCCGAACAAACCTTTCGGTGAAGTGAGGATATCCTCTCGTCCGAGGATGAGGGGATTCCTTTTAGCCTAAAGTCCTTAAGGAGGGAGATAATGAAGAGGTTCGACCGGGACAAGGTGAGAAATGTGGGTTTCTTCGGCCACGGGGGCGACGGGAAGACCTCCTTGGCCGAGGCGATCCTTTTCCGCACAGGGGTTACCACGCGGCTCGGCAGGGTGGATGACGGGACTTCCATCCTGGACTATGAGCCGGAGGAGATAAACCGAAAGATATCCATCAACGCTGCGGTGGCCCATTACGAATGGGATAAGCACTATGTGACCATTGTGGACACCCCCGGTGATGCCCACTTCGTCTATGAGGCCAAAAGCGCTATGCACGTGGTGGAAGGGGCGATCATCGTCATAGGGGCCAACTCCGGTGTGAAGGTCCAGACCGAGAACATGTGGCGGGAGGCTTCGGAGCTTGAACTCCCTCGTATCCTTTTCATCAGCAAGATGGATATGGAAAGGGCCCGTTTCAACGACGCCCTTTCCGATGCGAGGGAGAACCTCGAAGGTGGCAAGCTCGTGACCCTACAGCTTCCCATCGGTCAGGAGAAGGACTTCAAGGGAATCGTGGACCTTTTGGCCCATCAGGCCTTCCTTTACGAGGACTCGACGGGCAAATTCAAGAAGGCCCCCATCCCAGATGAACTCGCCTCCCAGGCCGAGGAGGAACGGGTGAAACTCATCGAGTCCTTGGTGGAGATGGACGACGAGCTGATGGAGCGTTACCTGGAAGGGGAAGAGATAGCCGTGGATGAACTCTACAGGTGCCTGAAGGAGGGGATGAAAAAAGGGGAGATAGTGCCCGTGCTTTGTGGCTCCGCCCTTAAGCTCATAGGCCTTGAGCCGCTGATGGACTTGATAAACCGCTGCATCCCCTCGCCCCTTGAGAGAAAGCCTGCGGAGGGGACGAATCCCAAAACCGGCGAAAAGGAGGTAAGGGAACCGAGACTCGATGCCCCCTTTTCTGCCTACGTCTTCAAGACCATCGCCGATCCCTTCGCTGGACGTATTACCCTCTTCAAGGTGCTTTCGGGGAGCGTCGGCGCCGATGCCACCGTTTACAATTCCACCAAAGATGTGAAGGAGCGCATCGGCCAGATCTTCGCCTTACAGGGGAAAAAGCAGGAACCCGTGGGGATCGCAGAGGTGGGGGACATCCTCGCCGTGGCCAAGTTGAAGGAGACCCTTACAGGGGATACCCTTTGTGAGGAGAAGGCCCCGATCGTCTACCCACCGGTGGTCCCTCCGACTCCGGTCATCTCTTATGCCATCAGGCCTAAGGCCAAGGGCGACGAGGAGAAGATCACCGCAGCCTTGGGCCGCATCAGGGAGGAGGACCCCACCATCACCCTAAGCCGGGATGAGCAGACCAAGGAGCTTGTCATCTCCTGTCTGGGACAGGTCCACGTGGATGTGGTGGTCGAGAAATTGAAAAGGAAGTTCGGCGTCGAGGTGGAACTGCAGGCCCCCAAGGTCCCCTACAAGGAGACCATCAAGAAGCCGGTGAAGGGGGTCATCTACCGCCACAAGAAACAGACGGGCGGCCGTGGGCAGTTCGCTGAGGTCCACTTCGACATCTATCCCTTGGAGCGGGGTAAGGGCTTCGAGTTCGAGGAGGCCCTCACCGGGATGAACGTACCCCGAAACTTCGTCCCCGCGGTGGAAAAGGGCATTGTGGAAGCGATGCAATCGGGGGTCCTGGCAGGATATCCCGTAGTGGACGTGAAGGTGCGCTTTTACGACGGCAAGAGCCACGAGGTCGACTCCTCCGATATGGCCTTCAAGATCGCCTCCATCATGTGCTTCAAGAAGGGGATCAAGGAGGCCAATCCGGTGCTCCTTGAGCCCATCATGAAGATGGAGATCACGGTGCCCGAGGAATGCGTGGGCGACGTGATGGGGGATCTCAACGGCCGCCGCGGTAGGATCCTCGGAATAGAGGTCAAGGGCAAGAATCAGGTCATCAAGGCCTTGGTCCCCATGGCTGAGGTGTTGCAGTACGCTCCCACCTTGAGGTCTCTCACCGGTGGAAGGGGCAGCTTTACCATGGAGTTTTCACACTACGAGGAGGTGCCCTCCAACTTGGCTGAAAAGATCATCGCCGAGGCAAAAAAGGCGAAAGAGGAGGAGAAGTGACCCGTGCGAGCGGTCCTTCAACGGGTGAAGGAGGCTTGGGTGAGGGTTGGGGACGAAGAGGTCGGCAGGATTGGCCGTGGGCTTCTGGTGCTCCTCGGTGTAAGCCGCACGGATGGTCCAGAGGATGTGGCCTATATGGTGAGGAAGATCCCACGATTGAGGATCTTTGAGGACTCAGAGGGGAAGTTCAACCTTTCCCTCGAGGATGTCCGTGGCGAAATCCTTGTGGTTTCCCAGTTCACCCTCTATGGTGACTGTCGCAAAGGGCGCAGGCCGTCCTTCACCGAGGCCGCCGAGCCATCTGTGGCCGAGAGGCTTTACCAGGAGGTGATAGAAGCCCTTAAAGGGGAGGGATTTCAGGTGGCATCGGGTCGTTTTCAGGCGAAGATGGAAGTGGGGTTGGTGAACGATGGCCCGGTGACCATGCTATTGGACAGCCAAAAGGCCTTTTGACGAGGATGAAGGGGTGGATCTTCCTGTCCCTCCTGCTTATCCCCATGGTGGCGGGGATCCTTTGGGCTGAAAGGAGGGAAGAAATGGTCAAGGGGCCGATAAGGGAGTCGGTTATCGCTGGGTCCTGGTATCCCGGGGACCCTGATGTCCTGCGTTCTCAAATCCTCGACTTTCTCTCGAGGGCGAAGCCCCCTCAAATAGAGGGGGAGCTTATCGCCCTCATCTCACCTCACGCCGGCTACATGTACTCCGGACAGGTTGCTGCTTACGCCTATAAGTTGCTCGAGGGGAGGCCTTTTTACACAGTGGTGATCGTGGCTCCGAGCCATAGGGCCTACTTCCGAGGGGTTTCAGTGTATCCAAGAGGGGGATATCGGACTCCCCTGGGAATTGTGCCCATCGCCGAGGATCTCACGTCGCGGTTGATGGAGACCTCTCCCCTCATAAGTTACGTCCCCCAGGCCCATGCCCAGGAGCACTCGTTGGAGATCCAGTTGCCCTTCCTGCAGGTGGTCCTAAAGGACTTTCGCCTCGTCCCCCTGGTGATGGGAGAGCATGATTTTCATACATGTCAGGAGCTGGCGGACGCCATTGTAGAGGTGGTGAAAGGAAAGGAGGATGTACTCCTCGTGGCCAGCACAGACCTTTCTCACTTCTATCCCTACTCGCAGGCGGTGACCCTTGACAGGGTGGTCCTGGAGCATGTGGAGGCGTTTGACCCCGAGGGTTTGAGCAAGGATCTTAGGACAGGACGCTGTGAGGCCTGTGGCGGTGGGCCAATGGTGGCGGTGATGCTGGCGGCCAGGGCCCTCGGGGCGGATGGGGCCAGGGTGCTGAAATACGCCAACTCGGGGGATGTCACCGGGGATCGCTCCAGTGTGGTGGGCTACATGGCTGCGGCCATCTACCGAAGGGAGGGATCCCGCAGAGCCTCAGATCCAGAGGAGAAGGTGGGGGTTGACCTCGGTTTGAGCGAGGATGACAAACGGCTTCTTCACGAGATCGCAAGGACCGTCATAAGGAACAGGGTCTTGGGGAAGCCGATACCCGATTTTCACGTAACTTCCCCTCGGCTTCAGGAGCTAAGGGGGGCCTTTGTGACCATAAAGAAACACGGGAACCTCCGGGGCTGCATCGGCTATGTGAAGCCCATTAAGCCCCTCTGGCAAGCGGTAGCGGAGATGGCCGCAGCCGCTGCTTTTGAAGACCCGCGTTTCCCCCCTGTTACGGCTGACGAACTTGACGATCTGGAGATAGAGATCTCCGTCCTCACCCCCCTCATGGAGGTTAAGGGCAGTCCTGAGGAGATCGTCCGTCAGATCCAAGTGGGCAAGCACGGTATCATGATAGAGCGTCCGCCTTACTATTCTGGGTTACTCCTTCCTCAAGTTGCCACCGAATACGGTTGGGATGCAGAGACCTTCCTGGAACAGACATGCCTCAAAGCCGGCCTTCCCACCGACGCATGGCGGGACCCCGCCACGCGGATCTACCTTTTCTCCGCGGAGATCTTCTGATGTTGAGGAAGGTGAAGGCCTCTGACGCCGTGGGAATGGTCTTGGGCCATGACCTAACTGGGGTCATCCCTGGGGAGTGGAAGGGGCCTGTCCTGCGCAAGGGCCATGTCATCAGACAGGAAGACATCGAGGTGCTTCTGCGTACGGGTAACGACTACATCTGGGTCTTGGAGCTCGAAGAGGGGGAACTACACGAGGATGAGGCCGTAGAGCGCCTTGCCTCGGCTGCTGCTGGTCCTGGGTTGGTCTTCGATCCCCCAAAGGAGGGCAAGGTCTTGATAAAGGCAGCGACGAAGGGACTTCTCAAGGTGAGGCGGGAATTGGTAGAGGAGGTGAACCTACGGGGGGATCTGATCCTCTCCACTCTCCACGACAACACACCGTGTGAAGAAGGCATGACCGTGGCAGCCACACGGGTGGTCCCTTTGGTGATACGGGAGGAGGAGGTCCTTTGGGCGGAGGAGTTTTTGCGAGAGCGTCCAGCCCTTGAGATCAGACCTTACCTGCAGAAGAAGGTAGGTGCGATTGTGACGGGGAACGAAGTTTACTACGGCAGGGTGCCCGATGCCTTTGAACAGATGGTAGCCCATAAAATAGAGCGCTACGGTGGCGTCCTCCTTTACAAGGCCCTTGCGCCCGACGACCCGGAAGTTATCTCTAAGGAGGTCGTGAAGGCCAAAGAGCAAGGTGCGGAGGTGATCCTCACCACCGGTGGGCTATCCGTGGACCCAGGGGATGTAACCGCCGAGGGCGTCAGGCGTACGGGGGCGGAGGTGATCTCCTATGGTTCACCTGTCCTCCCTGGGGCGATGTTCCTTTATGCCCGCCTTGATGGTGTGCCCATCATGGGACTTCCGGCCTGTGTCTTCTATCACCCGACGACCATTTTTGACCTGCTGTTCCCACGGGTAATGGTTGGGGAAGACCTCACGCGTGAGGACATCAGGCGCCTGGGCTACGGCGGGCTCTGCTTAAACTGCTCCCGATGTCGA
Source organism: uncultured Thermodesulfobacteriota bacterium (assembly GCA_964525275.1). Lineage (GTDB taxonomy): Bacteria > Desulfobacterota > B13-G15 > B13-G15 > B13-G15 > CAZGDM01. The sequence continues at coordinate 12,037 of CAZGDM010000013.1, read as the reverse complement.
TGGCCCATATGTCACTTTGGGAGGATCTGAGATGCCTCTGGAGCTGAAGGTGCTTATCCGCGGTGCGGGGGAGATGGCCAGCGGTGTGGCCCATAGGCTCCATCGGTGCCATTTCCGGGTGATCATGACCGAGATTCCCGAGCCCCTCTGCATCAGGAGACGGGTCTCCTTCAGTGAAGCGGTCTTCGAGGGGGAGCAGGAGGTGGAAGGGGTCAGGGCGGTCCTCATTTCGGATCCTCGGGAGGCTGAAGAGGTCTGGCGGCAGGACGCCATCCCCGTGATCATCGATCCCGAGGCCCGTTCGAGGGAGGTAATTAAGCCTGACGTGATGGTGGATGCGATCCTGGCCAAGCGCAATATCGGCACTCGGCGCGATTTTGCCCCTTTGGTGATAGGACTCGGACCCGGTTTCAAGGCCGGTGAGGATGTGGACGTGGTGATCGAGACCAACCGTGGCCACAACCTCGGGCGGGTGATCTACCGAGGGGAAGCCGAACCGGACACGGGTGTACCTGGAGTCATCGCGGGGGTAAGTGCTGAGAGGGTATTGAGGGCTCCCGCTGATGGTATCTTCAGGCCGGTGAAGGAGATTGGCGACTTGGTCAGGGCAGGGGAGGTGGTGGCCTGGGTGGGGGAAAGCCCCATGAAGACCGCTATAGACGGGGTGATCAGGGGGCTGCTGCGGGAAGGGACCAGGGTGAAGAAGGGGCTGAAGTCCGGCGATGTGGACCCCCGGGGCCAGAGGGAGAACTGCTACACCATCTCCGACAAGGCAAGGACCATCTCGGGAGGGGTCCTGGAGGCGGTCCTCGCTCATTTCAACCGATGAACCTTCAAATCCTCGAGGAACTCCTCGACCTGTGGGAGGAGGTTTACCCACATCTCGGCGAATTCCTTGTGGAGCTCTACGGTCGTTCAAGGGCTGATTTCCTCGAGTTCGGCCTCTTCTCCGGCGGCGTGGCCAGGGTTCTCGGTTGGCGTTTCCCCGATGTGAGGGTGGTGGTCTCTGGGCTCGAGGGGGAATTGCTCGATGTCGTAAAACCCTACCTTCGGGAGGAGATCTCTCGAGGCCGGGTCCTCCTACGTCCATCTCCCTTGGATGAAGTGCCCTTCCTCGATGAGAGTTTTGACCTGGTCTTTGTGCGAGGCGCCTTCTTCTTCCTGAACCCTGGGCTCCTCAGGGAGGTGGAACGGGTCCTGGCCCCTGGGGGCTTGGCGGTGGTGGGAGGAGGGTACGGTCCTTCAACTCCCCCGGAGGTCATCGCCAGGATTGCTGATCGCTCCCGGGAGCTCAACCAGGCCCTGGGGAGGCGGTGGATCAGCCCTCAAGAGCTCACGAAGGTGGCCGAGGCAGCGGGGATCAGGGGATGGCATGTCCTTGAGGACGGCGGGCTCTGGCTCCTCATCAGGAAGGAGGGGCATGAACGGCACCCCTCTCTCGCAGAAGCCCTGGGCCTTGAGCGAGGGGAGGTGGTTTCCCTGGTCGGGGGCGGGGGGAAGACCACCTTGATGTTCTCTCTGGCCAGGGAACTTGGAGAGCGGGGGTTTAGGGTGATCACCACCACGACCACCAAGATCTTCAAACCCCATCCCTGGCAGAGCCAGAGGGTGATCTTGGAGGACGACGAGGGGAAGTTGCTCCAACGGGTCGAAGGGGCCCTTTCAGAGGACCGTCACGTCACGGTGGCAGCAGGGGAATTGCCCTCCGAGGGGAAGCTCCTTGGCGTTGGGGAGGGGACGGTGAAGCGCCTGGCGGAAAGGGCAGATTATGTGATCGTCGAGGCCGACGGCTCCAAGGGCAGGCCCCTCAAGGCCCCTGCCTCCCATGAGCCGGTGGTCCCTGGGAACACCACGACCTTTGTCATAGTGGTAGGGGTGGAGGCCATCGGGAAACCCCTCACCGGGGAGTGGGTCTTTCGCCCCGAGATCGCCTCGAGCGTCACCGGGCTGCAGCAGGGTGAGGGGCTTACCCCGGAGGCCGTAGCGCAGTTGGTCCTTCACCCCGAAGGTTTGATGAAGGGGAGACCAGAGCGGGCGAAGGTGGTGCTGTTCATCAACAAAGTTGAAGAACGGCGAGGACTTCAGGCGGCACGTGAGCTATCAAAAGCCGTTAGGCGACGTTCTTCTCTTAAGGCGATTTCCGGTAGGGCCTTTTTCCACCATGCTGTGGTAGAGGTCTTAAATCATCGTTAGGAGGTTGAGATATGGGTGGTTTCAAAATCGCCACTTTCAACGTCAACTCCCTCCGTTCTAGACTTCATATAGTCATCCCTTGGTTGAAGCAACACCGCCCAAACGTCCTCTGCATGCAGGAGACCAAGACCCCCGATGACCGCTTCCCTGTAGAGGAGTTCAGGGAAATCGGTTATCACGTGATCTACAGGGGGGAGAGGGGTAGGAACGGTGTAGCTATAGCATCCCTGGAGGAGCCCGTAGGGGTGTTCTCTGGCCTCGACGACGGTGGCCCTCCGGATGAGGATCGTTTGATCCGGGGCGTCTTTTCGGGTATCCCAGTGGTCAACACTTACGTCCCTCAGGGACAAAGTCCCGATTCCCCTATGTTTCCTTACAAATTAGAGTGGTTTCAGAGGCTGAGGGAGTTCTTCTCGCGCCACTTCAGCCCCGACCAACCTTTGATCTGGTGTGGCGATCTGAATGTGGCCCCTGAGGAAATAGACGTGCACAACCCCAAGAGGCTCCTCGGGCACGTCTGTTTCCGCCCTGAGGTATGGGAGGCCTTCCAACGGGTGAAGGACTGGGGTTTTGTGGACGTATTCCGCAAGCATCACCCCGGAGAAGCCGGTCAATATACCTTTTTCGATTACAGGGTACCAAAAGCTCTGGAGAGGGGATTGGGATGGAGGGTGGACCACATCCTCGCCACACGGCCTCTGGCCGAAAAATCGGTGGGCTGCTGGATAGATCTTGAGCCCCGCAAGGCTACTAAGCCCTCGGATCACACCCCGTTGGTGGCGGAGTTCGATTTGTAGGTTCAGACCTTTGGCCATTGCGGATCTTTGCTCTAAAATCGTGAAGGGATGTAAGGACTGTAGGTTAAGAGGAGGTGAAGGATGGCCGAGAAGTCCGAACGGGAAGAGCTGGAGAAGAGGCTAAAGCTCAAGCCCAGGCCCGTGTGGGACCATTACGATGAGCCCATGAAGGAGGAGGCCTTCAAGTTCTCGGAGGGCTACAAGGCCTTCCTCGATCGAGCCAAGACCGAAAGGGAGGCTGTGGAGGTCATAAGGGAAAGGGCAGAGACAGAGGGGTTCGTCCCTTTGGGGGAGGGCAGGGGCAGAAGGTTTTACGCCGTAAACAGGGAAAAGGCCGTAGCTTTGGCAACGTTGGGCAGGAGGCCTTTGGAAGAGGGGTTGAGAATCGTCGTTTCGCACATAGATTCGCCGCGCCTTGACCTGAAGCAGAATCCGCTCTTCGAGGACCTGGATATGGCCTTCCTCCGCACCCATTATTACGGCGGCATAAAGAAGTACCATTGGGTGGCAGAGCCCCTGGCCCTGCACGGGGTGATCGTAAAGGCAGACGGCACCAAGCTCACGATCCGCATCGGGGAAGAGGAAGGGGAGCCTGTCTTCACCTGCTGCGACCTCTTGCCCCACTTGGCCAAGAAGGCTCAGGAGGAAAAGAAACTTAAAGATGCCGTAGAGGCTGAAAAACTCACCGCTTTAGTCGGCCACGTTCCCTATCCAGACGAGGAGGCCAAAGAGAGGGTGAAGCTGCAAATCCTCAGACTCCTCCACGAAAAATATGGCATTGTGGAAGAGGACTTCGTCAGCGCGGAGTTGGAGCTGGTCCCTGCGACCAAGGCCCGCGACCTGGGTTTCGATCGCTCCTTCGTCGGAGGCTATGGGCAGGACGACAGGGTCTGCGCCTACTGTTCATTGGAAGCCATCCTCCAGGTTAAGGATCCAGAGTACACCACTTTGGCCCTCTTCCTGGATAAGGAGGAGATAGGGAGTGAGGGAAATACCGGGGCCAAGTCGCGATTCGTGGAGTTGCTGCTCGTTGAAATCTTCAGAGCCCTTGGAAAGGAGCCCTCTGAGGCCGTGTTGAAGGAGGTGCTGTTTCGGTCCAAGGCCCTCTCTGCGGACGTCACCGCTGGGGTGGACCCCAATTACAAGGACGTGCATGAACTCCAGAACAACGCTCGTATGGGATTTGGCGTAGCGCTCTGTAAGTTTACGGGAGCAGGTGGGAAGTACTACTCCAGCGACGCATCGGCGGAATATGTGGGAGAGATAAGAGAATTGTTCAACCGCGAGGGTATAGCCTGGCAGATGACGGAATTGGGGAAGGTGGACGAGGGGGGCGGAGGCACGGTGGCCAAGTACCTGGCCGTTTATGGGATGGACATCATCGATTGTGGTACACCCCTTCTCAGCATGCACAGCCCCTTCGAGGTGGCCTCCAAGGCCGACATCTACGAGACCTTCAGGGCATACCGGGCTTTCTATCGCTGGGGGAAAGGGGAGTAAACTCAATTCCGTGAGGCCTTTGAAATCGAAGATAAAGTCTCGCGATGAGCTTGCGGATATTCTCGGTCATATACGGGCGGAGGGAAAGAGGATCGTTTTCACCAATGGTTGCTTCGATCTTCTCCATCCTGGCCACGTGGCCTATCTCGAGGAGGCAAGGGGCTTCGGCGATTTGTTGGTGGTCGGGGTGAACTCGGACGATTCGGTGAGGAGGCTAAAGGGACCTGAGCGCCCCGTGGTGCCGCTTGATGGTAGGATGGCCGTTCTCGCTGCCCTTGAGGCCGTTGACTATGTGGTCCCCTTCGAAGAGGACACCCCTTACCAGCTGATAAAGGCCCTCAGACCCCATGTACTCGTCAAAGGTGGCGACTGGCGCCCCGAGGAAGTGGTGGGCAGGGACCTCGTGGAAGAGGTCAGGATAGTCCCTTACCGTGAGGGCTTCTCCACCACACGGATTATAGAGAAGATCAAACGGGGAAGGGTTGGGTAAAGGCAGGGATGCTGTTGCAGCAGGGTTTCCAACCGAATCCGGCGAAAGCGGCTGCCGTAGGGTTGAGATTGACCCGTCCGGTCACGATCGTCCTTGCAGACAGAAGGGCCAGGACACTTCCTTTCTCACCTTCGCTCTGCTTTTCAACCTGCCATCTATGGCTACACCATACCCCACTGGATGTCCTCTATAAAGGACTATCTGTTGGCCGTAGACCCCACCTTTCAAGGGGAGCTCTTCCTTCCTCAAGTAGCGCAAGAGTTCTGTTGGATCTTGGAGGTTGACCACGTTTTCCTTGGCCAGGCGACCCAAGAATTGAGCCCCCCAGGTGGTGAGGGTAGGGGGGAGGCCTTCAGCTCTGGCGATGGGCAGCCCCCGGTGGGAATACTTCAGGTAGGGGAGTAGGGCTACCTCGGGGGTGAAGATCCTCAACTCTTTAGCGCGTTCGAAGAGGAAGCCGTTGAAGAAGTCCTCAGGCAGGGCGAAATGATCGACAAGGGCCTTGAGGAGGTCCTTCACCGAGGGATGGCGAGAGTCCACCAGCGGGATTCTTTCCCCTTGGGGCCTCTCCAAGGGGGGCTTCATCCCGGAGACCTTCTTCAGCCTTGCGATGAAGAATCCCTCACCAGGGCCTTCGTGGGGATAGACCCTTACGGCCTTGGACATCTCATCGGGGAAAGTCCGTTCACCGAAAAAGGTGAGGCCGGGGTGGTACTTCACCCCCTTGAAGTTCACCTCCTCCAGTTCCACCGGGTAGCGCCTCAAGGCCTCAGCCACCACTGCCTCGTTTTCCTCGGGTGTCAGGGTGCAGGTGGAGTAGACCAAGACCCCTCCGGGCCTCAAGGCCTTTATGGCGCTCACCATCAAGTCGAATTGCATCCGCGAGAGCTTTTCCGCTCTGCGCCACCATTTCAATGCCTCGGGAGCGGTCTTGACCGTGCCCAAGGCGCTACAGGGGGGATCTAGCAAGACGCGGTCAAAGGTCTCAAAATACAGCTTCCCCAGACGGTTCCCGGGGAGCACCGTCACCACCGCGTTCACCGCCCCAGTTCTCATAAGGTTGAAGGAGAGGAAGGTAGTCCGGCGGACCTTGGGGTCGTTGGCGACGATGAGCCCTTGGTTTTTCATCAGGGCAGCCATCTGGGTGGTTTTAGAACCAGGGGCAGCGGCCAAATCGAGGACGAGTTCCCCCGGCTGGGGTTCAAGGGCCAGGGGCGGAAGCATGGAGCTCGGGTCCTGGATGTAGATGTTCCCGAGGAAATGCGAAAAGCTCTTCCCCAAGGGGAAGGGCTCGTGGGTCACGAGGTACCCGTGGGGGATCCCCTCTATGGCCTCCGCGCTGAAGCCCTCTTCCTGAAGGAGTTGCAGGACCTGATGGTCGGTGGCCTTCAGGGTATTGACCCTAAAGCCCACAGGGGCACCCTTGCCCACTACCTCCAGGAAGGCCTTGTACCCTCCTGCGCCGAAGAGCTCTTTCAGGAACTTTCGGAGGTCCTCAGGCAGCTCGGCCATCAAAAGAGGGACATCTGAACCCCTTCTTGAGGGGCTTCCGTCTCATGCTGTTCAGGGAAGATCTGGATCTTGCCGTACACCCCGTCGTGCCCCGGGACGATCTCCAACTCGCCTCGCCTCACTCTCATGATCCCTTCGAAAACCCGCGCAGGGGCGATGCGGCGGAGTTCTTCGGAGGGGAGGTCCAACAACACCGCGAATTCACTACCAGCGGCCTCCACAAGCCGCAGGTACTCCCTTTCCACCCCCTTCGCTTCGCGGCCTACACCAAGGGCTTCGGCGATGATCTCGTCAAGGGGTACGAGGTGTATGGCGGGGATGGCCCCGGCAGGTACATAGCCCTCCGGTCTATCGGCCAGTTCCTCCACCCGGTGCATAACCCCTACAGTGAGCCTTTTTCCGCAGACTGGACAGAGGTAATTGTGCTCCTTGGTCTCCTTGGGCGAAAAGAGCACTCCGCAGGATCTATGGCCGTCGAAATGATATTTCCCCTCCTCGGGGAAGAACTCGATGGTGAAGAGGAAGCCACGGGGGTCTTTTTCCCGAATTACCCTGGTTATCTCGTCGTAGGTCATCTCGCACGAAAAGACGTTGGCTTCGCGGCCTATGCGGTTTGGGGAATGGGCGTCGGAGTTGGAGATGAGGGTTATGCGGTCAAGGGCTGAAAGCCTCCAGTTCATCTGGGGGTTAGATGAGAGGCCGGTCTCTATGGCGTGGATGTTTCTCGCCTCCTCCTCGAAGCATTCTTCCAGGGAGTCAAAGCCGGAATTGGCCCCGAAGACCGAATACCACGGTGTCCAAGCATGGGCCGGGACAAGGAGGCATCGCTCAGAGCAATCCAGTATCATCTTTACCAGGTCCTTCACGGGAAAAGTGAAGGTGGGGCGTCCATCCTGTTGGAGCTCCCCGTAGCGGCTCAGGGTCTTGTTTATCCGTTCCACAGTCTCGAGGTCGGGGGCGAAGATCAGGGTGTGGATACGGCGATTGCGCCTTTTCCCCTGGTCAAAGATGTTGCACACCTCGGTGGTGAGGATGAAGCGCACTGTGCGCTCCCCCTCCTTCAGCCGGTAGAGGCCCTTTTCTGCCTCCTCGAGCTTGGAGCGAAGCTCGGAGAAATAGGCGGGGTGGGTGAAATCACCGGTTCCCATGAGGTCTACCCCCTTCAGCCGGGCCCACCTGGCTATGTTCTCCAAGGTCATCTCGCGGCTTGTGGCGCGACTGAAGCGGGTGTGGATGTGGAAATCGGCGATGAAGCGCTTCATTCGAAGACCTCCCCCGGCCTGACCCCTTGCACCCGGGTCACCCTCCAACTTCCCCCGCCCTTTTCCAAGTCTATTCTGACGCGACACGGTTCCTGCCCGGAACAGGCGATATACCCCTTCCCCTCTTTCCCCCTGGCAGTGGCCCAGGTGAGGAGGGTGGCCGTGGCGTTATCATCGTCCTTTAACTCTACCTCCATGCGGTCTACGAATATCTGGATGTCGTCAAATTCCTCGAAGAGCCGCTGAAAGAGCGCCCTGACCCGCAAGTAGGTGAAACCGTAGTCGTCTCGATAGAACATGGAGATATGTTTCATGACCCCCTTGAGGTCTTCCCTTTCGATGGCCCTTTTTCCATCCATAAGGGTGCGCCTGATGCGTTCCTCCTCTGTTACGGAGAGCGCCTTCCAGAGGAGAAAGGCGCCGATGAGAAGCACTGCTGCTACAATGATCCCTTTCCTCATTGGATTACAGTGGGTCGGCTTTTAAGTCGGTTATCCCTTCTTGTCCCTCCACCAATTCCGCAAGCGCTCTCTTACGTCCTTCTCATACCCCCGGTCGCTCGGGTGGTAATATCTTTTGCCCGAAAGTTCGGGGGGCATGTATTCCTCCTCCACAAAGGCCCCGGGGAAGTTGTGGGGATAGCGATAATTGCGACCGTAACCGAGCCTTCGCAGAAGCTCCGTGGGGGCGTTCCGCAAATGAAGGGGGACAGGCAGAGCCCCCTTCTCTCGGGCGTCTTTACGCGCTTCTGCAAGGGCACGGTAAACGGAGTTGCTCTTCGGGGCCGTGGCCAAATACACAGCGGCGTGGGCTAAGGCCAGCTCTCCTTCCGGCTGCCCCAGTAACTGAAAGGCCTCCGTGGCTGCCACAGCCACCACCAGGGCTTGAGGATCGGCCATGCCTACGTCCTCGGAGGCGAACTGCACCATCCTGCGGGCTATGTAAAGGGGATCTTCTCCCCCTTCGAGCATCCTGGCGAGCCAGTAGAGCGCCGCATCCGGATCGCTCCCCCTCATGGCCTTGTGGAAGGCGCTGATGAGGTTGTAGTGTTCCTCGCCGTCCTTGTCGTAGAGGATCCGCTTCTGAGCTGCCTCCATGGCTATCTCAGGGGTGATCTTTCGCACTCCTCCAGGGCCAGCAGAGGTGGTGAGGACGGCGAGTTCTAGGGCGTTTAGCGCCTGACGAGCGTCGCCGTCTGACAGCCTTGCGATGAGCCTGAGGATATCTTCCGCAATCTCAACTTTTAGATCCCCTAGCCCTCGCTCTCGGTCCCTGAGGGCCCGTTTGAGGATCAGGAGGAGTTCGTCCTCCGTAAGGGGCCTGAGCGTGAAAACCCTAAGCCGGGAAAGCAGTGGCGCTATCACCTCGAAAGAGGGGTTCTGGGTGGTGGCCCCGATCAGCACAATGGTCCCCGATTCCACATGGGGCAAAAAAGCGTCCTGCTGGGCCTTGTTGAAACGGTGGATCTCGTCCACGAACAGGATGGTGCGCTGGCCGGTGTAAGCCAGGCGTTCCGATGCCTCTTTGATGACCTCCCGCACCTCCTTTACACCGGAGAGCACCGCGCTGAAAGCGACGAAATGGGCCCGGGCGGCCTCTGCCACAAGTCGTGCCAGGGTGGTCTTTCCTGATCCAGGGGGACCCCAGAGGATAAAGGAGAAGAGCTCCCCGCTTGCGATCATCCTCCGGAGCACCTTTCCCTCTCCCAAGAGGTGCTCCTGCCCTACGAACTCTTCGAGGTCTCTGGGGCGCATCCTTTCGGCCAGAGGAGCCGCCTTGTGCCGTAGTTCTTTTGCCCTCCGTGCAAAAAGTTCCATCACATCCTCTGATAAAGGGCGTCAAGTCTGCGGACGGCCTTGAGCTTTTCGGTCCTCCCTATGCTGGCAGCCCACACGCACTCCTTTAGCACACTGATGGTGCGATCGTAGAGTTCACGGTTTACAGGATAGGGCCTTCCGTCTTTTCCCCCGTGGGCGAAGCTGAAGCGCGCAGGATCCTTGAAGCTCGGGGCCTCGCCGTAGATGAGTTCCGCTACAAGGCTTAAGGCCCTCAAGCCTTTGGGGCCCAATCCCCGGACGAGGAGTAGGTCTTTAAACTCTTGGGGCTGTCGCTCATAAGTCTTGATGAGTACCTTGTGGAGCTTCTCCGGGGCGAGGTCCTGTAGGGTGATGTCGTGTCTTTGGGGAAGGATCAGTTTCTTAACCGGCTTGAGCTCTTTGAGCACTTCCTCGGGGTGCTGGCGGGAGAGCTCGGTAATAGCCCTTCTCGAACCAGAGCTCTCCGAAGCCACCAGGTTTAGGGGGCGACCTTTACGGTCACAACAGACGGCCTTATGGGGTTCCGAGCAGAAGTCCTCAAGGCCCTCTGAGATCCAGTGATAACGGCGGGCGTAGCGGTTTTGAGGGTTCATCCCCTGCTGGATGACACACCAGGTCCCGTTGAAGGTGAAGAAGAAAGTGTGGTGGTAGAGCTGGTAGCCGTCCTGAAGGGCGCAGTTGTCGACCTTTGCCACCAGGCGGCTTGCATTAATAAGTGGTTCCGCCTCCACCGAGAAACGATCTCCGTAGCGGGCAATCTCTTCGGGAGTACGGAGGGAGGCTCGCCCTTTTCCGCCCGCAACCATGATCCCGACTTCCGTCTCCAGTCCCTTTAGGGCCTCCTTCAGAGCGCCACAGACGGTGGTGGTCAGGCCGCTTGAATGCCAGTCGAAGCCCATGGTGCAGCCCAAAGCCTGAAACCAGAAGGGATCCGAAAGCCGGCGGAGCACCTCTTCCGGTCCGAATTCGAGGACCATCACGCGTACAAGTTCCCGCCCCAAGGCCACCATCCGTTCGAAGAGCCACCTTGGAGCGCTGCCGTAATGGAGGGGAAGGAGCGCTTCTGCCTTCCTCATTCCTCGATGACTTTGTAAACTGTGTCTCCCTTCCTTACACGATCCTCCACCTTTATACCCACTGCATCGCCTGGTTTTACCTCTTCAACGGGCTGCTTTTCGATCTGCATCGAGGTGACTTGCTGTGTGAGATCGGTGGTGTGTCCTTTGATGTGTATGATGTCCCCTATCCGAAGCTCTCCGTCTTCTATCTGGACAGCAGCCACTCCTATCTTGGCGAAATAGCCGACCACCTTCCCGATCTTCTTCTCCTCCACGGCAAACCTCCTTTTTGTTTTGAGGATAACACCGGGACCGTGCCGAGTAAAGGCGGGTTTAGGAGAGGAAATGGACGATGGCAGAAGAAGTTGCCTGGGGATTGTCCACGGGGACTGCGTGTCCCGCTTCGGGGATTTCCACCACACGGCAATCAACCATGGCCTCTGCCATCTTCTTGGCCCCTTCGGGGCGGAGGAGGTCGCTATCAGCCCCCCGCAGGAGCAGCATCGGACACTTCACTCGAGGGATAAACTCCCAAAGGTCCACATCCCGCAGGACCCTCCTGCCCTCCCTTATCGCCTGAAGCAACCTCAAGTCGCAACGCCAGCCCCAGAGGCCGTTCCCCAGGGGCTTGCAGATCCTCCTGAGGAGGGCTTCAGCCTTGGGACGATCAAGGCGTGGGTTTTCCTCGATGAAGGCCTGTATCATCTCCTCCAAGGGGAAGATGTCCCTTCTCGTCTTGAGGGCCCTGACGATCCGGCGCCTACCCTCAGCGGCGAGTTCTGGTCCGTAATCTATGACCACCAGTCGTTCTACCCGATCCGGGTGGAGAGCGGCGTACACGAGGGCGTTTCGGCCTCCCATGGAATGGCCCACCAGTGAGAATTTTTGCAAGCCCATAGTTATAGCGAAGTCCTCAATGTCCCCGACAAAGTGAAAGGTGGTGTAATGGCCCTCTGGGGCTCGGTCGCTCAGGCCGTGCCCTCTTTGGTCTATCGCGAAGATCTGCCACGGGCCATTGAGGTAGGGCAAAAGGAAATCCCACACCTCGGCCCCTTCGGCGAAGCCGTGAAGCATCACTACCGGCCGCCCTTTTCCCCTACGGAGGTATCGGAGCTTCAGGCCGTCTCTCGTAGTGAAATACCCTTCCCTTTCCACACTGTGGAAGGATAGCATCCCTGTAATGGGGCACTCAAGGGAGATTTAAAGCGATATGTAGAAGAAGCCGATCATAGAAGAGGACAGGTCCGGCAATGGGAGGTCCGTTGGGGAAAATGGGGGATATTCGGGTTTGAAAAAGCCTCCTTTCTCCTTCAGACTTTACGCCCTTTGGCATGAAGGGGAGGATCAGTTTCATCACCTATCGCGAATATGTCCCTGGGGTGGGTTTAGTATTTCCGCATGAGGTGAG
>CAZGDM010000012.1:30036-35471 GCA_964525275.1 uncultured Thermodesulfobacteriota bacterium | reverse complement strand
AGGGAGCAGTGAAATAACGATGTTTGGGCAAACAGTAAGCAAAATTTGACTTCTCATTGGAATTGGTGTTATCAGGATGTATGTTAAACAAAACTTTTTTTGAACAAGGAGGAGGCCATGAACAGGATCAAAACCTTAACGGCTGTTTTGGTCGTCCTGGGGCTCCTGATTTTGAGCCTCGGGTGCGCGGCCTTACATCCCAGCAGAGAGGCCAAGATTATCGAGAGGGAATATATGGTCAAAACCCCGCAGGGAATCCAGATCTATGTAGTCGGCAAAAGGCCTTCTACGGGAACACCGAAGGGGGTTGTGCTGCTCATCCCGTGGGTGAAGAGCGGTTCCACGCTGTACAACTTGCCAGTCAAGGGTTACAACCTCATGGACTACTTGGCTAAACGGGGCTTTGCCGTTTACGCCGTCGACCACAGAAGCTATGGCAAAAGCAGCAAGACCAGTGGTCTCTTGGTCCGTGGCCTCACCTGTGCAGAGGATATGAAGGCAGTGGCTGATTTCATCGAAGGGCTTGAAGGGGTGAAAAAGGTAGACGTGGTGGCCCTGTCCTTCGGCACTGTGGTTACAGTATGCCTCGCCGGCAAATATCCGGAGGAGGTCCGAAGGATAGTCCTAATGGGCTACCCCTGCAGCACCGTCAACAAAAGGGCGAAAAAACTCGTCCAGAAGCTCATCTCCCTCGCCGAATCGGGTAAGGAGTTCATCCCCTCGCGGCCAGAAACCGCAAAGAACCTGTGGTACCGTTACGATCCCAAAGTGCTGGCCAAGTTCGTCGAAATCGTGAGCAAAAGGACCCCTCGCATCCCCACGGGTCCTTTCCTCGACTTGCGGGACTGGGATGCCAAGAGGCTCCTACCAAGGGTTAAAGCCCCCATCCTCTTCATCTACGGCGACCACGAAAACTTCGCCGATCTCGAAGATACGAGGAGGTGTTTTTACGCCTTTCCAGGCGAAAAGAAGGCCTATATGCTCATAGGCAACGCATCCCACGGCCTTGTGTTGGAAGAATCCCACGATATGGTTTACAGGGCCATATACGGTTGGCTTTCCAATTGACCTCAGGGGCCCGGGGAAGGGGAACCCTTCACTCGGGCCCCATCCATCGCCGAGCCCTTTTGTCGGCCATCTCCACAATGAGATAAAGTCCCACCCCGAGCCCCGCCATGGCGGCCATGGCTCCGTACATCCCAGGATAGTCCAGCCTCCCCCATGCATCGAGGATGGCCCAGCCCAGTCCTTCTTCGGTGGCGTAGGACTCCACGAAAAAGAGCACGGCGATGGAGGTCCCTATGCCGATCTTAAGGGCCGTCAGGATGTGGGGCAAGGTGGCTGGCAGCACTACGTGCCGGAAGATGTCCCATCCTCCTGCCCCCAAGGAGCGAAGGGCCACGATCCACTCGGGGTCCACCCACCGAGAGGCATCCCTGGAGGCCACCAGAATGGGAAAGGAGACGATTAGTGAGATGATGGCGACCTTGGAAAGGTCCCCCAACCCAAACAGCAGCAACACCACGGGCAGAAACACGATCTTCGGCACGGGGTAGAGGAAATATATCGCTGGCCGAAGCACCCGGTCCACCTCCGGCCTTCTGCCCATGAGGAGCCCCAAAGGAACAGCCCCTTGAAGGGCCACCCCGAGGGAGACGACCACCCTGAAGGAGCTCCTGAGGAAGTGTCTCCAGAGCCCCTCTTTAAGGATTGCCTCGAGGACTGTCTCCGGTGGGGGCAGATAGGGTTGTTGGATCAAGAGCGCCAGCCCCTTCCATAGGCCGAGGAGGACTCCGATGGTCAACAGGGTCCTTTTGGTGGACATGATCTCTTTAGGGCCTCCCGCAGGCGATTGCAGTTGTGCCACATCGTGGGACTTCTGCGGTACCCCCTCCCCGGTTTACCGCCGAGAGGGATAAGCTCTCCCCTCCCGCTGCCGAGGACCAGGGCTTCCTCCCCCAGGAAGGCCGCCTCCTCCACACTGTGGGTAACCAGCACCATTGCCATCCCTTCCGAAAGCCAAAGCTCCACGAGCAGATCCTGGAGGTCCTCCCTGGTAAGGGCGTCCAACGATGCGAAGGGCTCATCCAGCAGGAGCAATTTGGGCCGCTGGGCCAGGGCCCTGGCGATGGCAACTCGCTGCCTCTCCCCTCCGCTCAGCTGGCGGGGCAATCGCTCCCTCAGGTGAGAAATGCCCAGGCGTTCGAGGAGCCCTTCCACGGCTTCGGCCCGCTCCCTTCGGCCCATCCTCCTCAAGGAGAGCCCCAAGGTGACGTTTTCCATCACCGTCTTCCACGGCAGAAGACCCCCGTGCTGGAAGATGATGGCTATCTCCTCCCTCGGCCCCTGCAAAGGGCTGCCACAAAACTTCACCACCCCCTCCTTCGGTCTGAGCAGCCCGCTGAGGATCCACAAGAGGGTGGTTTTACCGCTGCCTGACCGCCCAATCACCACGAGCCTGCCGCCCTGGGGCACCTTGAAGGTCAGCCCCCGGAAGACCTCCACCACCCTGCCCCCGTTTTTCCGGACTGCTGTGAGGTCTTGGACTTCGAGGAGGGGGGCGCCTTCAACGCCCTTGGCCCCTGAGAAAGGATGGATCGACGAGGTCGCGATACCCATCCTCAACCCGTATACCCTTACGGCGTAGCCAAAGGATGGCCTCCCGAAGGTCCTCCTCGGAGGGCAAGCCCACAGGGCAAAGGGGAGGGAAATAGCTCTCCCTGACCTCCCTCGGGATCCTGGCCCTCTCAAAGAGGACGGACTGAGCCCCATGGGGATCTGCCTCGATAAGTCTCACCACCTCCTGCCAGGCCCTCCCCAGGGCTTCCACTGCCCCCTGCCTCGACCGTATTACCTCCTCGCGGAATACCAACACCACCTCCGTCCCCTTCAGCTTCCGGTCATCCTCTAGAGGCCCAGCCCCCCGTGTGATAGCCAGGCCCGCAAGGGGTTCGGGCAACACCGCTGCAGCCACCTCTCCAGTGAGCACCATTTGGAACCGCAAGGGGATCTTCTTTATCTCCACCTTCCTCACCCCCTTGACCCTCCGACGGTTGAGGATCTCGTCGAGGACATATTCGATGACCGTGTTCGAGGAGATGGCCACCGGCCTCCCCTCAAGGTCTTCAACCCTTCTCGTCCCCACCCCGGGGGCCGAAACCAAGCTGAAAAGGGCCTGTTGGGGCTTGGGGCGGGAGATCACCGTCACAACCTTGAGGTTTAAGCCCGCCCGACGGGCGATGAGGGTCCCCACCAGATCTCCAATGGCCCCATCTATCCTCCCGGTCTGAAGGGCCAGATCCCGTTCCATGGCGCTTTGAAAGGGAACCACTTCCACCTCCACTCCCTCCCGTTGAAAGATCCCCCGATCCTCGGCGTACCAAAGGGGCAACCCCTCTCCAACGGGCAGCGTCCCAATCCTCAAAGGGCGACACTCAACCGCCGTCACCGCGAAGAGGACCGCCAACAAAAGGGCCAAAAGGACTTTCATCTTCCACCTCCAAGCCATAGATCCAAGGAAAGCGCCGAAAATACCACTAGGGAGACCGCAGCGTTAAGGGGAAAGAAGGCCACGGGGACCATGGAAGGATCGTAAGGATGCAGTATGAAGTGCTCGGCTCCGAGCAACACAGCTACCACTCCCAATCCCCCAATCCATATCGAGCCAAGGCCCGCGGAGAGGCCGCAGGCGACGAAGAACCCGAGGGCCCCCAGGTGAAAGAGCGCCGCCACCCCAAGGGCCCGCTGGATGCCGAGCTTCACCGGCAGGGAGTGAAGGCCGACCGCCCGATCGAAGTCGTAATCGAGGCAACCGTAGATCACATCAAAGCCCGCTACCCAAAGGGCCGTAGCCCCACCGAGCAGCAGCACCGAAAGCCCCACATCACCTCTCACTCCTATCCAACCTCCCACCGGGGCTAAGGCCACCGCCAACCCCAGACAGAGGTGACATGCCCACGTGAACCGCTTGGTGAAGGAATAGAAGAGCACCCATCCCAACGCCAGAGGCGACAGGCGGAAGGCCAAGGGGTTAAGCCTCCAGGCGGAAAAGGCCGTCAGCCCTACCCCTGCCACCGTCAACCCCCAGAGGCTCCCCCGCCCGATACGCCGGCTCGGGAGAGGCCTCCCCCGTGTCCTTGGATTGCGGGCATCGTAGGCCTCGTCTGCCAGGCGGTTGAAGGCCATGGCCGCCGTCCTCGCCCCGACCATGGCAAGGCTCACCCAGAGGACCCTCCCCCCAGGGGGCAACCCTTTTGCCCCGAGGACCATCCCGGAGAGGGCAAGGGGCAAGGCAAATAGGGTGTGCTCCACCTTTATGGCCTCCATCAGATGGCGGAACGCCTTCAAAGGCCGAGTTCCTCCCATAGCTCGTCCACCCTCTTGGCCACCTCTGGATCGCTCCTTATGGCCTCCGGCCAAGGACGCCGATGCCCCTCAGCGGGCAGCTTCTTGGTGGCGTCTATTCCCATCTTGGAGCCGTAGCCTTCCTCAGGGGAGGCGTGATCCAGCAAATCCAGAGGTCCCCTCTCGATGAAGACATCCCGTTCGGGATCTACGTTCGACCCGAGGACCCAGAGGCACTCTGAGAGGTCCTGCACGTTCACGTCGTCATCGAAGACCACGATGATCTTCGTCGAGGCCATCTGCCCGAGTCCCCAGAGGCCATGGGCCACCTTGCGGGCCTGTCCGGGGAAATCCTTGCGAATGGAGACAAAGAGCAGGTTGTGGAAGACCCCCTCCGGTGGCATGTTGATATCGACCACCTCTGGCAGGACCCGCTTTATCAAGGGCAGGAAAAACCGTTCTGTCGCCTTCCCCAAGTGGAAGTCCTCCATGGGCGGCCTCCCTACGACGATGGCGTGATAGATCGGGTCCCGCCGATGGGTTATGGCGGTCACATGCATAAGTGGGAAAGGGGCCTGAGGGGAGTAGAAGCCAGTGTGGTCGCCAAAAGGACCCTCGGGGACCTCCTCCCCCGGCAGGACGTATCCCTCGATGACGACCTCTGCCCTGGCGGGCACGTGCAGCGGCACCGTCACCCCCTCGACCACCTCCACCGCCTCCTGACGCAGGAGGCCGGAAAACCACAGTTCGTCCAACCCCTCCGGCAGGGGGGCAGTAGATGACCAGAGGGTCAGGGGATCTACGCCTATGGCCACCGCCACCTCAAGCCGTTGCCCCCTCCTTATGGCCTTCTTCCAATGGAGGAACCCGCCTTTTCCCGGGTGCCAGTGCAGAGCCACCTCCCGAGGGCCCAAGACCTGCATCCGGTACATCCCCACGTTGCGCTGCCCGGTCTCAGGGTCGGCGGTTATCACCAGCGGAGCGGTGATGAACCTCGAGGCATCTGCAGGCCATCCCTTGAGGTGGGGCAGCGCTTCGAGATTTGGCTCCCTGTGGACTACCTCCTGACACAACCCCTTTTTCACCTTCTT
>CAZGDM010000012.1:0-29936 GCA_964525275.1 uncultured Thermodesulfobacteriota bacterium | reverse complement strand
CGAGATTTGGCTCCCTGTGGACTACCTCCTGACACAACCCCTTTTTCACCTTCTTGGGCCGGGCCGAAAGGAAGGGACGGAGGCGTTTAAGTCCCTTGACCGCCTCGAAGACTCCCCTTCCCCCTTTTGCGGGGTCCAAGATCCCGAACAGCTCCTCCCCTTTCTCCTCAGGGTCTCCCCCGAAGGCAAGCCTCACCCGTTGGGGGCTCCCCATGAGATTGGTCAGGACGGGCACAGCGAAGCCCCTGGGGCGGGAAAAGAGCAGGGCTGGCCCAGCGGACCTCGACACCCTCGCCGTGACCTCCGCTATCTCCAAGACCGGATCGAGGGACACCCCCACCTCCCTTAGCTCTCCCCTCTCCTTGAGAGCGTGGAGGAAATCACGCAGATCTCTGAAGGCCATTATGACCTCCTGGTCATCTCAAAGAGAAAAAATTTTAAGGCCTCACCCCCTTCTCGATGAGGTCCACAAGCTCCTCGACCCTTTGCTCCACCTCCTCCCGTCCTCTGGGGGACCACCCCGGGGCCAAATGGGGGAGGGCCTGAAGTTGTAAGAACCTCTCCATAACTGCATCGATGAGAAAGGCCGCTGCTTTAAGGTCCAATCCCTCCCTGACCTCGCCCCGCTTGAGGGCCTCCTCGAGGAGGGAGAGGATGTAGTCAAAGGAGAGCACCCTCAACCGCCCGATCAAGTCCTGACGGAAGGGGACATCCCTCTCGAAGACCAGCTGTAAGTAGATCCTGTAAAGCAAAGGGTGCCTCTCTATGAAATCCACCCCAGCGAGGAGGGACTCCCGAAGCCTTTCCCGCAAGGGTTTCCCCGCCGTCTGCCTTTTGACACGTTTCAGCGTCTCCTTGGCCACCCCTACGGCTTTGTCGAAGAGGAAGAGGAAAAGGCTGCGCTTGTCCCTGAAGTACTGATAAAGAGAGCCCTTGGCTATTCCCGCCCGGGCCACGATGCTGTTCACACTCGCCCCTTTCCACCCTTTAGAGGCGAACTCCTCAAGGGCCGCCTTAATGATCTTTTCGCGCTTCTCCTCGGGGAGGTTGAAAAAGGTGCGCTTCGCCTCCATATGACCGAGTGGTCACTCTTAACATAGCTCCTGGCGTCGGTCAAGGGTATGTGTTATAAAGGGGCTATGGTGGCGGAGAAGGTCTTGGAGGGGGATCTAAAGGCAGCCTCCCACCTCATGAGGGCCCTCGAGGAGGGGGAGGAGTGGGCCTTCAGGGAATTGTCGAGGCTCCTCCCCTATACAGGTCGGGCCCATGTCGTGGGAATAACCGGTCCTCCTGGGGCGGGAAAATCTACCCTCCTGGATCGCCTTATAGAGGTCCTGAGGGGGCGGGGTAAGGAGGTGGGGGCAATACTCGTGGATCCCACAAGCCCTTTCACCGGAGGGGCAATCCTGGGAGACAGGGTGAGGATGCAACGTCATAGCTCGGACCCTGGCGTCTTCATCAGGAGCCTGGCCACCAGGGGGGCGATGGGGGGACTGTCGCTTTCGGCTTGGGGGATCCTCGAGGTGATGGATGCCATGGGGAAAGATTACATCCTGCTGGAGACCATCGGGGTGGGGCAGGATGAGATCGACGCCCACCACGCTGCGGACACCGAAGTGGTGGTCCTCACCCCGGCTCAGGGAGACGACCTGCAGATGTTGAAGGCGGGATTGTTTGAAACCGGCCATATCTTCGTCATCAACAAGGCGGACATGGAAGGCGCCGAGAGGATAAGGGGGCTGCTCGAGGCCGCGTTGAAGATGCGTCAGGATCGCTGGAGCCCTTCCGTAGTTCTGACCCAAGCCCACCGGGGGGAGGGGGTGACGGAGCTCCTCGACCGGATCGAGGACCACCGGGCCTTCTTAGAGAGGGAGGGGCTGAAGGCCGAAGGGCGTCGCCGAAGGTTGAAGAGGGGGTTTGAGAAGATCCTGGAGCACCTCTTGAAGGGGGAGATCCAGCGGCTTCTTGAGGGGGAACTGATGAAATTGAGGGAAGAGGTGGAAGAGGGGAAAATTGACCCTTGGGCCGCCGCCGAGGAGGCCTTGGAGGTGCTCAAAGGTCACCCTCCCGATCTTCCCGCTTAGGAACCTCCTCTTCAGAGGGGATCCTGTATTCCTCGTCCATCCAGCGGCCCAGGTCGATCAGCTTGCACCGCTCCGAACAAAAGGGCCTGAAGGGGTTGCCCTCCCATTTAACCTCCTTCCCGCAGCGAGGGCATCTCGCCTTATCCACGCCCCATGAACCTCTTGAAGAACCCAGAGCCTTCACCCCCTTCCTCCTCGCAGGCGGCCAACTCCTCCAGCAATTCCCTTTGGCGCTTGCTCAACTTCTTGGGGACCTTGATGGTCACCTCGATCAGCAGATCTCCCCGTCCCCTCCCTTCCAGGCGCGGTATCCCCTTGCCCTTCAGGCGTATCACCTCTCCCGGCTGCGTCCCGGGGGGTATCTTCACCTTGGTGGACCCCTCGAGGGTGGGGACCTCCACCTCCCCTCCTAAGGCCGCCAGACTGAAGGGTAAGGCGAGGCGGTAGATCACATCCTCCCCCTCCCTGCGGAAGTGCTCATGGGGCCTTACATGGATGTAGATGTAAAGATCCCCAGGAGGACCACCCCATTCCCCTTCCTCTCCCTCTCCTTGAACGCGGATCCTGGTGCCTTCGTCCACCCCAGGGGGAATCCGAACCGTTATCTTCCTCACCCCCTTGACCCATCCCTCGCCGTTGCAGGCCTGACAGGGGTCTGTGATGATCTTCCCCTCCCCTTGGCAGTAGCTGCAGGTAGTACTTATGGTGAAAAACCCGTGGGAGCGGCTAACCTGCCCCCTCCCGTAGCAGTAAGGGCAGACCTTGGGAGAGGTGCCGGGTTCCACCCCCGATCCACCGCAACGATCGCAGGGGACCCGCTTCGGAATATCTATGGTCTTTGAGGTCCCGAAGGCCGCCTCGAGGAAATCCAAGGTCAGATCGTATCGAAGGTCCTCTCCCGGGCGTGGGGCCCTTCTGGAGGTCGAAAACCCGAAGAACTCCTCGAAGAGGTCGCTGAAGGTGGAGAAGATGTCCTCCACGGTCCTGAAACCGGAGAAGCCGGTAGATCTCCTCACCCCCTCTGGGCCGTAGAGGTCGTAAAGTCGCCTCTTCTCCGGGTCCCGCAGGACCTCGTAGGCTTCGGCTATCTCCTTAAAACGCTCCTCCGCTTCCTTGTCGCCGGGGTTACGGTCTGGGTGGTACTTGAGGGCCAAGCGGCGATAGGCCCGCTTTATCTCCTCCTGCGAGGCGTTGCGAGGGACCCCCAGAATTCTATAGTAATCCTTATCGGTCCGCATCCCTCTGCTTCATCAGGGCTACTCCACCCCACAACGCCGCCTCATCCCCCAAGAGGGCCTTGGTCACTTGGACCCCTTCAGCGGAGTAAGGGAAGGCCCTCCTCTTCATCTCCTCCAGGGCCCTGGGGCCAAAGAGGGGCCAGGCATCCGCTACCTTGCCCCCTATGACGATCACCTCGGGGTTGAAGATGTTGACTATGTTGGCCAAACCCACCCCCAAATATCTCCCCATCTCCTCGAAGACCCCCTTCGCCTCGTCATCTCCTTCAAAGGCGAGCCGGGCCAGCTCTTTGGCAGAGGAGACAGCAAGCCCCCTCTCCTGGGCCATCCTCAAGATGGCGCTGCCAGAGGCATAGGCCTCAAGGCATCCACGGGAGCCACAATAACACTCCATCCCGTCCTCATCCACCACCATGTGCCCGAGCTCCGAGGCCACCCCTCTAGCTCCCTTCAACAGCTTGCCCTCGATCACCACTCCACTCCCTACCCCCGTCCCCAGGGTAAGGCAACAGAAATGACGACGCCCCTTGGCCGCCCCCCGAAACCCCTCCCCCAGGGTGTAGAGGTTGGCGTCGTTCTCCACCAGTACCCGTATCCCCAGCTCCTTCAGCCCCCCCACCAGATCAACCCCTTCATAGCTTTTGAGGTGGGGGGAGTGGAGCAACACCCCCTCTCGACTGATCACCCCGGGGAAGCCAAGGACAACTCCCTCCGCCTCCCCTCCCGCCATGTCTCTGATGTAGCCCCTCAGAACCCCCAGCCCCTCCTCAGGCGGCAAAGCGGCGATAGACGGCATTTCCTTGAGGGCGATCATCTCCTCGCCCCTCAAGGCCGCCACCCTGAGATTTGTGCCCCCTAAATCCACTACCACCAGGAGCCCCTTCACCGATCCTCCCTTTTCTCATCTTCCCCACGATAGATCTTGTGGGAGGCATCGGGGAGCTCCTCGAGGAACTTTCTGTACTCCTCTTCCGTTATGACGCCCTCTTTTATATTCCTCTCTATGTTGCGCACGTCAAACTTCTTTTGGGGATCGACGTGCATCGCCTTATCCTCCGGGGAGAAGATGGCAAGAAAAAACAAAAAGGCCTCTCTTGCACAGGAATTATAGTTAGCGTTGACTGCCTTTTCAATCTTTGCTAAAGACCTTGGCATGAACCTTTGGCTCTTCGACGGTGCTCTCCTTTTCTACCTTCTCGCCTTCCTTTGTTGGAGCACTTCCGCCCTCAAGGGTACAGGGAAGGCGGCCGCTTTGGGGAAGGCCTTTCTCGCGACTGGGTTCGCACTGCAGTTTGCAGGCATGATCGTCAGATGGTGGGAAAGCCATCAACTCGGCTACGGCTACCTGCCCCTCTCCAATATGTACGAATCCCTAGTTTTTTTCTCCTGGTCCACGGTATTCCTCTATTACTGCCTGAACAAGAGATACCGTTATGAGGCCTTTGGATTGGTGGCCTCGGGTCTGGGCGCTGCCCTTTTGGCCACGCCGCTCGTGTTGGGGATAAGTCGGCGCATAAAGCCTTTGGTTCCTGCTCTGCAAAGCAATTGGTTGGCCATTCACGTGATCACTTGCTTCTTCGGCTACGCGGCCTTTGCCTTCGCCTTCGCCTTGAGCTTGGCCTACCTTATCCAGAGGCGGAGGGAGGAGAGGGATGGCGGGGTGAAATGGCTTCCCTCAAGCGCCATATTAGAGGACGGCACCTACCGAATGGTGTTGGTGGGCTTTGTATTCCTTACCTTGGGGATCATCACCGGTGCCGCCTGGGCTTACTATGCCTGGGGCAGTTACTGGAGCTGGGATCCAAAGGAGACGTGGTCCCTCATCACCTGGTTTATCTACGCGGGGTGGCTTCACGCCCATCTGATGAGGGGGTGGCGCGGCCGAAAGACCGCCATATTGTCCATAGTGGGTTTCGCTGCCGTCATCTTCACCTATTTTGGGGTGAACTACCTCCTGAGCGGCCTCCACAGCTATGTCTGATCCCCTCGAGGAGCTATCCAGGAGGGCTTCTGAGGAACCCTTCGCCAAGAAACTCGGCATAAGGGTCGTAGAATTGCGCCCCGGCTATGCCGCAGTGGAGATGGCCCTCGTCAGGGAGCTGACCAATATCCACGGTATGATCCACGGAGGGGCCCTCTTTTCCTTAGTGGACGCCGCCTTCGAACTCGCTTCCAACTCCCATGGCGAAATGGCGGTGGCACTGAACATGAACATCACCTTTCATCGCCCCCCTCGAATACCCGGAACCCTCAGGGCCGAGGCCCGGGAGATATCCCTGGGCAGAAGGGTGGGGAGTTACCTCATCGAGGCCCGGGATGCGGAAGGGCTGGTGGCTACCTGCCAGGCCCTGGCCTACCGCAAGACCCGCCCTTGAGCCCGTGGGTCCCGAGATGCTATACCTGAGGCATCTCCCCTCAGGAGGTGGAGAATGCTCGACGAGAGGATCCTGAAGGAGGTGACTGTAAAGACGTCCTCCAAGATCGTGTTGCTCGTCATGGACGGCCTCGGAGGCATCCCAGTGGATGGACGGACGGAGCTCGAGGCGGCCCATACTCCTAACCTCGACCGCCTCGCTTCCGAGGGCATCTGCGGCCTCACCGACCCCGTCTATCCAGGGATCACCCCCGGCAGCGGGCCGGGCCATCTCGCGCTTTTCGGTTACGACCCCCTTCGCTATGAAATAGGGCGGGGGGTGCTGGAGGCCTTGGGTATCGGAATGGAGCTCGGTCCAGGGGAGGTAGTGGCCAGGGCGAACTTCGCCACCTTTGACGAAGGAGGCAGGGTGGTGGACCGTAGGGCGGGAAGGATCCCAACGGAGGAAAACAAGGCCCTCTGCGGGAAACTCCAAGCGGCCATCCAGGAAGTGGAAGGTGTCAAGGTAGAAATCCGCCCCGGGCGAGAGCACCGTTTCGTGGTGAAGTTCACCGGAGAGGGGCTTGATTCCCGGATATCCGACACCGACCCTCAGAAGGAGGGGGTACCCCCTCGTCGGCCGGAGCCCCTGGCCCCAGAGGCAGAGCGGACGTCCCGCATAGTCGAGACCTTTTTGCGTCAAGCCTTCGAAGTCCTCAAAGGAGAAAAGCCAGCCAACGGGGTGTTGATGAGGGGATTTTCCCAACTCCCCCATCTCCCCACCCTCGGGGAGCTCTACAAACTCACCCCAGCCTGTATAGCTTCCTATCCCATGTATCGCGGTCTGGCCAAATTGGTGGGGATGGAAGTCCTGGAAACGGGGGAGACGGTGGCCGAGGAATTTACCACCCTGAAGGAGTACTTCGCAGACTTCGACTTCTTCTATCTGCACGTCAAGAAGACCGATAGCCGCGGCGAGGATGGGGATTTCGCGGGAAAGGTCGAGGTCATAGAAGAGGTAGATCGCCACATACCACTGCTACTAGAGCTTGCCCCTGAGGTCATCGTGGTCACCGCCGATCACTCGACCCCTGCAGCCCTTAAAGGGCATAGCTGGCATCCTAATCCCTTCCTTCTGCGCTCTCCCTACGAGCGTCGCGACGATGTGGACCGCTTTACGGAGATGGCCTGCGCCCGCGGGGGGCTTGGCCGCTTCAGGGCCCAGGAGGCCATGACGTTGATGCTCGCCGCAGCCCTGAAGATGAAGAAGTTCGGGGCGTGAAATGCTCAGGAAATGGAAGAAGATCGACAGCCGGGAGGTCTTCTCCTGCAGGCTCTTCGAGGTACGGGTGGAGAAGGCCCTTTCCCCCAGGACCGGCAGACCTCACGAATTCTACGTAATCAAGACAGGAGATTGGGTGGGGATCATCCCCCTCACCGAGCGAGGGGAGGTCGTCATGGTGAAACAGTTTCGCCACGGCACCCGCTCCTTCAGCCTCGAGATCCCTGGGGGATTGGTGGAGAGCGATGATCCCGAGGCGGCTGCTCGCAGGGAGTTGCGAGAGGAAACGGGATGCGAGGCCACGGAGGTGGAACTCCTCGGAGTTCTTAGGCCCCAGCCGGCCATCTTCGACAACCGTTACTTCATCTTCCTGGCCAAAGGGGTGAAGGAAGTCGGTCGTCCCTCTTTAGACGAGGGTGAGGACATAGAAGTGGTCAAGATGCCCCTTGAAGAGGTGTACCGCCAGATGGCGGAGGGCCGAATAGATCACGCCCTGGTATTGGCCTCCTTTCAGATGTTGGGCTTCCGCCATCCGGATCTGGTGAAGTAGGGTTGTCTTTCCTCCACCCATTGGGATAATATCTACCTGCTCGACGGGAAGGGGGAAACCCGCTTTTTCTCCGTTTGGCTCTGTCCTGTCGGCCTTCAAGGAGGGGAGGTGTCTCCCAATGGAGAAAAAGGGAAAAGTGCTCATCGTAGGCGCCCATGGCATGCTTGGAAGGGATCTCGTGAAGGTCCTCGGAGAGACCTTTGACGTCCTCCCTCTGGGCAGGGATGACCTCGATATAAGCGCTTATAACAACGTCAAAAAGGTGCTGAAGGAGGTCTCCCCCCAGGTGGTGATCAACGCCGCCGGTTACACCGATGTGGACGCCTGTGAACGGAAGAGCCGTCTCGCCTTCACCGTCAACGGCGAAGGGGCCAAGAACCTGGCGCGCGCTTCAAGTGTAATAAAGGCGAAGCTGGTCTACATCAGCACGGACTACGTCTTCGACGGCAAAAAGGAGACCCCTTACACCGAGCAGGATCAACCGAATCCCCTCAACGTATACGGGGAGAGCAAGTTGATGGGGGAGAGGTACGTACAGAAGTTCGCGGATGACTACCTCATCGTGAGGACTCAATGGCTCTTCGGGGCAGGCGGTCGGAACTTCGTCGACACCATCATAGACCTGGCCCGAGAACGAGATAGGATTGAAGTAGTGGACGATCAGGTCGGCTCCCCCACCTACACCTTGGATTTGAGCGTGGCCATCCGTGCCCTCTTGGAAAAAGACCTCTGGGGCGTGTACCACGTGAGCAACAGCGGGCACTGCTCCTGGTACGACTTCGCCAAGGAGATCCTCGCCCAGCTGGGGAAGGACACGGTTGAACTGGTCCCCATCTCCTCAGCGGATCTCACCAGACCCGCCCGGAGACCCCTTTACTCGGTGCTTTCCAACGAGAAGCTCCAGAGGGATGCCGGCATCACCATGCGCCCCTGGCAAGAGGCCCTGAGGGATTACCTCAAAGAAAAGGGGTTCTGAGGAGGACGAGGTGAAGATCTGCGTGGTGGGGACGGGCTACGTAGGTCTGGTCACGGGGGCAGGTCTCGCCGAGTTCGGGATGGAGGTGGTCTGTGTCGACAAGGACCAGCGGAAGATATCGTTGCTTCAGCAGGGGATCATGCCCTTTTACGAACCGGGTCTCGATGACTTGGTGGAGAAAAACTGTCGCGATGGTAGGCTCCGCTTTTCCAGCGATCTACCTGAAGGGGTACGGTGGGCGGAGGTGATCTTCGTGGCGGTGGGGACGCCTCCGAACTCCGACGGTTCCCCCGACCTCTCCCAAGTGGAAGGGGCCCTGCGGGAGATAGCCCGCTCGATGGACGGCAAGAAGATCGTCGTACTGAAGAGCACCGTACCCGTTGGCACAGCCCGTTGGGCTGAAGGGGTCCTCAGGGAAGAAGCCCCTGCAGGGGCCACCTTCGAGGTCGTCTCCAATCCGGAGTTCCTACGGGAGGGGGCGGCGGTGGAGGATTTCTTGAGACCGGATCGGGTGGTGATAGGGGCCAGGAGCCAGGAGGCCATCGAGGTCATGAAGGAGATCTACAGCGCCCTCTACCTCATCGAGACCCCCTTCGTAATCACCACCCCGGAGACCGCCGAGCTCATCAAGTACGCCTCCAACGCCTTTCTGGCGACCAAGATCTCCTTCATAAACGAGATGGCCAACCTCTGTGAGGCCCTGGGGGTGGACGTGCACCACGTGGCCAAGGCGATGGGGCTCGATGGCCGCATAGGGCGCAAGTTCCTCCACCCGGGCCCTGGATTCGGCGGGTCCTGTTTCCCCAAGGACACCAAGGCCCTGGTACACATGGCCCAACGGCACGGATGTCCCCTGGAGATCGTGGAGGCGGTGGTGCGGGTGAACGAACGCCAGAGGGCCCGAATGGTGGATAAGATCCGCCGAATGGTGGGGGGTGACCTCAAGGGCAAGACCATCGGGGTGCTTGGCCTAAGCTTCAAGCCCAACACCGATGACATCCGCGAGGCCCCCGCCATTGAGATCATCAAGGGTCTGTTGAGGGAGGGGGCGAAGGTCAAGGCCTATGACCCCGCGGCCATGGAGAACGCCAAAAGGGTGCTGCCCCAAGTGACCTACTGCTCCGGTCCCTACGAGGTGGCCTCCGGGAGCGACGCCTTGGTCATCGTCACCGAGTGGAATCAATTCCGGAGGCTCGACCTCGACCGCATCAAAGGCCTGTTGAAGGAGCCGGTCTTTATAGACCTGCGCAACATCTATGAGCCAGATCACATGGCCCGCCTCGGCTTCCGTTATTGCGGAGTGGGCAGGTGAAGAGGTGGGTCTTCTTAGGTGATGCCCATCTTAACCCCTATCGTAAGGATTCCTCCTGGGACGCCTTCCGAGCCCTGATGGAGGAGATCTCCCCCGAGGGACTGGTCCTCATGGGGGACTTCTTCGACTTCTGGTTTGGCTTCAAGGAAAACTCCATCCTTGAGGGCCTATATGGAGAGGTCGGGGAGGTCCTCAGGGCTTTGGGGGAACGGGGGACGAGGATAATCTTCTTGGAGGGGAACCACGATTTCGCCCTGCAGGCTGAAATCTTCGGGGTTCCGGTGGAGAACTACCGCTGGGAGACTTCTATGGAAATCGAGGGCAAGAAGGTCTACCTCGCCCATGGGGATAGGGCTGCAGGCCTTCCCTACAGTCTGCCGGCCCTCTTTCTCAAACATCCTTTAACCTGCAGGGTGGTGGGAGGCCTCGGGCCCAAGGTGGTCACCCGCGTGGCCTTTTGGTGGTGTTCTCGTTCCCGCCGAGGGGATCGGGTACCCCAGGTGCGGTCGAGACTCAGGTCCTTTGCCGCCCGTAAGATAGCCGAGGGGTTCGACGTGGTCGTCATGGGGCACTGTCATCGAGCTGAGGCCGCGGAGATAACCGTGGGGTCGAGGACCGGTCTCTACTTCAACGTGGGCAGCTGGATGGACGGCGATTACCTACTCCTTCAGGCGGGCAGCTTCAGCCTTCAGAAAGCGCCACAGGCGCGACCAGAGGCGGTCCTTCCCCTCCCCCGTGCGAGCTGAGAAGAAGAGGGGTTCGTCAGGGGATAGCCCCCATTGTTCAAACTTCCTCCGAGCCTGGACTTTCTCCTTTTGGGAAGCCTTGTCCACCTTAGTGAACACAGGGACCGCCTCGATTCTCAGCTCCTTCAGCCACTCGAACATCTGGTGATCAAGGGCTGTGGGGCCATGTCTCGCATCCATCACCACCACCACCCCACGGAGGTTGCGGCGCAGGCGGAAGTAGTCCTCCAACCCCTTGGCCCATTCCCTGCGCATCCTCAAGGGGACTTTGGCGAAGCCGTAACCCGGCAGGTCCACGAAGTAGTAAGCACCTTCCAAGAGATAGAAATTTATGGTGCGAGTGCGACCTGGGGTGGAACTGGTACGGGCCAACCCCCTGCGCCCCCAAAGGGTGTTGAGCAAGGAGGATTTCCCCACATTGGACCGACCGGCGAAGGCCACCTCCGGCAAGTTATCCCGAGGGAAATCCTCTGGCCGAAGGGCACTCCTGAGGAACTCAACCCTCCTTATCCTCATCCTTCAGATAGGAGGGCAGCGGAGTGGCCCAGGATTCGTCATCGAAGTAGAGCTCTTTGAGGTCCTTAGGGGGCTCAAAGGGCGGTACCACTGGATCGACCACCGCTTCGAAGCGGACGAAGGAGGACTTGTACCAGTCCACCTCTGGCATGGGGAGGGGGAACTTCCTCATGATCTCGTAGGTCTTGTAGAACTCCTCCCAACGGTTGTCCCGCTCCGGGTAGATGGAGAAGTCCCTAAGGATGTCGGTGATGGCAAAGCCCGCCTCGATGAGGAACTTCTCGAAGTCACGCCACTTCTCCAGCGAAGCCTCCCTATGGGTGAAGCCTATGTAGCCCGCTGCCCCCCTCCCTTTGAGAGATTCGATACAACGGCCCACAAAGAGCTTGAGCCCCTTCCTCGTCTCCACGGGATCCGTGACGAAGACGTCGTACTTCCCCCTCTCCTCTTGGGGCAATTCCTCGAGGACGTTGTACTCCTTGACCTCAATGTTGGTGATGCCTTCCCTTCGGCAGAAGTCGCGGATAAACTCCGTAATCCTGCTGTCTATCTCCACCACTCCGACCCTCTTCGCCATCCCCGTGAGGCCTATGGCGACGCTCAAAAGGTCATCATCCCCCAGGATGAAGATCTCCTGGTTCTCCAAATCCCCTCTCTC
This sequence comes from uncultured Thermodesulfobacteriota bacterium, assembly GCA_964525275.1. Classification (GTDB taxonomy): domain Bacteria; phylum Desulfobacterota; class B13-G15; order B13-G15; family B13-G15; genus CAZGDM01. The sequence continues at coordinate 18,221 of CAZGDM010000012.1, read as the reverse complement.
GTAGAGGAAGGCAAGCCTGGCCACCGTGTCCTGAGGGCGGACAAAGCCCTGATCGAAGTCGCTCACTGGAAGGGGACGATCGGCGGTTACCTCTTTGAACTTCTTCAAGATCTCGCCGAAGTACCCCCTGATCTCCACCCCTATGCCGCAACGGATGCACGTCACAGGGTGTTTCTCAGCCAACGGGACCTGGCCCTTGAGGGAGAAACGACCGTCGCTGTACTCGATGAGCCCTTCCTCTATTAGGGCTTGCAGATGTCGCATAAACTCCACGATATGGGAGTCCTGGTAGTTTATAAGCTCCCAAAAGGTCATCGGGCCCTTCTTCAGCGCCCGAAGGATCTGATTACGTATGCGTAAAGTCATAGCGCCTCCTCTGGCGGCCTCCTTATACTACAATCCTCTCGTTCAGTTCAAGGACCGATCGACCTTGCCACAGAGGAAGGGCGTGTGTTATAAGTCCACCTTCCGATTCATCAAAAAGTCCCGGAGGAAAGGGGCATGGACGCCAAGCAGATGACGGAGGAGAGGAACAGGCTCCTCAGGGAAGCGGTCCGACGGGTGGCCCGCACCAAGGTGGCCAAAAGGGCGGCCGAAATCGACCGGGCAGGGGTCTTCCCCTGGGATATGGCGGAGCTCTTCGCCCAACAAGGCTATCTCTCCCTGATGCTCCCCGAGGAGTACGGCGGTATGGACGGAAGCATCACTGCGCTGTGCATCGTGGCCGAGGAGATCGCCTATGCCTGTGGGTCCAGCTCCCTGATGATCCTGGCCCATTCGGTGGGCCTTATGCCCTTGATGATGGCTGGAACGGAGGAGCAAAAGGCCTACTTCTACGACCGCGTGGCCAAGGGAGGGGCCTTGGCGGCCTTCGCCCTGACAGAGCCTGAGGCGGGTTCCGACGCCGCCTCCCTCAAGACCACCGCGGTACCCGATGGGGACTTCTACATCGTCAACGGTCGCAAATGCTTCGTCACCAACGGGGGGGCAGCTGACATCTACTCGGTCTTCGTAACCACCGACCCTTCCAAGGGGAAGCAGGGTATATCCGTGCTGATGGTGGAAAAGGGGACTGAGGGCTTCAGCATCGGCAAAAGGGAGGAAAAGCTGGGGATGAGGGGATCGGACACCACCGACCTCATCTTTGAAAACGCTGTGGTCCCCAAGGAAAACCTCATAGGTGGCGAGGGAAGGGGATGGGAGCTCGCGATGATGACGCTCAACCTCTCCCGTCCCGCCATAGGGGCCCAGGCGGTGGGCATAGCCCAAGGGGCCTTGGACTTTGCTTTGGAGTACGCGACTAAAAGGGTTCAATTCGGCCAGAAGCTGGCCGATTTCCAGGGGCTGCAGTTCATGTTCGCCGACATGGCCACCAAGATAGAGGCGGCCCGAGCCCTCGTTTACAAGGCGGCGGCTCTGCTCGACGAGAAGGTCTACGAACGGGACAGGATGTCCGCCATAGGGGTGGATAAACTCTCCGCCATGGCCAAGTGCTTTGCCTCGGATGTCGCCATGGAGGTTACCACCGATGCCGTACAGATCCTGGGCGGTTACGGCTACCTCAAGGACTACCCCGTTGAAAGGATGATGAGGGACGCAAAGGTCACCCAGATCTTCGAAGGGACCAACCAGATCCAGAGGATCATCATCGCCAGAAACCTCTTCAAGCGCTTCTGGACGAAGGACGTCCTCTGAGCCTTTAGGCCAGGCCATTATGCTCGATGGCCTTTTCCTTCTATGCCCCCTTACTTCCCCTTTGTCTCTCCCTGATAGCGGGCCTCCTCGTAGGTTCTCCTGCAGGTGACAAAACCCTGGCCTTCACAGCGGCCCTCCTGGCAGCCCTTGGGGGAAGATCCCTACGACACAGAAAGGGACCTCCCTATCTGCTCCTGCTGGTCCTCGCCTTCCCCACGGGCGTATTCCTTTCGCACAACCTCCACCATCCCCATTTCCCTCCTGAGCACCTGCTGCAGCAGCCCTTGTCGGAGATCACAGCCTTAAAAGGGGTCCTCCTCCGGGATGCAGAGCCAAGGGGGAGGGGAACAGCGATCCTCCTTGCAGCGGAAGAGGCCCTCACGGGGAGGGGATGGATAAGGGTCAAGGGAGCTGTGAGGCTTTGGGTCAAAGGGGAGGTAGATCTGGACAAGGGGACGCGGATAGAGGCCGATGTCAAATTGGGCAGGCCCCACAACTTCGCCAACCCAGGGGCCTTTGATTACGAGGCCTACCTAGCCAGAAGGGGCATCTTTGTAACGGGCTCCATCCGCCGGATCCCAAAAGTGTTCTACCGGAAGAAAGGGGTCCTCTCTTTCATAAGGGCGAGGTGGAAAAAGGCCCTGTCGCTTCATAGCCGGGGCGACACCCGGGGGTTCCTGGAGGCGCTCCTCCTCGGCCGAAGGGGAAACCTCTCCAAAGGGGACAAGGAGATAATGCGCCGGACGGGGACCTATCACCTCCTGGCCATCTCCGGCCTCCACATCGCCACCCTCTCAGGGCTCCTCTTTTTAGCGTTGAGATGGCCCCTCAGGCGATGCCAGAAGGTCCTCGCGAGGGGTTGGGTAGAGGGCATCGCCGCCCTCCTGGCCATCCCTCTGGTGGTCCTTTACATCTTGGTGGTGGGAGCACCCCTTTCCGCCGTAAGGGCGGGCATTATGGTGGCAGCCTTCACCTTTGCCCTTCTGCTGGGTCGCCGAAAGGCGATGGTCAACGCCCTGGCCTTTGCGGCCCTTCTCATCCTTTGTAGCTGGCCGGGGGCCCTGTGGGAACCCTCTTTTCAGCTATCCTTCTCTGCCGTTTGTGGGATCCTCCTTTTCGGCCAGCGCCTCCTGTCCACGGAAAGGCGCGGGCTCGAGGGCACCAGTACCAGCCCTTTGAAGAAACTCACCATGGCTACAAAAGCCGCGGTGGCCCTCTCCGTGGCTGCCCAACTATCCACCCTTCCCATCGTCCTGCATCACTTTCACCTCCTCTCGATTGTAGCCCCTTTGGCCAACTTGGTAGCCGTGCCTGTGGTCGCCCTCGTGGCCCTCCCCCTGGGAATCCTCTCCTTGCCCTTGGCCCTCTACGATCCTTCCTTGACCAACCCCTTCATCACAGGGGCCAGCTGGGCCGTTTCCTTCACCCTGACAATCCTCAAAGGCCTTGCCTCCCTGCCCCTCTCCCATCTATGGCTCCCAGGGCCGACGGTCCCAGAGGCCCTTGCCTTCTATCTCCTGCTGATCTCGGTGGGCTTTTGGCGGAAGATGAGGCTCAAGAAGGTCCTCCTCGGGGCTTTGGCCCTCTTTGTGGTCGTGGACACCGTCCATTGGTACCTAAGAACCCGCCCATCGGGGGCCTTGGAAGTGACCTTCCTCGACGTGGGACAGGGGGATGCGGCCTTCCTACGTCTGCCCGGAGGGGAAACGGCCCTTATAGACGGAGGGGGACTCCTCGGGAGCGACTTCGATATCGGTGAAAGGGTGATCGCCCCTTTCCTCTGGAGGGAAAGGATCCTCAAGCTCGACTACATCGTCCTGAGCCATCCCCAACCTGATCACTATCGAGGCCTCCTCTTCGTAGCCCGCCATTTCCACCCCAAGGAGTTCTGGTATGCGGCCTCAGACGTCCCTCCGGACCTAAGGCGACTTTTACGTGAACTGAAGCTTAAAGGGGTCAAGGTGCGAAGGATAGGAAAGGGTTTCAGAAGGGAGATCTCGGGGGTCGAATTCACGGTTCTGCATCCGCCAGCGGGGTGGCACTCCGACGTCAACGACGCCTCTCTGGTGCTAAGGGTGATCTGGGGGGACCGTTCGGTGCTCTTCACCGGCGATATCGGTCACCTGGCCGAAGCTGAGATCGTAAGAAGGGGCCTTCCCCTGCGGGCTGAGGTAATCAAGGTCCCCCACCACGGCTCTCGCCACTCGAGTTCCTACCCCTTCGTCCGGGAAGTCAGCCCCCTCTACGCCGTGATATCGGTGGGGTGGAGAAACCCCTTCGGCCACCCGGCCGAAAGGACCATTCTGCGGTACCAAGGGATAGGTGCCACGGTGCTGAGGACCGACCTCGATGGCGCCATCACCTTGAGGGGGGATCCGAAGGGATGGACCCTTCAGACCTTCCAAGGACGAACCTCCGGTCACCGAGTTCGATGAAATATTCCCCCAGCTGCTCGTCGAAGGAGGCATACTGGGCCACTTGGTACAAGGGCAAGCGGAGGAAACGTGCGGGAAACCTCCCGCCCTTGACCATGCAATAGGGAACCCCCTCTGCGGAGATCCAGAAGCTGCCGAGGTCTAAAACCTCTTCGCTCCCGTCGTTGAGCCGAATGACGAAGCGATCGCCCTTAAGCTCCGCCCAAGTCACGATGAAGACCGTGTCCTCCACCTGCACCGGCTCCTTTTCCCCTCCCAGGTGTACGAAATATCGCCCGTCACGGTCCCGCTCAAGGGCCCTCCAGAATACCTCCAAGACCTCCCTGCGGATGATCTCCTGCCCCCTGAAGTACCAGCGTCCCTCCCTATCGACGCGCAAAAGGGCCTCATCCATGCCTGCCCAACTCCTTCGACCTCACGGTCGCAGCCTCCACGGCCTCTATCAAGGCGGCCCTCAGACCCCACACCTCAAGGACCGCCAATCCCTCCACCGTAGTTCCACCAGGGGAGGCAACCTTCCCTTTGAGCAACGCAGGGTGTTCCCCTCCGAGGATCATCTTTGCCGTCCCCAGCACCGTCTGAGCCGAAAGCCTGAGGGCTTCCTCCCACCCAAGGCCCATCCTCACACCGCCCTCCGCCATCGCCTCGATAAACAGGGCAACGTAGGCCGGACCGCTACCGCTCAACCCCGTCACTGTGTCCATGAGTTCTTCAGGCACAACGACCGTCTCCCCGAGGGAGGCAAAGAGCTCGCGCGCCCTCTGTAGATCCCCGTCTCCAACCCCCGGCCCACCACATAGGGCAACCGCTCCGGCGAACACTTGCAGTGGCAAATTGGGCATGGCCCTGATGACCTTCCCCTTCCCCCTGAGCCACGAATGGATGGTCGTGGTCTTAAGTCCAGCGACGATGGACAGGAGCACTTTCTCCTCAGAAAACCCATCGGCGATCTCCCGAACCACCTCCTCCGCTTCCTTGGGTTTGACAGCCAGCACCACCCATTGGACCTCCCGAGCCAAAGCTACGTTACCGACCGCCACCTCCACCCCGAGCTCCTCCGCCACCCTTCGGCGCTCCGCACGGATGTCCGTGGCCAAAAGCCCTTCCCTCCCCACCACCTGGAGGAATCCCTTCAGCAGGGCCTCCCCCATCTTTCCGATCCCGATAAGCCCCACCTTCCCCTCCATGACGACCCTCCAAAAATACAAGGGGGGATCTTCCCCCCTCGAAAACTTCATGGTGGAGATGGGGGGATTCGAACCCCCGACCCTCACGTTGCGAACGTGATGCTCTCCCCCTGAGCTACATCCCCCACCAACTATTTTTATACCCCTTTCACCCAATGCCTTCAAGTCATGACCCAGGGGGTTGACTTTCGTAAGCGGCTATTTTATGAAGGAAATACTTCACAAATATCTTTTGATTTTAGGATTTTTTTCACATGCCACGCCTATTAGAACCACCACAAAACCTCACGGAGGGACAGAAAAAGGTGTTACGTTATATCCTCGACAACTCCGAGGAGTGCGCCTTTCTGTCCGCCTCCGAACTGGCACGTAGGACGGGGGTAAGCGAAGCCACGGTTATACGTTTAGCCCAAGCCCTGGGATTCGAGGGGTTCCCAGAGCTGAAGGATGAACTCCGGACGATGCTCAAAAAGAGGATCTCCACGGTTTTGCGTCTGGAGGCGGCCTCAGATCGAGCTAGGGACGAAGGGGATGTGCTCCTGAAGGTATTCAGGAAGGACATCGAAAACCTGTCCCAGACCGTGAGCGAATTGCCTGTGGATACCTTCCGCGAGGCGGTGAAGGCCGTGAGGAAGGCCGACCGCCTTTACGTCATCGGATTGAGGAGCGCCTACTCCCTTGCCCTCTTCCTCTGGACGGCCATGCGCTACATAGGCAAGGAGGCCTTCCTCCTGAGACCGGGTCATGGGGAGTTATGGGATGAGCCCGTCCTTTGGCGGAGGAGGGACGTCCTTATAGCCATAAGCTTCCCCCGTTATACGAGGGATACGGTGGAGGTAGTTCAGTATGCCCGTCGTAAGGGGCTGAGGTGTATAGCCATCACTGACAGCCTCCTCTCCCCTGTAGCCCAGGTAAGTGACATCGTGCTGACGGCCCGCTGTGAAATGGACTCCTATGTAGAATCCTTCACTGCCCCCTTGAGCCTTATAAACGCCTTAGTGACGGCGGTAAGCGTAGCGGAGAGGGACAAGGCCCTGAAGGCTCTGCGGAGGCTTGAGGGCATTTGGAGGGAGCGCAATATCTACCTGCAGAAGGAGGAGAAAAGTGGAAAGGCCTTTGGAACCGATCTTTAACCCCCGATCTGTGGCCATAGTGGGGGCCTCGGAGGTCCCCGGCAAGGCGGGTGAGAGGCGCACCAGGAGTCTGCTGGAAGGGGGCTACGAAGGGAAGGTCTTCCTCATAAATCCCAAGAGGGATCAGATCTTCGGCCACAAGGCCTACCCCTCGGTGGCGGACATCCCGGAGGAGGTCGACCTGGTTATGATCGTCATCCCCCCGAGGTTCATCCCCGAGGCCGTGGCCCAGAGCGTGAAGAAAGGGGCCAAGGGGATCGTGATCATCACCGCGGGCCTTGGGGAGACAGGGGAAGAGGGGCGGAAGATAGAGGCAGAGATCCTGAGGATAGCCTCGGAGGGGGGGGCCAGGGTAATAGGGCCCAACTGTTCGGGGCTCTTCAGCGCCTCGGCCCGGATGAACCTCCTCGGGGTCCCTCCCATAAAGCACGGTCCCTTCTCCATCCTCGCTCAGAGCGGGAACATCATCGACTCCCTCACCCATTACGGGAAGCTCCGCGGGGTGGGCTTCAGCAAGATCATCTCGGCGGGTAACGCCATCGGGGTCCAGTTTCACGAGTACATCGAGTATCTGGGCGAGGACCCGGACACCGAGGTGATCCTGCTTTACCTCGAGGGGATAAAGGAGGGGGGACGGCTTGTGGAGGTAGCCCGGAAGGTCTCGCAGAAGAAGCCCATAGTGGCCATAAAGGTGGGACGGACCAAGGCAGGGGCCAGGGCCGCTGCCTCCCACACCGGCTCCCTCGCGGGGGACGATCAGGTGGTGGACGCCGCCCTGAGGCAGGCCGGGATCATCCGGGTGAACAACGTGGACGAGCTCTTCGACGTGGGGCTCTGCTTCGCCGGAATGCCGCTGCCCAAGGGCAAGAGAGTGGCCATCTTCTCGGAGGGGGGCGGAGACAACTCCATTGCGGCGGACAATGCCGAACGCGCAGGACTTGAGGTGCCGATATTGCCATCGGAGACACAGGAGAAGATCAAGCCCCATCTCCTCGCGGGGATGCCCGCCCACAATCCCATAGATTACGGCGGCACGGCGGAGGAAAACCCCGAGGTGATCGTCCGGGTGGTGGAGGCCCTGATGGAGGAGGAGGTCGTCGACGGCCTCTACATGACGGGGTTCTTCGGCGGGTTCAAGGAGATCATCGCCCCCCACGTGGCGGAACTCGAGGAGAAGGCCGCTCAGGAGCTGGTCCGCCTGGTGAGGGAAGGGGGGAAACCCCTCGTGGTGCACACCTCCTTCGCCAACGAGCAGATCAAGGCCCTGGATATCCTCAGGGAAGGGGGGGTATTCGTCACCCCTTCCTCGGAGCGGGCCGCCCTGTGTTTGGCGCATATGGCCCGATTCTCCCTCAGGAGGGGGGAGCTGAAGAGGGCCCAGGGGGTGGAGATCTCCGATGCTGACAGAGACCGCGCCCGGCGGATCGTCGAACGCATCGGCGCCCTGGGGAGGCGAAACCTCCTGGAGACCGAAGCCAGGGAGCTGCTGGAGGCCTATGGGGTAAGGCTTCCCCCTGCAGTCCTGGCCAGGACCCCTGAGGAGGCCTCGAAGGCGGCCTCGGGGGTGGGTATGCCCGTGGCCATGAAGGTCGTCTCCCCCAAGATCGTCCACAAGTCGGATGTCGGGGGGGTCAAGCTAAACCTCGCGGATGAAGCCTCGGTAAAAGGGGCCTTCCGGGAGATCATGGAAAGGGCCCGCGAGGTCGCCGGGGATGAGGTGGAGGGGGTGTTGGTGGCCCCCATGGCCCCGAAGGGGCAGGAGTGCATCATCGGGATGGTCCGGGACCCCCAGTTCGGCCCCGTGGTGATGTTCGGATTGGGGGGGATCTTCGTGGAGGTGCTGAAGGACGTCTCCTTCCGGGTGGTCCCCCTGACGGATCTCGACCTCAAGGAGATGGTGGAGGAGATAAGGGGCTATCCCGTCCTTCAGGGGATAAGGGGGGAGCCCCCCAAGGACGTGGACGCCCTGAAGGATATCATCGCAAGGGTGGCCCAGCTCGCCCTGGAGGTCCCGGAGGTAAAGGAGATCGACCTCAATCCCGTGATCGTCCACGAAGAGGGGGCCTCGATCGTGGACGCACGGGTGATCCTGGCTTGAAGGAGGGGAGGATGGAGTTCGAATGCATCATCTACGAGAAGAAGGATGGGGTGGCGATCATCAGGTTCAACAGGCCCCAGGTCCTCAATGCCATGAACCGTCAGCTTTGGACGGACCTGGAAGCGGCCCTGGAGGACGCGAAGCTCGACGAGGGGATAAAGGTGGTGATCATCACCGGTGAAGGGCGGGCCTTCTCCACGGGGGCGGATCTCAAGGAATCCAAGGACAGGACCCTGGAGCAGTACAGGGAGTACTTGGAGAACCTCCAGGAGGTATCCCGGCGCATCATCCGCTATCCCAAGCCCATTATCGCCGCGGTCAACGGCTATGCCCTGGGCAGCGGCTATGAGTTGGCCCTGGCCTGCGACATAAGGATCGCCGCCGAAAGCGCCAAGTTCGGCTCCCCGGAGGCCAAGGTCTCCTCATCGGTCACCGGCGGCGCCATGCGGTTGCTCCAGGACCTGGTGGGCCCTGGGAAGGCGAAGGAGTTGCTCTTCACCTGCGAGTTCATCGACGGGAAGGAGGCGGAGCGGATCGGTCTGGTGAACAAGGTGGTGCCCGACAATCGGCTGATGGAAGAGGCCATGGCCATGGCCCAGAAGATCGCCCAGAACAGCTCTTTCTCCATAAAGGTGATCAAACGCGGCCTGGAACTCGCTAAACAGGCGAGTCTTGAGGCCTTGATGGACTACGAGGTCGAGGCATGTCTCGCCTGCGTCTTCACCAAGGAGAGGCAGGAGAGGCTTGAGGAGTTCGAGAAGAGGAAGGAGAAGAAGGGAGGGGGGTGATGGTGAAAAAGACCCTGTTTGTCCTCTTTTTGACCCTTTCTCTTGGCCTTTCGGCCCTGGCAGGAGAGCGGTTCATCGATAACGGCGACGGCACGGTCACGGACACCAAGACAGGCCTCATGTGGACTGCGAGCGACAACATGGGGGACATCAGCTGGCACGACGCCAAAGACTATTGCAAGATGCCCCCCGTAGCCGGCTATAGATACACCGACTGGAGGATGCCCACAGTTGAAGAACTTCGCACCCTTTACGATCCGCACGCGGAGGGCTATGAGGCGGATTGTGGCCTTAAGGTCAAGGTTACTCCCCTGATCCACCTGAGTTGCGCTTGGGTGTGGGCAGCGGAGGAATCAGGGATCATGGGTTATGTCTTCGACTTCGGCCGAGGTTTTCACTACTCCACCCTGAAGTTCCAGAAAAAAGGGTATCGTGCTCTGGCGGTGAGGAAGATAAAATAAGCGAGCTTGTGCCCCGAAAGGGGTGCCGACAAAATCTCAAAGAAAGGAGGAGGTGTTATGGGGCGAAAGGTTTTTAAGACAGTGGCTTTAGTGGCGGCAGTGGCCTTGCTGGGTACGGTGTTCCTCTGGACCCCACCGGCCTCAGCCAAGATGAGGTTCGTCACCATAGGGACCGGAGGGGTTACGGGGGTCTATTACCCCTTGGGCGGTGCCATAAGCAAGATAGTCAACAAGAAGAAGAAGCAGTACAACTTGCGGGTCAGCGTCGAGTCCACGGGGGGATCCGTCTTCAACGTAAATGCTGTGATGGCGGGTGATCTCGAATTCGGCATCGTACAGTCCGACCGCCAGTATCAGGCGTGGTACGGCCTAAAGGAGTGGAAGGAGGTCGGACCTCAGAAGGATCTGCGGGCCATCTGCAGCTTCCACCCCGAATCGGTGACCTTGGTGGCGGCCGTGGATGCCGGGATTAAGACCATTTACGATCTTAAGGGGAAGCGCGTCAACATCGGGAATCCCGGCTCCGGTCAAAGGGGGAACTCCATCGATGTGCTCACCGCAGCCGGCATCGATTGGAAGAAGGACATCATCGCCGAGGGCCTCAAGGCCGCTGAGGCTCCCAAGATGCTTCAAGACGGCCGCATCGACGCCTTCTTCTACACCGTCGGGCATCCAAGCGGCGCCATCAAGGAGGCCACCTCGGGTCGTAGGAAGGTGCGCTTTGTGCCCATCCCTGACGATGTGGTTAAGAAGCTCACCACCAAGTACCCTTACTATGCCCCCGCGGTCATCCCTATCAAGTTCTACCCCATGGCCGAAAACAAGGAGGACGTACCGACCTTCGGCGTGAAGGCGACCTTCGTCACCTCCATCAAAGTGCCTGAAGAGATCGTTTACATCATCACCAAGGAGATCTTCGAGAACCTGGAGACCCTGAAGAAGATGCACCCGGCCTTCGGCATTCTCACCAAGGAGTCCATGCTTCAAGGTCTCACCGCTCCCATACACCCCGGCGCCATGAAATACTACAAAGAGGTCGGGCTGGATAAATACCTGAAGAAGTAGCTGAAGTACGGGGGCACCGAGGAGGTGCCCCCTCCATCCTCTCCGTGGAGGCTTCCATGGATGAACCGGAAACCAGGAGGGATGAAGGGGTAGAGGAGGCTCGGAGGATCGCCGAGGAGGCCGAGTTCGGGGCGAGGGCCCCTTCGGGGTTCACCAAGAAGGTGATTTACGGGGTGGCAGCCCTATGGTCCCTCTTTCAGCTATCGCTGCCAAAGCTCATCCTCCTGCCGTCTGTCTACATCAGGGCAATTCACCTGGCTTTTGCCATCTTCTTGGTGTATCTGAGTTATCCGGCTTTCAAACGCCTTCGGACGAGGGGGATCCTGGCCTTCCTCTCCTCCCGGGAGAAGGTGTACCTGATAGATTGGATCCTGGCCATCTTGGCGGCCATCTCCGCCCTCTATCTGGCTATAGACTACGAAGGGTTGAGCGCCCGTCAGGGGTCACCGCTGATGAGGGACATCATCTTCGGGGCCATGCTGGTGATCCTGCTCCTCGAAGCCGCCCGTAGATCCTTAGGGCCAGCCTTGAGTGTGGTGGCCGGGCTCTTCATCGTCTACGCCTTCTTCGGCCCTTATATGCCCGATCTGATCGCCCATAAAGGGGTATCCCTCGGCCGTTTCATGGGCCAGATCACCATGTCCACCGAGGGGATCTACGGAATACCCCTTGATGTATCGGCCACCATCGTCTTCCTCTACGTCCTCTTCGGGGCGATGCTCGACAAGGCTGGCGGCGGCCGTTATTTCGTCCAGCTCGCCCTTAGCATCATGGGACGCTACAAAGGCGGCCCTGCCAAAGCAGCGGTCTTAGCCAGCGGGATGACCGGTCTGATCTCGGGCTCAAGTATCGCCAATACCGTCACCACCGGCACCTTCACGATCCCACTGATGAAGAGCGTGGGGTATCCCCCAAAGAAGGCCGCCGCTGTGGAGGTGGCCGCAAGTACCAATGGGCAGTTGATGCCGCCCATTATGGGGGCAGCGGCCTTCATCATCGCCGAGTACTGCAACATCCCTTACATAGGGGTGGTGAAAGCGGCCTTCATCCCGGCCATCATCTCCTACATCGCCCTTATCTACATCACCCATCTCGAGGCCTCCAAGCTCGGCCTGAGAGGCCTCCCCAAAGAACGGCTGCCCCAGTTCTTCAAGGTCCTCCCCCAGGGACTTCACTTCCTCATACCCCTGGCCTTCCTCGTCTACCAGCTTATGATCCTCAGGCGGTCGCCCGAACTCGCCGCCTTCTACGCCATTTGTTCCCTGGTCGTGCTGATGTTCATCAAGCACCCCATAGAGGCCAGATTAAAGGGAGAACCCATCTCCAAGGGGATAAAGGAGGCAGCCAGGCTCCTATGGGAGAGCCTCGTCGCCGGGGGGCGCAACATGATGGGGATAGGGGTCGCGGTATCGGCTGCAGGGATCGTGGTGGGCGTGGTGACCATGGGCCTCGGCGGGATGATCGCCGAGGTGATCGACTATATCTCCGGCGGCAACATCGTAGTGCTCCTCGTGGTCACGGCCATAGCCAGCCTCATCCTCGGAATGGGACTTCCCACCACGGCCAATTACATAGTGATGGCCTCCCTCACCGCCCCGGTGATCGTGGAGGTGGGGAGTGCCTACGGGCTGGTGGTGCCGCTGATCGCCGCCCACCTCTTCTGTTTCTTCTTCGGGATATTGGCAGATGACACCCCTCCCGTGGGGCTCGCCGCCTATGCCGCCTCGGCCATCGCCAAGTCCCCTCCCATCCCCACAGGGGTACAGGGATTCCTCTATGACATCCGCACAGCCATCCTGCCCTTCATGTTCATCTTCAACACCGATCTTCTACTCTGGAACGTCCACTCCTTTTGGCACGCAGCCCTCGTCTTCATCACCGGAGTGGTGGGGATGTTCGCCTTCGCGGCCCTGACCCAGCGCTACCTCATCACCAAGACGCGAATCTACGAGATGGTCATCCTCGCCTTGGTAACCCTCATCATGTTGAGGCCGGATCTCTTCATCGCCAAACTTCACTTCGGTACCAAGTTCCTCTGGTACCTCATCGGGTTCGCCCTTTACGCCCTGGTCTTCTTGATGCAGCGCCCAAGGGCCAAGGCCGCCGTCCAAACCCCATGAAGGAGGCCTCGAATGCTCCCTGAGATAAGACATATCCTTTACACTACAGACCTCTCTCCCAATGCTGCCTATGCCTTCCGCTATGCCCTTAAGCTCGCCAAGGAACACGGAGCGAAGATCACCATCATGCATGTGATGCCGCGGATCGACCCCACCTTGGCGGTTCCCATAGCAGCCTACATGGGAGAGAGGGAGTTCTACCAACTTTGGAAGGAGCGAAAGGAAGAGGTCCTCGGCCGGATTCGGGCTCGCTTGGAGAAGTTCACCCAGAAAGAGCTGACGGAAACCCCCGAGGTCATAAAGGCGGTCACCGATATCCGGGTGGTCGAAGGAGATCCCGCAGCGGAGATCCTCCAGGAAGCGGATCGCGGTGACTACGACCTGGTGGTCATGGGCTCTCACAGCAAGGGCCTCATCCCCCATGCCTTTTTGGGGGATGTAGTCACTAAGGTCCTCAGACGGATTAACAAGCCCGTGCTGGTGGTGCCCATCCCCAGAGGGAAACTCGACTTGACCTTCGAAGAGATCTAATCCGCCTTGACGTCCCCCCGAGGCGCCCTATACTCTTCCTCAGGAAGGAGGTGGGGACTATGGCGCGTACGGGGGTTTTCTTCCACCCTTTGATGGCCCAAGGGGTATGGCCCATCATCGGGAATAAATTCGAGCGTTTTCCCGAGGTCATGAAGGAGGTATTGAAGACGGAGGAGGTGGAGCTATACGAGGCTGAACCCGTTCCCGAAGAGCTCCTACTTCGCTGTCACACCCCTGATTACCTCCAACAGCTGAAGGGTACCTGGTATTGGCAAGGAGCAGTGAGGGCAGTGGGCGGGTGTGTTCGAGCTTCCGAAATGGTCTCAAGGGGAGAGCTTCGCAACGCCCTGGTCTTCTCGGTGGCTGCTGGACACCACGCCTCAGCCTCCTCCGGTTGGGGAGGAACCTATTTAGCCTGCATTGCCCCTTCGGTGGTCAACTTGAGGGACAAAGGGCTCATCAGACGGGTGGCCATCATCGATACCGATTGCCATCACGGGGACGGCACGAGGAGCTTCTTCGCCTCCGACCCCGAGGCCCTTCATATCTGTTTCTGTCACACCGACTGGGTGAGCTCGGACGGTACCAAGGTGGACGTAGCCATCCCCTTTGGCATCGGAGACGATGGGTACCTTAAGAAGGTCGAAGAGGAGTTCTTCGAGCGGGCCCGCTCCTTCAAGCCTGAGATGATCTTTCATAATTTCGGCCATGACACCTGCGATGGGGATTACGGCGACCGAGGCCTCACCCCCGATTTCTTCCCCCGCTTGGCCATGCTGGTGAAGGGGTTTAGCGAGGAGGTGGCCGAGGGGCGTTATATAATCATCACCCACGGCGGCGCTCGAAAGGACGTGGCAGAGAGGATCTTCCCGGAGATAGTCCGCATCCTCGCCTCATGAAAACGGCGGCGGTGGTCCTGGCTGGGGGAAGGGGGAGGAGAATGGGAAAGGGGAGCCCGAAGGGGTTTCTGCCCTTGAGGGGCCTTCCCATGTTCCTCTACCCCCTCAGGGCCCTGGTCCATGTGAAAGAGGTGCAGAGGATAGTGGTCGTAGTCCCCCCGGGTTGGGAGGAAAGGGCGAAGGGAGACCTCAGGGGGTTGGGGCAATTCCCAAAAGTGGTCCCCGGCGGGGAGACGCGCCAAGAGTCGTCCCTCCGCGGCCTCAGGGCCCTCGAGGATTGGCATCCGGATTACGTCCTCATCCATGACGGGGCCCGTCCCCTCCTCAAGGCAGAGATGATAAAGAGGATGCTCAAGGTAGCCCCTAAGGCCGCCACCTTCGCCCTTCAAGCCACCGAAACCCTGGTGGAGGCGGAGGGTGATCACGTAAAACGGGTCCTCGACCGCAGTAGGGTCCGTCACATCCAGACTCCCCAGGGGTTTCCGTACAAAGAGATCCTCGAGGCCCACCTCCGGGCCAAAGAAGAGGGCTTCTCCGAGGCCACAGACGATGCCACCTTGCTCCTCCGCTATGGAGGGGAGGTCTTGCTCCTGCCCGGCGAACCTTACAACATAAAGGTGACCCACCCAGAAGACCTCCGGATAGCAGAGGCTCTACTTGAAGGTGCGAGGGCTCTTTTACACCCAATTTCGTAGCCCCATCGCTACCCTTTGGCTCTTGGGGGACGAAAGGGGCCTTTTGCGGCTCAAGATCGGTGGCACGGAGGGGGATTTCCTCAACGAAGTCGAGCTACTCTACGGTTCCTTACCCTGTGCCTCAGAAGAGATCTTCGCCCTCCCCTTGAGGGAGCTCGAGAGTTACTTCAGGGGGCGCTTGCGTGTCTTCACGACCCCCCTCGTCCTCAAAGGGACCCCCTTTCAACTGAGGGTGTGGAATGTGGTAAAGGCAATTCCCTTTGGGACGGCGCTGTCCTATAAAGAGGTCGCACGGAGGGCCGGAAGCCCTCGGGGGGCGAGGGCGGTGGGAATGGCCATGCGCGCCAACCCCTTGCCCATCTTCATCCCCTGCCATCGTGTCGTGAGGGAAGATGGCACCCTTGGGGGGTTCTCCGCGGGAGAAGAATTGAAGAGGTGGCTACTGCGGTTGGAAGGGGTGGGGAGATGGGCAGACTGAGGTCCGCCATCCTCATCTCCCTCGGGGTGTTTCTCACCTTGTTGGGGGTGATAGGGATGCTTTTGCCGGTGGTGCCGGGTCTCCCCTTCTTCCTCGCCGGAATGGCCCTTCTGGGAGCCAGGGTACCCTGGTTGAAGGAGAGGATCGAGAGATGGCTTCAGAGGATAGAAAGGCTGAGATCAGAGAGGAGATCTGGCGGAAGCTCGGCTCCCATGGCCTGATCCCCCCTTTTGAAGGAGCGGGGCGGGCAGCGGAGAGGCTCCGGGGGCTCGACGAGTACAAAAGGGCCCAGAGGATTATGGCGCCACCCGACCAGGCTCAGCTTCAGGTCCGCATAAACGCCCTGATGGATGGGAAGCTCCTCGTCGCGGCCTCCCCGGGGTTGAGGGAGGGGTTTTTCCTCCTGAGAAGGGAGGACATCCACCCGAGGGACTGGGCGAGGGCGTGCAGGGCTTCGGGAATTCCCCGGTTTGGGAGGCCCTTATCCCTCAAGGATATAGGGAAGATCGACCTCATGGTGACGGGGGCGGTCGCGGTAGGCCTTAACGGTGGACGGCTGGGGAAGGGAAAGGGCTACTTCGACCTCGAGTACATGATCCTCAGGGAGCTGGGAGTTGTACAAGAGCAGACCCCCATTGTGGCCGTGGTGGACGAGTGCCAAGTCCTCCAAGAGGTGCCCACATCCGAAAAAGACGTATCGGTGGATGTGATCGTCACCCCTACCCGGGTAATACGGATCCGAAACCGACCCCCCCGTCCCGAAGGACTACGTTGGAATGCCATACCCAAAAGGCTCATTCGAAGGGCCAAACCCCTCTGGGAGCTTTATCGGTCAAGGGGTGATGATTAGAGGGGGCTCCTTCGCTTCCCCCTCCATGGCCCCGGCCATGGATCTCAAAAGCAACGCTCGAAGGAAGGGATGGGGGGCGAAGGAGCTCAGCGGCCTTTCGAGTTCGAGGGCGGCGGCCAAGGCGGCCTTCGCTCGATCTCGATCCCCCCTTTTCCAGAGGACGTAGGCCATCTCCTCAAGCCTCCTCTTGAAGGAAAGCCGCCTCTCTTCCGGGAAGAGCTTCTCAAGGGCCTTCAGTACTATCCCCTCCCGGCGCTCCGCCTTCTGGGCGTCTGTCAGGGCCAGGGGGCTCTCCTCTGCCCTCTTCAGCTCCTCAGCATAGGGCTTCACCTCGTCGGGATCGAGGAACCAGAGGGAAAAGGGGGACACCTCGAAGAGCCCCTCCGACGCCTTGAGCAGCGAGGGGCG
The DNA here is from genome assembly GCA_964525275.1 of uncultured Thermodesulfobacteriota bacterium. Taxonomy (GTDB): domain Bacteria; phylum Desulfobacterota; class B13-G15; order B13-G15; family B13-G15; genus CAZGDM01. The sequence continues at coordinate 1,378 of CAZGDM010000012.1, read as the reverse complement.
CCCGAGCACCTCTTCCTTGGAGATGAATTGATAGATGAGGGGAATGGGTCCGTCCCACCGTAGGTCCGCCAGCTCCCTGAGGGCGAGGTCATAATCGGGGGGCAAGGCCCCTTTAGCAGAGGCACCGTCGGCGAACTCCCTGATCAACGTCCAACAATAGCCCGCCGGTGCCTCCACCAGCGGGAAAGCGGGGGATACCACCTGTCCCTGCAGGAGGTCCCTCCACCCCTTCCTAGTGGTCTCAAGGCGGAAGAAATCGAGCAGCCCCTCCTCCACAGAGCCGAGGGCGATGTAGCCCACAACCGCCGTCCGTGCCCCCTGCCGTTCCACCACCACGAATCTCCGCCCCCTTCCGTCCATAGCCCCTAAGTACCCCTTGGGCTCGGGGGGCCTAATGGGCCTTAGGGCCGGGCGTCCCCCCAAAGGGAACTCCAACTGCACACCTCGTTGGCGCAGCTTGAACAGGGCCCGCTTTATGACCTTTTTGACCTTCTTCTGCTGGGCGAGGGACAGAAGCCTCTGCAGGACTTCCGCCACCTGAGGGCTCGGGTCCCTGACCAGCCCATCAAGGAGGGCCTCAAGGGCTGAGGGATCCCCCCTTACATCCTCCATGATCTTGCGGGCCCACTTCTGGGGTTCGTCCCCCTTGGAGAGGGCCTCCTTTACTTCGTCTGACCCGATCATTCGATTACGGAGACGACCTTGTATCCGGCCCGCTCCACTTCCTCCGCTATGGCGTGTACATCGCACTTGGTGAGACGGAGGAAATAGACCCTCTTGCTCTTATCCTCAGGGCCGGAGATGCCGACGGAGATGATCTCCCCGCCGTGCTTGCGGATGATCTGAGAGACGTGTTCAAAGGCCTTCGGTTTACCCCCGAGGATTACATCGAGCCTGGAGCTCTCCTTGAGGATCCCCATGATCTGGATGAAGGCGGCCATGATGTCCGTCACCGTGACCACCCCAACCACCTTCTTCCCCTCCACTACGGGGATGCCACCGATGCCGTGGCGATAAAGCAATTCTGCTGCCTCCTCGAGGTCCGCCTCGGGGCCGATGGTGATGGGGTCTTTGATCATGATGTCCTTGACCCGGATGTCCTCGATGAGGGAAGCCAGGTAGGCACCCCGGATGTCACTCTCGGACACCCAGCCTACAAGCTCATCGTCCACCACTACGGGGAGGTGACGGATGGAGTGTTTGCGCATCAGCCCGATGGCCTCCTGAATGGTGGCCTCGGGCGAAAGAGTGACCACCTCTCGGCTCATCCAGTTCTTGACCTTCATCGGGGGCTTTCATACCACAAGGGCCTCTCTTATGGCAAGGAACTTCGCTTTTTCAGGGGAGAGGTGTTAAATTTAGCCCCATGAAGCCGGTA
>CAZGDM010000011.1:0-36028 GCA_964525275.1 uncultured Thermodesulfobacteriota bacterium | reverse complement strand
AGGCTTGTGGCCCCCTCCCTTTTCTGTTTTAATTCCTCCATGGACTGGAAGGGATTGTTTATGGTCTTTTGTGCGGTTTTCCTGGCAGAGCTGGGGGACAAGACGCAGGTGGCGACCCTCCTTTTCTCCATGGAGGGGAAGATCCCCAAGGGTATGGTCTTCCTCGGTGCCGCCTTGGCTTTGGTGACAGCGACTGCTTTGGCAGTCGTGGCAGGGGGATGGCTGGGCCGAGTCCTTCCCTATCGCCTCCTCCGTTGGGCGGCGGGGGTGGGCTTCCTCATGGTGGGGCTCTGGGTGCTGTTAGGGGAGAAGATCTGAGGGGGACATGGCCATCGATCTGTTCTTCATGCGCCTGTTCAACGTGACCTGTGCCAATCCTTTCTTCGATGAGGTAATACCTTTCTTTTCCAAATTGAGCCATTGGAAAGGGGTGATATTTGTAGCGGCCCTTCTCATCGTCCTCAGGGAACGCTGGAGGGGCTTATTGATCCTGGGGGGAGTGGCCATCACTTTGTTGTTGAGCGAGGGATTGAGCTCGGGGGTTATGAAGCCCTTCTTTGACAGGACGAGGCCGTGTCATCTCTACCCTTGGGTGAGGCTTCTCAGCACCTTTTGTCCGAAGTCCCCTTCCTTTACCTCTTCTCACGCGGCCAACATCTTCGCCGCCACTACCTTTCTCGCCTTCTTTTTTCCCCGTCTGCGTTACATCCTGTGGGGGATTGCGTCCCTTGTAGGATTTTCGAGGATCTACATAGGTGTCCATTATCCCTCAGATGTCGTGGCAGGAGCAGTCCTCGGGGTGGGATGTGCTTCGGCGGTTTACTTCGGCCTTACCAAAGCCTCAAGGGCCTTCGGAGGTCAACATGTTCTCTCGGGATGTCCTAAAGGCCATAGAGCGGATCGTGGGGCCTGAGGACATCCTGCTGGCGGACGAGGACAGGGTCTGCTATAGCTACGATGCCAACGCCAGCGGGGAGGTCCCCGCAGTGGTCGCCTTCCCGGAGGAGACCGCCGAGGTGGCGGAACTACTGAGATTGGCCAACAGGGTTCCTTTCGCCGTCTTCCCCCGAGGGGCAGGAACGGGGATGACCGGTGGGGCCATCCCAACGGCCGAGGGAATGGTCATGGCCTTCACGAAGATGAGGGCCATCAAGGAGATCTCCCAAGAGGACTCTATAGCAGTGGTGGAGCCGGGCGTCATAAACTACGAACTGCAGAAGGCGGCAGAGCGCTACGGGCTCTTCTTCCCCCCCGATCCGGCAAGCTACATGTACTCCACCATTGGGGGAAACGTGGCCGAGTGTGCAGGAGGGCCAAGGGCGGTGAAATACGGAGTTACTCGGGATTACGTGCTCGGCCTCGAGGTGGTCTTACCGACGGGGGAGGTAATTCGCACTGGGGGGCGCACCATGAAGGGGGTGGTAGGCTATGACCTCACGCGGCTCTTCGTGGGGTCGGAGGGTACCCTGGGGGTCATCACCGAGATCACCCTCAAGCTCTTACCCCTTCCCGAGGCACGGGGGACACTATTGGCCCTTTTCGATTCCATGAGGGAGGCCACCCGGGCTGTAACGGCCATCTTCAAGGCAGGGATCCTTCCGAGCGCTTTGGAGTTTATGGACGAACCGTCACTGAATTGTGCGATCTCTTTCCTCGGAGCGAAGATGCCCAAGGCCAAAGCCCTCCTGCTGGTGGAGGTGGATGGGGTTAGGAGTTCCTTGGGAGAAATGGTGGAGCGGGCAGCCGTGGCATGCCTGGAGATGGGGGCCAAGGAGGTCAGAAAGGCATCAAGCGCTCAGGAGGCAGAAGAGATCTGGCAGGTCAGAAGGTGCCTGTCCCAGGCCTCTTATGCCCTTGGCCCCGTAAAGGTGAACGAGGACGTCACCGTCCCTCGGAGCAAGATCCCCGAGCTGGTGGAAGGCGTTCACGCGATAGGGGAGCGCTTGAAGATCCCCGTCCTCTGTTTCGGCCACGCCGGAGATGGCAACATCCACGTCAACTTCATGATCGGACCTTCCCCCGAGGAGAGGAAAAGGGCTGAAGGGGCGGTGAAGGAGCTTTTCTCCCTTACCTTGAGCCTTCGTGGGACTCTGTCTGGAGAACACGGTGTGGGGACGACCAAGCTCCCCTTCGTAGAGGAAGAACTCTCCGCGGAGGTCATCGAAGTGATGAAGAGGATGAAAAGGGCCCTTGACCCCCGGGGAATCCTCAACCCGGGAAAACTGCTACCCGGTCTTTGACTTGTGATCCTTCGGCGTGGTAATAGCAAAGGGCGATGTTGGGGGCACTACTCAACCACAGGCTTGATCCCCTCCTCTACAAGATCGCAAAGGCGTTAAGAGCCCTCATCAATCCCAACTACCTCACCTTCCTCGGCACCTTGGCCAACGCTGCAGCCGCCTTTTTCATAGCCGTGGGCTACTGGAAGATAGGGGCGGTGGGGATCCTGGTGGGAGGGTTTTTCGATCTCCTCGATGGGGCAGTAGCCCGCACTCAGGGAAGGGCCACCCCCTTCGGCGCCTTCTTCGATTCAGTGATGGACCGCATATCCGACTTTCTGGTCTTCATCGGTCTTGCCTTCTTTTATGCCTCCCGGGGAGAGGTCTGGACGCTATTGCTCGTCCTGTTCGCCACCATGGGAAGTGTCCTCGTACCTTTCTGCAGGGCGAGGGCCGAAACGGTGATTCCCTCTTGCAAGGTGGGTGTCTTGGAGCGTCCCGAAAGGGTAATCCTGTTAACCATCGGTCTGTTGTTCGGTTGGATGACGCCGGTGCTGTGGATCTTGGCGGTCCTCACCCACGTCACGGTTCTTCAGCGGGTTCTGTACACCCGCCGTTTCCTGAGAGGGGAGGTTCAGCAACAAGCCTCTCCACCTCCTCGACAAGCCTCTCGATCCACTTCTCAGGAGGGATCTTCTCCACCACCCTCCCCCTGATGAACAGCACACCGGAGCTCTTCCCCCCTGCAATTCCCACGTCGGCTTCCTTGGCCTCGCCGGGGCCATTTACCACGCAGCCCATCACTGCCACAGTGAGGGGACGGTCTATGTGGGCTAAGCGCCGTTCCAGTTCGAGCACCATGGGCTCGAGATCCACCTCGCATCTTCCACAGGTAGGGCATGAGATGATGTCTACCCCCCTTTCCCTCAACCCCAGAGCCCTCAAGATGTGATAGGCCGCCCTTACCTCCAATACGGGATCCCCCGTGAGGGAAACCCTGATGGTGTCCCCTATCCCTTCCGCTAAAAGGACGCCAAGCCCTACAGCCGACTTTATGCCGCCGCTGAAGGGCGGACCTGCCTCCGTCACCCCCAGGTGCAGTGGGTAATCTGAACGCTGACTGAAAAGGCGGTAGGCCTCCACCGTCCTGGGGACGTCGGAGGCCTTCAGGGACACCTTTAGTCCCCTGTGTCCCACCTCCTCGGCCAGCTCCACGGCATCCAGGGCACAGGCGACCATAGCCTCCGCTGTGCGACCGAAGCGCTCTTCGTAGGGGCGGGGGAGGGACCCGGCGTTGACCCCTACGCGCACCGTGACCCCTCTCTCCTTCGCCGCCTCAAAGATCTCCCTCAACCGTTTTCGGGAGCGGATGGTCCCCGGGTTAACCCTTATGGCCTCTATCCCCCTCTCCACGACCATGAGGGCGAGGCGGGGATTGAAGTGCAGGTCAGCTACCAGCGGCAAAGGGGAGCGTTCACGGATCTCCTGGAGGCATTGGACGGCCTCATCGTCGGGTACTGCAACCCTCATTATCTCGCAGCCCGCTTTCGCCGCTTCCTCTATTTGTTTAAGAGTAATGGTTATATGCCTCGGGTGGACCTTCGTCATGGACTGAACCGCCACCGGGGCTCCGTCCCCTATGGGTACCGAGCCCACATAGATCCTTCGGGTCCTGCGGCGTCTCCTTATCACAGACCCCTCTGGAACTTTTCCCTCAACTTCCTGGCCACGTTAGGGGGGACGAATTCCTCCACGCTTCCACCGAGGCTGGCCACTTCTTTGATGGTGCGGGAGCTGATGAAGAAGAAATCCTTGGCCGTGACCATGAAGATGGTGTCTACCTCAGGGTAAAGGCTCTTGTTCATGGAGGCCATGTGGTATTCGTATTCGAAATCCGAAGTAGCCCTGAGCCCTCTGATGATCACCCTGGCCCCCTTTTTTTTCATGTACTCGATAAGGAGCCCCTCGAAGCTCTCCACAGCGACGTTTGGGTGTTCTTTGAGGGCCTCCTTGATCATTTCCACCCGCTCCTCAGGGGAAAAGAGGGCCTTCTTTTGATAGTTGGTCGCCACGGCCACGATGACCTTGTCGAAGATCCTGAGGGCTCGCTCGACGATGTTGATGTGACCGTAGGTTATGGGATCGAAAGACCCTGGGTACACAGCGATCCTCTCTGCCATGGAAAGCCTCCTGTCAATGGGTAAAACGCTCCCTCACGTAGTTTATGGCATCCTCTTTCGTCCTCAGCTCCCCTTCTATTTGCAAACGCCTGACCTCCCGCAATATCTCTCCCATTGCAGGCCCTGGACTGAATCCCATATCCAAGAGGTCCTGTCCCCGGAGGAGAGGGGTGGGATGGATGACGTCCTCTTTGCTCATCAGATCCAGGATACGCTGGCAGAGCCCGAGATAGGCCCCTCGCTCTCCGTCACCCTTTCCCTTCTCCTCTATCTCCGCAAGGCCGAAGATGAGCAAGGGCTTGATGTCCTCTCCCATCTCGTGGATGAGTCTGCGCAGGGCACGATCGGTGGGATTTCCTGTTGTCAGGGTGAGGGGGCGCATGTGGTTTTCCACCAAGCGTAGGACCCTCTCCCTAACGGCACTGGGGAAGGGATAGCGCTTCATGATGCGCAAGGCCAATTCCTTGGAGACCTTCGGATGGCCGTAGAAATGGACCTTCCCATCCTGATCCACCTTACGGGTGGCGGGTTTGCCGAGATCGTGAAACAACCCCGTATAACCGAGGACCAAATAGTCCTCCCTTTGAGGGGTGAAGGGGATGAAGTCGTTCTTCCTCGCGATCTCTAAAGCCTTGATCGCCACTTCCACGGAATGGAGGAAGGCATCCCTTTGGTGATATTCCCCTTGCTCTAAGCCCTTAAGGGGTTCCATCTCCGGGAAGAGCACCTCTAAGAGCCCCCACGATGCCAATGGCCTGAGGGCTCTCTCAGGGGAGGCGGAGGAGATGATCTCGTCAAGCTCCATGAGGATCCTCTCCTTTGCAACCTTTTTCAATAGGTCTTTTTGTCGTCTTATTTCCTCCTCCGCCCTTTTCGTAATGGAAAAGCCTATGGTCGAGCAATAGCGTAGGGCCCTCAATATCCTTAAAGGATCGTTCAGGAGGGCCTTGGGGGAAAGGAGATCTATACGTCCCGCCTTTAGGTCCTCCAAGGCCCTCTGAGGGGCGTAGAACCGCCGCTGTTGGGGGGAATAAGCGATAGCATTGATGGTGAAGTCCCTCCTCAGGAGGTCCTCTTGGAGGCTGCGGCCGGCCATCAGGGTAAAATCCAATACTTTGTCATCCTTGACCAACCTGAACACCCTTTCTCCCTTCCCCTTGCCCAAAGGGAAGTAGGTTGTCCTCATGGTGTCGCCCAGACGTCTGAGGAAGGAGGGACAGAAGTCCTCCAGGATAAAGTCGTAGTCCTTAGGCTCTCGACCCAAGAGGAAATCCCTTACCGCCCCCCCCACCAGGTAAAGCCTTACTCCCCTTTCAGAGGCCTCCTTGAAGACCCGTCCTATGATGGGGTCGGACAAGATCCGGCCTTCTGCCTCTCTTAGGTCGAGACTTTGTACCATCTCTCCAATCCCAACATATATCATAAGATACGCATAGCGAAAACGACCCCCTTCTGTTGACAGTGAAAAGTATGGGGGTGTAACTTCCTAATCAAAAATGGCCCACAACCCCCACTCCGTAGTGGAAATAGACCTGGGAGCCCTTAGAGATAACCTGGAGGTGGTCAGGTCGGCCATACCTCCTTCTACTGGGATCTTAGCCGTGGTCAAGGCCGATGCCTATGGCCATGGGGCCCTTCCTGTGGCCCGATGCTTGCAACAGGCGGGAGTGGAGATGTTGGGCGTCGCCAACGTGGCCGAAGGCGTCGAATTGCGAGAAGGGGGGATAACCCTCCCCATTGTCCTGCTCGGAGGATTCCAGCCAGGGGAAGAGGAAGAGGTGCTTTTCAACGATCTCACCCCCCTCGTCTATCGTTGGGATATGGCCCATCGCCTCGCCTCTAAGGCGTCCTCCCTCGGCAAGGTGGCCCATGTTCACCTTCAGGTGGACACAGGTATGGGGCGTCTTGGGGTGCCTTGGGAAAAGGCCCCTGAGCTGGTAAGCAGCCTTGGGAGCCTTTCCTCCCTTAGGGTCGATGGAATGGCCTCCCATTTCGCCACCGCCGATGAGGACCTGGATTACGCACGACAACAACTACAGCGGTTTCTCTGGGTGGCCTCCGAGGCCAAAAGGATGGGGGTGCATACACGCCTTCACATTGCCAACAGCGCCGCCATCTTCCGCCTCCCCGAGGCCCATTTGGATCTCGTCCGTCCGGGGATCACCCTCTACGGTGCTCACCCCTCTGCGGCTTATAAAGATCGCCAAACCCTGCCTCTAAAACCCGTTATGACTTGGAAGGCCAAGGTGGCCGATATCAAAGATCATCCCCCTTCCTCTTCCATCAGCTACGGGCGGACGTTCCTCACTCAGCGAAAGAGCCGAATAGCTGCTGTACCGGTGGGCTATGCCGATGGTTATCTCCGTTCCCTGTCGAACCGCTCCCAAGTGGTCATCCGCGGTATACGGGCACCAGTGGTGGGCAGAGTGACTATGGACTGGATAATGGTCGATGTAACTCACCTCCCCGAGGTCCGGCTCGGTGACGAGGTGATACTGTTGGGAGGTGAAGGGGGCATATCGCCAGAAGAACTCGCCTCCTGGGCCGACACCATTCCTTACGAGATCTTCTGCAACGCCGGCAGGAGGTCAAAAAGGGTGTACAAGGGGCCAGCGGCATGACGGGCTTTGTCGCCTCCGTCGGAGCCTGGACCATTAGACAGGTGAAGGACATGGGAGGGATGGTTCTGTTGGCCCTTCAAGCCCTCCGTTGGCTCCTGCCACCCCGTTTTGACCTCCTTTTCGAACAGATGGAGCGGATAGGGGTAAGGTCTACCCCCGTCATCTTCATGACGGGGGCCTTCACCGGAATGGTTTTCGCCCTGGAGACGTGCTACGCCTTGAGGAAATTCGGGGCGGAGACCATGGTAGGCGTCACCGTGGCCCTTGGTATGACGCGGGAGTTGGGCCCCGTCTTCACCAGCATCATGATAACGGCCCGTGCAGGTTCTGCCATGGCGGCCGAGCTGGGCACCATGCGGATAACCGAACAAATTGACGCCCTTGCGGCCATGGCGATAAACCCCGTGAAGTATTTGGTGGTGCCACGTCTTTTGGCCACTACCTTTATAGTGCCCCTGCTCACCGTCATGTCGGACTTCATAGGGATCGTCGGGGGCTATTTCGTCGGTGTGATCCTCCTGAAGATCAACGCTGGGGCCTTCGTGGCCAACATCGAAAAATACACCGGCCTCGACGACATCTATTGTGGCCTTATCAAGGCGGGGGTATTCGGCTTTCTGTTGGCCCTGATCTGCTGTTACAAGGGTTACACCGTCCGTGGAGGGGCGGAAGGAGTGGGAAGGGCTACCACGGAAAGCGTTGTGATGTCTGCGGTGGCCATATTGATGGCCGACTACATCCTGACTTCTCTTCTATTCTGATGATCGAGGTCAAAGGACTCTATAAATCCTTCGGCGATCAGGAGGTCTTAAGGGGAGTGGACCTTTTGGTCCCCAAGGGACAGATCACCGTCATCCTCGGCAGAAGCGGGGCCGGCAAAAGCGTGTTGCTCAAGCACATGATCGGCCTCATCCGCCCTGATCGGGGGCAGATCCTCGTAATGGGCAAGGACATAACCAAGATGAGGGAAAAGGAGCTGACTCAATTGAGGAAGCGCTTCGGGATGCTCTTTCAAGAGGGTGCCCTTTTCGACTCCCTGACAGTGGCGGAAAATGTAGCGTTCCCTTTAAGGGAACACACGGATCTGTCGGAAAAGGAGATAAGGGAGATAGTGAAGGAAAAACTTTCGCAAGTAGGGCTGGCCGGGGATATGGAGAAGATGCCCGCGGAGCTCAGCGGGGGGATGCGTAGGAGGGCTGCCCTTGCCCGAGCCCTGGCCTTGGACCCCGACATTGTCCTCTTCGACGAACCCACCACCGGCCTCGACCCCGTGGTGGCCGCGACCATCGAGGACCTCATCATTGAGACCCAGCGCCGCTTGGGGAAGACCTTCGTGGTCATCACCCATGATCTGAAGACCGCCCTACGCATAGGGCAAAAATTGGCCCTGCTCGATCGAGGTCAAATAGCCCTTCAGGGGAGGCCGGAGGACGTCCTGAGGTCTGGCCACCCCTTGCTCGAGGCCTTTCTTAGGAGGGAACGGTCTCCCATCGTAAAGGAGGTCATGGGATGAAGCGAGCAGGCACGGCAGTGGAGGTGAAAGTCGGTCTTTTGGTATTGGCAGGGATAGCCTTGCTTTTCTACATGTCCCTAAGGGTAAGTAGACTGGAGCGGATAGAGGGTGAGGTCTATTACGCGCTTTTTTCATCGGTGTCAGGCCTTGTAGAGGGAGCCCCGGTAGAGGTTGCAGGGGTCACCGTGGGGCGGGTGGAGAAGATCTCCCTCGAAGACACCAAGGCCAAGGTCACCATGGTAATAGGCGGAGTAGCTCTCTACGAAGATGCCGAGGCAATCCTCCGTACCCGTGGAGCCTTGGGGGACAAATTCATCCAAGTAAATCCCGGGACCCCCACGGAGCGACGTCTATCGCCGGGGGAGGTCATAAAACACACCAAATCTGCCCCGGATCTCGATCAGCTTTTCGCCTCGCTGCAGCGCACCGCTGAGGGGCTGGCTGGAATGGGAGAGGCCCTGAAGGAGGTGGTGGGAGATAAGGAGATCCGTCAAGCACTGAAGGAGCTGGTGCTGAACTTCCGCGACTCAAGTCGTGAATTTAAGACCTTGCTCACCGAAAATCGCCAGCGGATAGACAGGGCCGTGGCCAATTTCGAGGACTTTTCAAGGGATTTGCGGCCCCTTTTGAGCAAGGCCTCCAGGACCCTCGACACCCTCGAAGGGGCCCTGACTTCGCTACAGAAGGTGGGCAAGGACCTGCAGCAGGGAAAGGGCACCTTGGGCAAACTCCTGACGGACGACCAGCTCTACCGTGATCTCAGGGGGGCTATTGAAGACCTCCGCAAATTGGCCCAGCGGGTGAACAAGGGCGAAGGGACTTTGGGAAAGCTGCTGACAGACGAGCAGTTGTATCGCGACCTGCAGGAGGCCATTGCGGAATTCAGGAGGATAGCCGAGCGCATAAATCAGGGTGAGGGAACCCTCGGGAAGTTGGTCACCGATGACAGCCTCTACCGTCAGGCAGAGCGCACTTTGAAGAAGGTGGAAAAGGCAGCGGAGGGCATGGAGGAACAAACCCCGATTACGGTGATAGGGACGGCTGCAGGTTTGGTCTTCTGAAATGACTTCGCTGAGGGGAGCGCTCTTGCTGTTGCTGTTCCTCCATGGAATCGCGGAGGCCGCCTCTTTCTCCCTTTGGCCCCTCTTCACTTATGAACGCCACGAGGGAAGGACTTCTATAGAGGCCTTAGGCCCCCTTTTCTTCTGGGAAAGGCGGGGAGAGGAGATTCAGTGGGGGATAAGGCCCCTTTTGAGCAGATACCACAAACCTGGACATGACCGCTGGGAATATCTTTACCCCTTGGGAAAGTACGAACGGCGGGATGGATGGGGCAAGGCCTACCTGGCCCCCCTGTGGCTGACCAGGTGGGAGGAGGGTGGTGCGAGCAACACCGCCCTCCTCACCCTTTTCTGGGGAAGGACGGAAAAGGGGGAAGGATATGGGGGCTTCTTTCCCTTCTACGGAGTCTTCAAAGAGCGCTTTCGCAGGGACAGGACAGAGTTCTTCCTGTGGCCCCTTTATTCGCGGATCGAGGACGAGGGGACGGTCACCGAGAAGTTTCTGTGGCCCTTTTTTCAGCTCCGGAAGGGCGAGGAACGGGAGGTCTGCTTCTGGCCCTTTTACTGCAAAAGGGAACGTCCCGGAGATCGCAAAGGCTATATCCTCTGGCCTTTTTATGTGTGGCGTGACAAAGAGACGAATGGAGAACTCACCACCATGAGGCTGTATTTCCCCTTCTACGCCACCATTCGCTCACCAAGGGTTGAGTCGGACATCTACCTTCCGCCCTTTTTCCACCATAAGAGGAGGCTCCGTCCTCCGTCGGAGCGATGGGAAACCCCTTGGCCTTTTGTGATCTGGGATCAATACGAGGAGGGGATTTTCCCTATTTACAGGCTTAGACGCGAACCCAACAAGGAGAGACGGTGGTTTTTGTGGCCCCTGTTCGTATACGAACGGGATCGAATGGGAGATCAGGAGGTAATCACTCGCCGTTTTCTCCTCATAAATCGCCATAGGAAGACGATAGGTCCCAAGGGGGCAGAGGGAGAAGACCTCAACTTATGGCCCCTCTTCAGCTACCGCAAAGGACCACAAGGCACGGTAGATTTTTACTCCCTGCAACTCCTTCCCCTCCATGACGAAGGACTCGAACGTAACCTCTATCCCCTCTTCTGGATCATCCGCTACAAGCGTTCTCCTCGCGGCGAGAGCATCTTCGACCTCCTCTGGGGGCTTTTCAGGGTCAGGAAGAACCCTCAGGAGACCTCATGGAGGTTCGCCTTCCTTTTCGAAGGAAAGGCCGGGCAGGAATTCGAAGAACTCCGCCTCCTGGGTGGCCTTCTTTGCCTCAGAGAGGAGAAGGGGCGAGGGGAGATCCGCTTCTTCCAGTTCTTCAAGGACCATTGACAGGACGAAGGACCGGGGTTTAATGTTGGCGATCACATAAGTTAGGAGGCCCCTGGATGAGACTTTATGAATATCAGGCAAAGGAAATCCTCAGGGGGTATGGTATTCCCCTTCCCAAAGGGGAGGTGGCTACCACTGCCGAGGAGGTGAGAAGGGCCGTCGAACGCCTTTCGGTAGGACGGGTGGTGTTGAAAGTCCAGGTGAAGGCCGGAGGACGGGGAAAGGGGGGCGGGGTGGCCTTCTTCGAAGACCCCGATGAGGCCTCCCGTTGGGCCGAGGGGATCCTCGGCACGGAGTTCGGTACCTACCAGACCGCTGGTCAAAGGGAGCAGGTGAAGGCCATCCTCGTGGAAGAGGCCATCCAGATCGAGAGGGAATACTACCTGGGGATAACCCTTGATCGTTCTCGGGGCCGCTTTACAGTGCTCGGGATCCCTCAGGGAGGGGTAGAAGTGGAGGAGGTGGCCGAGCGCTCTCCTGAGCTGATCGTGAGGGAGGAGATAGATCCCCTCCTGGGCCTTCAGCCCTTTCAGGTCCGGCGAATGGCCTTTCGCATGGGGCTCAGCACCGAAGTCCTGTCCCAATGGCGTGATCTCCTCTTCGGCCTATGGCGGGCGGTCAGCGAGAAGGAAATGCTCCTCTGTGAGATAAATCCCTTAGCCCTGAGCCAGCGCTGGACCTTTGTCGCCTTGGATGCCAAAGTGGAACTGGATGAAAACGCCTTGGGGCGCCATCCGGAGTTGCGGGATATGGTCCCTCCCCCGGAGGACCCGCTGGAGGAGTGGGCTAAGAGATACGGCCTGAACTACGTGAAGTTACGGGGAAACGTAGGCTGTTTGGTCAACGGGGCAGGTCTGGCCATGGCCACAATGGATCTGATAAAGCTCGCAGGTGGGGAGCCAGCGAACTTCCTCGACGTAGGGGGAGGAGCCACTGTGGAAATGGTCAAAGAGGGGCTGAAGATCCTCCACCATGACCCCGATGTAAAGGTGATCTTCGTCAACATCTTCGGGGGGATCCTGCGCTGTGACACCCTGGCCCAGGGGATGATAGAGGCCTCGCGGGAGATCTCCTTTGACAGGCCCATAGTGATACGGATGGAGGGAACCAACGTGGAGGAGGGGCGCAGGCTTTTGGCCTCCTCGGGCCTTTCCCTCATCTCAGCCACGGAAATGGATGAAGCTGCCGCCAAGATAAGCGAAATCCTGAAGGAGGGCTGAAATGGCCATCTTGATCGACGGGGAGACCAAGGTATTGGTCCAGGGGATCACCGGCGGAGAAGGCCGTTTTCACACCAAGAAGATGCTGGAGTACGGCACCAAAGTAGTAGCAGGAGTCACCCCCGGGAAAGGGGGCATAGAGGTGGAGGGGGTTCCGGTCTTCGACACCGTAAAAGATGCCGTCTCCGAGACTGGTGCTACTGCCTCTGCCATCTTCGTCCCGGCCCTTTACGCCGCTGATGCCGTGATGGAGGCAGCCGAGGCTGGCCTTGAGCTCATCGTCTGCTTTACCGAGGGAATTCCCACCCATGATATGGTGAGGGCCAAGGCCTTCCTGGAGGCCCGGGGGGCAAAGCTCATCGGCCCCAATACCCCCGGGATCATATCCCCCGGCAAGGCAAAAATAGGGTTAATGGCGGGTTACATCCATCGCGAGGGCCCTGTCGGGGTTATCTCCCGCAGTGGCACCTTGACCTACGAAGCGGTCTATCAGATGACGAAGAGGAATATCGGACAGTCCACCTGTGTGGGAATCGGAGGAGACCAGGTGGTGGGACTCGACTATGTAGACTTACTGGAACTCTTCCGCGATGATCCCCAGACGGAAGCAGTGTTGCTCATCGGAGAAATAGGAGGGACTGCAGAGCTTGAGGCTGCAGATTATGTGAAGGAGACCTCTTATCCCAAGCCGGTTGCGGCCTTTATCGCCGGAAGGACTGCTCCCCCGGGAAGACGGATGGGCCACGCCGGTGCCATCATTTCAGGACGTCGGAGCACGGCCCAGAGTAAAATAGAGGCCTTGAGGGAAGCGGCCATTACCGTCATAGAGGACCCGAGCAAGATCGGGGATACCATGGCAAAATTGCTGTGAAAAGAAATTCAGTTCCCTTCAAGATCATCTTCCATCAAGAAGGGGTTGATGACCGCTATAATGCGTTCCCTAAGCCACTTTCCATCCCACCACTCCACGGGGTTCACTGGGTGTCCCGAGAGCAATACGGCGTAGTGAAGATGATCTCCTCCCGCTAAACCTGTGGAGTCGGTGTAACCGATGACCTGCCCTCTTTCAACTTCCTCCCCTTCCTCGACGGTCCAGCGGCTCAGGTGAGCATAGAGCGAGGTCAAGCCCAAGCCATGGTCCAGGATCACCACGTTACCGTAGATGCCGACGAATCCAGTGAAGATGACCCGCCCCCTGTTGGCGGCGGGGATCGGTGCATTGGCGACGGAGGCCAAATCGTAACCCAGGTGGATGGAGCGCCCGATGACCTTCCCCTTGTAAAAATAGGTCCTTTTATCGCCAAAGGTAGCCGTCACCTTGGAATTGGGCATCTGGATGAAGGGGCCCTGCCAAAGGGGTAGAGGCCCTGAACGGGAAGCGACCTCTGTAAGGAAAGCCTCGTCTTTGGCACGCATCTCCTCGTTGACGAATTTGAAGGCCTCTTCTGGAGGGACGTCCGCCTTTTCCGCAGGCAACAAAGGGTACACCCTTTGCCTCAGAAAACGATCGGAAAGCGACACTCTTTCCTCCACGACCTTCCTCGGCAAAAGGCGGACGGGGACGGGGATCACACGGGAGTTACCAGCCCGGTCCTGGGCCACCAGTAAGGGTTCCTTCGCCCCTGCGTACTGGGGGATGCCGAAGAGGACCGCCCAAAGGAATCCATCCCTCTGCTCTTTGGGGTAGGCCTTGAAGAAGAGGTCCCCTACCCTAACCCCTGCTTTCACGGCATCGTGAGAGGTCCGGAACAAAGCCGCTGCAGCCCCGTTGAAATAGACGTACCGTGTGCTCGCCAAGAGTTCAACCCAGGGTGGGGTGAAGTCCACCTGGACCTCTACCTGGGCATAAGCCCTGTTGCCACGGCCGAACATCCAAAGGGAACGGTCCCTTGCCTCGACCACCAGGTAGGCCTTTCCCTCTCTCAAACCGAGTTTTTTCGGTTCCACTGACAGGGAGATCACCTTTTCCTTGACCCCCGGGGGGAATGTCTCGGTCAGGAGTTTCCAGACCTTCCCCCGCTGAAGGAGGCTGACCGAGACCTCCTTCAGACCCGCTGGTTTGTCCCGGAGCCCTATCTCGATGGTGGCCTTTGCCCCAAGGTAGGTGCCCTCAGGCGGGAGGACAAACTGAGGGGGCTTCCTCTCAAAGGCCGGGGTGAAGAGGACGATGCACTCCCCTACCACGATTGCCACGCAAAGGGTCAGCAGGACGATACGCTTCATGGGAGGGAGGCTTATCAGAAAATTCACCCGGGATCAAGGTGAAAAAGACCGTGCGATCTCCTCCGCCACCCGGCGCATGTTTTTGAGGTAGTCCGGAGCCAAGGGATCCAAGGGCACCACTCGGCCTTGCAACTCCCTGGCGATGGCCTCGGCGGCCCGGCGGTCAAACTGGGGGGAGACGAAGACCACTTTTATCCCCGTCTCCTTTGCGCGCCTTATCAAGGCCATAAGGGCCCGTGGAGACGGTTCCTTTCCCCCCTGTTCGATGACCATCTGCCTCAACCCGTAATCCCTCGCAAAGTACCCCCAGGAGGGGTGGAAGGTAAGAAAGGCCCTCCCCCGGTAGGGGTCAAGGAGCCGGCGGATTTCCCCGTCCAGAGAGTCCAATTTCGCCAGGTACGAGGATGCCCTTTTTCTATACAGGGATGCACGAGATGGGTCTATCTTGCAAAGCCCGTTGAGGATGTTTCTCACCATGGTCTTGACGTTTTTGAGGGATAGCCAAATATGGGGATCTCCTTCCAAGGTTTCAACTCCTCGAGAGCAGTCCACCACCAAGAGCTTCGGATTGAGCTTTTCTATGCGCCCGAGCCAGGCTATCTCGAACTCCAGCCCCGATCCCACGGCGGCATAAAGCCTTGCCCTTTGTACCACCTTGAGTTGACGAGGGCTCAGTTCGTAGGTGTGGGGATTGGCCCCGGGAGGGACCAGCACGGTGACCTCGACCTGATTGCCACCGATCTCCCTCACCCACTCCCGTTGAGGAGGTATGGTCACCAAGACCGGCAGTGAAGCGGCCCAGGCGGGCCTTAAATATAAAAGGAACAATACAAAGCAGACAAAAAGACCTCTCATCTTCTCCTCCTTTCGCCGTCATATAACAGCGATAGGGACTCGGTGTAAACCGCCTCCACCGGGATGTCTTCCATGCACCTGTTACGGGGACATTCCCTCCTCCGATGGGCAGAACATGGGGCACATGGGGTCCTACTTTGGATCCACCTCACCTTCCTCCCTCGGGGGGCCCAGAGGGAGGGGTCTGTCGGACCGAAGAGGACAAGGGTAGGAGCTCCCGCTGCCGCTGCTAAATGGGCTACACCGGCGTCGTTCCCTATGAAGAGGGCGGCCTCCGACAGCACTGCGGCCAGTTTCCTCAAGGGAGGTGTTTTTAAAAGGAGGTCGGGAGGGGAAGAGGCATCGAGGAAGGCCTTTACCGGACCGTCATCTGCGGGTCCCTCCACCAACACAATTAAAAGGCCCTGCTGTCGCAGTCTCTGAGCCACCTCGGCCATCCTCTCAGGAGGCCACACCTTTTGAGAACTCCCCGCCCCTGGATGAAGGACGACGAAACCTCCCTCAATCCCCTCTTCGCGGAGCCAATGTCTCACCCTTTTCCTCTCTTCAGAGGAGAGGAAGAGGTCCGGATGGGTCTTCACCTTTACACCACAAAGGAGGAGCCCCCGCAGGTGATGATCCATAAGGTGGAGGTTTCCTTGAGGGAAGGGGGGAAGGGTCCATACCTCCTTTACCCCCGCCCTTTTCAGGCCCTCCCTCCAGTGGGGGGAGTTACTGAAGACCACCGCCTTAGGGAAGGGCAGAACCCCAGGGGCCTCCGCAGTCCACAGGGACGAAAGGGGGGGAGTGTTCACATCCAGAAGGTCCACCTCCGGAACGCCCTCCAATACCCCCACGGCCCACGGGTGTCCCGCAACGGCAAAAGGCTTGGGGGTCATGGCCCCATAAAGGGCCCATATGGCCGGGAGGCTCAGGATAAAGTCACCGAGGGCTCCTTGATGGATGACCAAGAGTCCTCTTTCAGAGGTGGAGCTCGACGATGTCGCCATCGGCCAGTATGTAGTCCCTGTGAACCCGCTGTCCGTCGAACTTGGCCGATCCCCAGATGCGGGCATAACGGAGCTTCTCGACGAAATCCTTGTGGATCTCCTCAGCCAGGTCCTCCACGGTGCTGCCGCGCTTGAGGATGACGGGGTTGTCCATATCTGGCTGTTTCCCAGGGGGTTTGGGATAGACCCTTATGATCTCCAGCATGGAGAATATCCTCGCCTTCAAATCCTCGAGGCCAAATCCCTCTTTGGCGGAGACCTCCATCATCGGGAGTTCCTCCCTCACGAGTTCTCGGAAGGCCTCGAAATCCTCCCCCTTTGGATCGAGGTCCCCTTTGTTCACCAAGAGGATGGCCCGCTTGGGAAAGGTCCCCGGAGGGTGATCTCCGTCTGGATCCGACTCGCCCAGCAGCACGATCCTCTGACGGCTCAATTGTTCCTTGAGGAGTTCGAGTTCACCGAAGGGATCCGAGGAGATGTCGATGACCAGGAGCAACAGGTCCGCATTCCTCAGGATGCTGAAGACCCAGGGATCGGTATGGGGGGTAATGGGGGGGAGGTCTACAAGTTGTATCTTGATGTTTTCATAGGGGATCATTCCGGCCTGGGGCCTCTGCGTCGTAAAGGGATAGTCCCCTATCTCGGGTGTTGCCTTGGTAAGGGCGGCCAACAGCTGAGACTTGCCCACATTTGGCGGTCCAGCCATGGCCACCTGACCGGCCCCCTCCTTCTTCACCGTATAGAGGTCACCTCTGCCTCCTTTCCCACGGCGGGATTCCTGTTCCTCCCTGAGCTTAGCAAGCTTCCTCCTCAGCAGCGCCCGCAGCTTATCAGTGCCCTTGTGATGGGGCATAATGGCCAACATTGATTCAAGGGCGGCTATCTTCTCCGCCGTGGTCTTGGCTTCGCGGAATTTCCTCTCAGCGACGAAGTATTCAGGGGGAAGGTTCGCTGGCATCTGTCCCTCCTATTCCACATCCATTGTGGAAAACCTGTAGATAAGGCCGTGGATTTCTCCCGAGAGGTCTCATCATGAGACCCCTGTCTCCGACCTGCTCAAGTTATGAGCAACCCCATGCACCGCCATAGATCCCACTTGAAGCGCTCTTACATCCTGCAACCGTCCTACAGGGGTCAAGAGCTGGGCCCTTCCCTCCTTTATCCCCAGGAAGACCCCAAGGCCCAGGGCAAACCCCTCTGGGTCTATAAGGCCTATTAACCTGCCCCTTAACCTCTCTTCTCCCCCTCCGTCCCCCAATAAAGGGAAGGACGGGTTTATCAAAACACATCTGGACAGCTCCACTTCCCTAAGGGTCGCCTCCAGGAAATAAGAGCGGAAGCGATCAAGCCTGTAACTCTGGCGTTGGACCTGGTCTCTGCGGATCACCTGAGGAGATGGAAGGAGGTGGTGAACCTCGAGTTTGGCTCGAGCTCTGAGGGCCCTGAGGATGTGCTCTACCTCCCTTTCACGCTCCAGGACCACTACATCCGTTGGTTGAAGGGTCTCCACCTTGTAAAACTTCAGGGAAAAGCCGAGCTCGCCCGCTACCAGACCGGTGGTGTCCACCACGACGAACTCCGCCCCGCGACGCAAAGACTCGTCCAACAGCTTCCTCAGCCCCGCTACCGTGGGTAAAAGGTGACGGGCGGGGGAGGTGGCGCCGATGAAGTAGAGCAGAGACGGCTCAGGATAGGGCGTTAACTCCCCCCTTTCGAGCAATGTCATCCCCAAGGTCGTCGGAGGTCCTATGACCGACTGTCCCACATCAGCGTCGATGTAGGCCGTCCGGAGGCCTTCCTCAAGGGCCATCCTTACCAAAAATTGGCAGAGGGTCGTCTTTCCTGTATCCGGTGCCCCGATGAGAAGCACCACCCTGCCCCTTTCCACCACCCTTTGGGCAAGGGAGTCCCAGGTCTCAGGACGATCCATCTCCCCTCAAGAGAGCCATAAAACGCTTGGCGTCCTGGAACATAGAGGTATTGTTGAACATCACGTAACAGGGCCTATCCTCCGGTAACTTCTCCATGAGTTCGCGCAGTTCGTCGTCGCTGTAGCGATAGCGATAACCTCCCCTCCCATGAAGACGCCAGTAGATCAGGTTGTCCCACAACACATCCCCCTGGAAGGGATCGACTACATGCAGCAGTTCGAGCTCTCGACACAGGACCTTTACCTCTTGAGGGGGCCAACCCCTGGGTTCCCACCCAAGGAGCAGCCCTCCACGGTCTATGCTACCGAAGAAGGCCCTCATATTGGCGATGGCCTCCTCGGTGGGGCGAAAACTCTGGGGACACTGGAAGATGACTATCCTCGCCCTCAGAAGTTCCGCCGCCCGGCGGGTCACCTCCCAAGCCTTGAAGACCTCATCTGT
Organism: uncultured Thermodesulfobacteriota bacterium; assembly: GCA_964525275.1. GTDB lineage: Bacteria > Desulfobacterota > B13-G15 > B13-G15 > B13-G15 > CAZGDM01. The sequence continues at coordinate 17,424 of CAZGDM010000011.1, read as the reverse complement.
AGGACGAAAACCCCCATAGCGATCCCTCTTTTCCTCCGGGATCTGAAACCTCAAACGCCTGTAAGTCGGGCTTTTCGGTTCATGGGTGATGAGTTGCCACGCCTTGAGGGTGAACTCGAACTCCTCCGGCGCCTCAGAGCGCCACTTCTCGAGGGTCCTCTCTTCGGGAGGATGGTAAAAGGTCTGCTGCACCTCCACGCAGGGGAAATGTTCAAAGTACACCCTTCTGCCCACAGGAAAGCCGCAACAGCCCACTTTTATCATGGTCTAAAAATTATAATTTCTTCCTCCCCTCCCTTACAACGGCAGCGCTTGGAGAAAGGGACCACGAGGATTAAAATTACGGTGACGAAAGGGAAAAAGGAGGGATCCCATGGTCCCAAAGGAGGTCAAGGAGCGAGTGGAGCAATTACGAAGGGAGATCGAATACCACAATTATCGTTATTACGTGTTGAACGACCCCATCATCTCCGATCCTGAATACGACGCCCTCATGAGGGAGCTCGAAGAGCTTGAGAGGCGCTATCCGGAACTGATAACCCCCAACTCCCCTACTCAACGGGTGGGAGCTCCGCCCCTCGAGGAGTTCGGGACGGTGGAACATAGGGTCCCCATGCTCAGCCTCTCCAACGCCTTCAACGAAGAGGAGGTGTTGGAGTTCGACAGGAGGATCAAACGATTCCTTGGAATTGACCACGATATAGAGTACACAGCCGAGCCGAAGATCGACGGTGTGGCCGTAGAGGTCATATACGAAAGGGGAGAACTGACCGTCGGGGCGACACGAGGAGATGGGTACCGTGGTGAGGACGTCACCCAAAACATACGGACGATCAAGATGATCCCCCTTTTCCTGTTGGACCGCGAAGAACCGATCCCCGAATACCTCTCCGTGAGGGGAGAAGTCTACATGGAAATCGAGGATTTCAAACGATTGAACCGCGAACGAGAGGAACGGGGAGAGGCCCCCTTCGCCAACCCCCGGAACGCTGCGGCGGGATCCCTGCGCCAACTCGATCCCTCCGTCACCGCAAGGCGCCCCTTGAAGATCTTCTTCTACGGCATAGGAGAGGTGAGAGGAAGGGAATTCAAAAGCCAGTGGGAGGTGCTCCAGACCTTACCCAAATGGGGTCTCAGGGTGAACCCCTTGGTGGAGCTATGCCCCAACATCCGCAGGGGAGTGGAATATTACCGCAGGATCTTGGACATGAAACCCCAACTCCCTTATGAAATGGACGGCGTAGTGCTCAAGGTGAACAGCTTCGAACTGCAGCGCCGTTTGGGGGAGGTCTCCCGTAGCCCTCGTTGGGCGATAGCCTTCAAGTTCCCGGCAGAGGAGGCCACTACCCAAGTGCTCGACATCATCGTCCAGGTGGGACGCACGGGGGTGCTGACCCCGGTAGCTGTCCTCAAACCCGTACATGTAGGAGGGGTGATAGTAAGCAGAGCGACCCTACACAATATGGACGAGATCGAGAGGAAGGACGTCCGTATAGGGGATTGGGTCTTGGTACACAGGGCTGGTGAGGTGATACCGGAGATCATTAAAGTGATCAAGGAACGGCGGACGGGCAACGAGCGCAAGTTTCAAATGCCGGAACGCTGCCCTGCCTGTGGGTCCAAGGTGGTGAGGCTCCCTGGTGAGGTGGCCTACCGGTGCATTGGCCTTTCCTGTCCAGCCCAGCTCAAGGGACGAATACGCCATTTTGCCTCCCGCAGGGCCATGGATATAGAGGGATTGGGACAGAAGTTGGTAGATCAACTCGTGGATAAAGGCTTGGTCAGGGACCTGGCCGACCTCTACTACCTCAAAAAAGAGGACTTGGTGAAACTGGAGCGAATGGCCGACAAATCGGCCCAGAACATCATTGACGCCATCGAAAAGAGCAAAAAGACCACCCTCGCCCGGTTTATCTACGCCCTGGGCATAAGGCTTGTAGGCGAGCACTTAGCTCAAGTGTTGGCCGAACACTTGGGCAGTCTTGAGAGGTTTTACACGGTGACCAAAGAGGAACTGATGCAAATCCCCGAGGTCGGCCCCGAAGTGGCGGAAAGCGTCGTCCGCTTCTTCCAAAATGAGGAGAACAGGCGGGTTATCGAAAAGATGCTCAAGGCCGGGGTCAGTATAGAGGAACCCGCGAAGGAGGCCGAGAGGGAAAGGCCCCTTGAGGGCAAGGTCTTCGTCTTCACGGGGGCTTTGGAGAGCATGACTCGTGAGGAGGCCAAGAGATTGGTGGAAAACCTGGGGGGACGGGCAACATCCAGCGTGAGCCGCAAGGTGGATTACGTCGTAGTGGGGAAGGACCCGGGCTCTAAATACGACCGTGCAAGGGAATTAGGCCTCACCATCATCGACGAAAGGGAATTCAAAAGGCTGGTCGGTCTCGGATAAGAAAGGGGGAGGCCAAGCCCCCCCCTTCTTGCGAATTATCCTCAAGAACCGCTGGCCACCGCGGGAAGTTCCTCGAGGGCCTTCTTTATCTCCTCTTCGGGCAGTTCGTAATCTTCGAGTTGTCCACTGAAGTACTGATCATAGGCGCTCATGTCGAAGTGGCCGTGTCCGCTGAAGTTGAAGACGATGCAGCGCTCTTGTCCCGTCTCCTTGCACTTCAACGCCTCATCTATTGCCGCCTTTATAGCGTGGGCAGTCTCAGGGGCGGGGACTATACCCTCCGTCCTGGCGAAGGTCACCGCCGCCTCGAAGACGGCGTTCTGTCTGTAGGCCACGGCATCGACCACCCCTTTCTTCACCAAGAGGCAAAGGATGGGGGCATCGCCGTGGTATCTCAACCCCCCGGCGTGAATCCTGGGGGGGACGAAGGTGTGCCCGAGGGTATACATTTTGAGCAGTGGTGTTAGCCCTACGGTGTCGCCGAAGTCATAGGCGTAGAGGCCCTTTGTGAGGGTTGGACAGGAAGTGGGCTCTACGGCCACGAAGCGGATATCCTTGCCGTCCTTGAGCTTGTCGGGGACGAAGGGGAGGAAGAACCCAGCGAAGTTGCTACCTCCTCCTACGCAGCCGATGAGGACATCGGGCTCCTCCCCCACGAGGGCGAGTTGTTCCTTGGTCTCCAGCCCCACGATGGTCTGGTGAAGTAGCACGTGATTTAGAACACTCCCCAGGGAATATTTGGCATCTTCGTGGGTGGCCGCGTCCTCTACGGCCTCGCTGATGGCTATGCCGAGGCTCCCTGGGGAGTCAGGATCGGCGGCCCTGATCTTACGCCCCGCTTCGGTGCGATCGGTAGGCGAGGGGAACACCTCCGCTCCCCAAACCTGCATGAGGGACTTACGGTAGGGCTTCTGCTCGTAGCTCACCCGGACCATATAGATGGTACATTTGAGGCCGAAGAGATTGCAGGCGAAAGACAGGGCGGAGCCCCATTGGCCAGCCCCGGTCTCGGTGGTCAGACGGGTCACTCCCTCGACCTTGTTGTAGTAAGCTTGGGCAACAGCGGTATTGGGCTTGTGGCTTCCCGGCGGAGAGACGCTTTCGTTTTTGTAGTAGATCCGGGCCGGGGTTCCGAGGTACTCCTCCAAGGCCTTCGCCCTCACCAGTGGCGTAGGCCTCCAAAGGCTGTACGCCCTCAAGACGTCATCGGGGATCTCTATCCACCTTTCGGGGGACATCTCCTGCTCGATAAGTCCCTTCGGGAAGATGGGCAGAAGGTCATCTGGGGCAACCGGCTTTCCCGTGGCTGGGTTGATCGGAGGAGGGAGCTCCTCGGGCAGATCTGGTAAAACGTTGTACCACCTCTTCGGCATCTCCTTCTCGGAGAGCAAAATCTTCTTATCGTCCATAACTTCCCTCCTGTATAGTCTTTTCAGGGAAAAATCCCCTCTTAAAAAGTATGGGCTTTTTATAAAAAAACTGGATTAAACGTCAAGGGCTAAGCCCTTATCTCCCTTTTCATGAAGACCACATAGGAGACGGCGAAGCAGATCAAGGTCATGGCCACGAGGACTACCAGCTGAGGCCAGACGATGAGGAGGCTTTGTCCTATGGAGAGGGGGTTGGTGGGTATCTCGGCACCGGAAAAGAGGGCGATCAGCCCTATTCCCCTGTAGCTCGGGATGAGGATGGCGCTAATGGCTTCGGCGAAGATTGTGGTAGGGGAGAATTTCATCACCACGTCCCTTATGTGCTCGTGCCTGATCCAAGCCTCCGTGGTCATCTTGGGGCCCAGGGGGGCGAGCTGATCCGCGATGACCCCGGCGAGCATATACATGAAGAAGGAGAAGAAGATCCACACGGCCATGGAGGCCAAAGCGGAGCTCACCGTACGGCGGAAGAGAATGGAAAAAAGCATTCCCAGACTGAGCCAGAATCCCACGTAGATGGTGCTCATGGCCACGAAAAGCCCTATCCTGCCGAGTTCTTGAAGCTCTGGAGGGAAGCCCAACATCCAAAAGCCAAGGCCCAGGATGATCAAGACTATGCTTGTGAGCATGATTCCCAACGTCACGAAGCCCGCCAGGAATTTGCCGTTGATCCACGCATCGCGGTAGATGGGCTGGGCGAGGATCCTACTTACAGTCCCTTGGGAGAACTCGCTGTTAATGGCATCAAATCCGAGGATGATCCCCATAAGGGGGCCGAAGAAGGCCAAAAAGGAAACGAAAGAGGGAAGGCTTTCCCCTCCCGTGGTGAAGAGCCTCAGGAAGACGTATTCGGTCGGCGATGTGAGGAGGTTTTCGTGGATGGTCTGGCCAGCGATGTAGATAGCAGCAGCCCCTATGAAGCATATGAGGAGGAATATCATGATAAAGCGCTTGCTGGAGAAGTAGTCGTTGAGCTCCTTCCAGAACACCACCGTCAGCCCTGTCATCACCTCACCCCTCTTGGAAATATTTGAGGTAGATGTCCTCCAAGGTGTAATCTCTGCCGCGGAGTTCCAACAGCCCTATTCCCTGCTGTACTACCGCCTTCGCCAAATCGGCCCTTACATCCCTCGTCCCCCTCACCCTGAGGAGGTCGCCTTCCTGCCGTACTTCGGTCACGCCCTCCACCCTTTCGATGGCCTTCAGCAGCTCAGGGGAGATCTCGGTTACCCGGATCTCGAAGGCAAAGGATTCTTCCCCCATGGTCTTGAGCCTCAATTCGTCCAAGCTGCCCTCTGCCACCAGACGCCCTTTGCTGATGATACCCACCCGATGGCAAATCCTCTGGACTTGATGGAGCAGATGGGAGGACAGCAATATAGTCAACCCCTGCTCCCGGTTCATCCTCTCTATCATCTCGAGGATCTGATGGGCCCCTTCAGGGTCTATGCCGGAGGTGGGCTCATCCAAGATGGCGAACTCAGGGGACTTGAGCAAGAGGTCCGCTATCCCCAGCCTTTGCCTCATCCCCTTGGAGAAGGTCCCCACTTCCTGATCGGCCACCTCTGAAAGCCCCACCTCCTCCAACACCTGATCGATCTTGCTTTCGGCTTCGTCGCCAGTGATGCCGTTGAGCTGGGCCACATAGAGGAGGTTCTCCCTGGCGGTCAGGTCTTCGTAAAAACCGACGTTTTCCGGCAGATAGCCCGTGATTCTCTTGACCTTCAGGGCTTCGCGGGTGGGATTGAACCCACACACCCTCACCTCCCCGGCTGTGGGTTCGGTGAGGCCGAGGAGCACCAGAATGGTCGTGGTCTTGCCCGCGCCATTGGGGCCGAGAAGGCCGTAAATCTCTCCCTTCCTTATGCGCAAGTCCAGACCATCTACGGCCTTGGTGCCATTGTAATACTTGGATAGGCCCTTGGCCTCGACTACGTACTCCATCCTACCTCCTGCCGAGTTTCATAAATACCCCAAGGAGGGCCACCACCACCGCAACCACTATGGCGATACCTATCCAACCCCATATCATCGGTTTGCCCACGGTGACCCGCAACTCCATGCTGCCTTTGTCCTCTTTTCCTATGGCCGTGATGGTCACCAAGTAGTCCCCGGGGATGGCCTTGGCTTTGGGCTTGATGATCACATCCACCTTTTGGAAGTTGGGAGTCTTGAGGGTGGTGGGTTTAAGGGTTGGTATCTTTTTTGGCTTGAAGGATACCTCCCAGTCCTTCGGCTTGTTGGAGTAGAAATTGAGGTCCGAGATGGGAGCGGTGCCCTCGTTCCACACATAAAGGGTATAGTGCTTCTCCTGGCCCGCGATGGCCTTTATGTTCCGCGTCTCCCCTGTGCCAAGGACCTCAGCCTCGCTACCCAACATCAACTTGTAAGTGCCGATCACGATCGCCTTGAGGTCGATGGAGGCCCGCTCTTTGCCCGATTGCACCTCAAAAGTGGCTTTGTACTCCCCTTTCGAGACCATGGGAGGGGGTACGAGGACCAACCTGACCCACTCCGAACTCTTTCCATCTACCTTTAGAGCGGAGATCCGTTTGTCCTCCTGCCAACGAGGGGTGCAATAAGCCCCCCACCCATAAGGGATCTTCGCCAAGAGGTCGAAGATCCTCGCCTTTTCCCCTTCGTTCTTCACCTCTATGACGAATTCGAAATTTTCCCCCGCAGGCTCCTTGAGAGAGGGGAATTCAGTGACCAGTTCAATTGTTCGTGATTTACGAGTAGTTACCTCGCCCTTTTTAACGGTAAGGGTGAAGTCCAAAGTCCTCACCAACTTCCCATCCTTGGTGCGCCCGGTGATGGTGAAGGTGTAGTCCTTGCCCAATTCGAAGTTCTTGGGGGGGGTGATCTTCAAGGAGAGCAACATGGTATTGTTGCCCTCCTCTACACCCAGTTTTATCGCCTTCACCTCATATCCTTCCCACTTTCTGAAAAGGCCGGCCTTCCACCCCTCAGGGGCTTTGACGGACAAAAGGACTTCCTCATCCCGTTTGCCGCGGTTCTGAACCCTTATGTCGAACTCCCATTCGTTTTCCTCTCCCACCACGACGTGGGTGCACTCCGTGAGCAAGGAGAAGTCCCTTTCAGCGGCCTGAACTCGAAAGGCCACGAGCAGCAAGAGCGTCGCCAAGGAATAAACCAAAACCTTTCCCTTTCCTTTCAATCCGACCATCTTCCCTCCCTCCAGGATTTATCGAGTCTGCGAACCTTGTAAGTTAAGGCCGTCGGCAGGTTTACGATAATTAGCACACTCCTCCTCCCTTGACAAGGGCTTTCTTGACAGTCCACCCCCCTGGCTTTTAAAGTGGGACATCAATCGAAGGAGGTGGCCATGTACGAGAAGGTCCTCTACCCTACGGACTTTTCGGAAGCCTCACGGAAGGCCCTCCCCTACCTATTGGGGTTAAAGGGAGCCGGACTTAAAGAAGTGGTCTTGCTCCATGTGGTGGATAGGCGGGAGATAGACCTCCTGGCGCCTTACAGCCCCTATCTCGAAAAGGACCCGGTGAAGATCATGTTCCAACGGGCCGAGGAAGACGCCAGGGCCATGGCAACGGAACTGGAAGAGGGAGGGTTTAGAGTGAGGGTGAGGCTGGAAGAGGGGGTGCCCTTTGAGGAGATCCTCAGGGTGGAAGAGGAGGAGGACGTATCCCTTGTGATCCTCGGCTCTCACGGCAAAAGCGCCATCGAAAGGATGCTTTTGGGCTCGGTGTCGGAGAAGGTGGTAAGGAAATCGAAGAGGCCAGTTCTCATCGTGAGATGAGGGAGGTGAGAGGGGAGGGGGCCTTAGAAGAAGGCCCCCCAGTGTGTCACTCAGAAGCTCTGGAGACGCCTGACCGAGGCGCTCAAAAGGACTCGTCTCCCTTACCCTCGAGGACCTTATCCATTGGCAGATCGAGGAACCTCGGGCTTGAGGGTTCAGTTTTTCACCGCGATCTTGGATAGGTCGGCCATTTCCCGGAAGAGCTCGTAGAGCCGTCCCAGCAAGGCCAGTCTGTTCTCCCTGATGACCTCCTCTTCAGCCATCACCAGTACGTGATCGAAGAAATCGTCGATGGTAGGCCTGAGGTCGCTCAGGATCTTCAGCACCTCAAAGTATCTCCCCCGGGCTATGAGGTTACGGATATCGTCCTCGGCACCCCGATAGGCCTCGAAGAGCCTCTGTTCTTGTCCTTCCCTGAAGAGCTCCGGTCGGACCTTCGGAGGGTAATCCCTACTTCGCACGATGTTGGCCACCCTCTTGAAAGCGATGACAACGGAGGAAAAACCCTCGTCTTGGCGAAAGGCGTGCAGGGCTTCGATCCTCCTCTTCGCATCCACTAAGTCGTCCTTCTGTACCTCCAACACGGCCTCCACTTCGTCCCTGGGCCACCCCTCTGAGGTCAGCAACCCTTCATAACGCCCTTTGAAGAACTCGAGGACCTCGCCCTTCACTTCATCCTCCGGGCGTTCTACCTTCTCAGCGAGCAACTCCAGCGCCCACTCCACCATCTCCCTGAGGGAGAGGTGGTAGGCTCTATCCAGTATAGTGTGGATCACCCCAAGGGTTTGTCGCCTCAGTGCAAAGGGATCGGAGGTCCCTGTGGGCAGCAGCCCTATTCCGAAGCACCCCACCACGGAATCTATCTTGTCCGCAATGCTGAGGACCGCCCCTGGATCGGTCCGGGGGAGACGATCCCCAGCGTAGCGGGGCAGATAATGCTCGAAGATGGCCTCTGCCACCTCAGGGGATTCGCCCCCCTTTAGGGCGTATTCCCTCCCCATGATCCCCTGCAGCTGGGGGAATTCGCCCACCATCTCCGTCAACAAATCCGCCTTGGCGAGGTAAGCCGCCCGCCGCACTACCTCCACCTTGTGCGGGCATACCTTGGAGGCTATCCGCACGGAGAGCTCCTCCACCCTCAAGGTCTTCTCGTAAAGGGTGCCGAGTTTGGCCTGATACACCACCTCCTTGAGTTCCTCAACCCTTTTCTCCAAGGGGATCTTCAAATCCTCCTCGTAAAAGAACTTGGCATCGGCGAGCCTCGCCTTCAAAACGCGTTCGTTCCCCCGCCTGACCACCTCCATGTCCTTGGCCTGGGTGTTGGCCACCGCGACGAAGAAGGGAAGGAGCTTCCCCTCGTCATTCGCCACCGGGAAGTAGCGCTGGTGGTGCTCCATGGCGGTGACCAAGACCTCTTGGGGCAGATCGAGGAACTCCTCATCGAACCTCCCGAGGACCGCCACAGGCCATTCCACCAAATGGGTCACTTCCTCCAAGAGTCCCCCTTCCTCCAGTATCCTGCCCCCCACCGCACGGGCCTTATCCCCCACCTCCCCTTTGATCCTTTCGCGCCTCTCGTCTGGATCCGCAATGACGAAGGCTTCCTTCAACCCCTTCAGGTATCCCTCTATGGTACTGACCCTAAACCCCTCTGGGGCCATGAAGCGGTGTCCCCTGGTGATGTCTCCGCTTGAGATGCCGTCGAGTTCAAAATCCACCACCTCCCCCCCGAAGACCGCCACTATCCAATGGATAGGCCTGATGAACTTCAGCCTCCGGTCAGCCCACCGCATCGCCTTAGGCAAGGGAATGGAGGTGATGAGTTGAGGGAGAAAATCCCGGAGGAGTTCCCTCGTGGGACGCCCTTCACGCCTTTCCCTAATCCCCACATACTCGCCGCGCTCCGTCTCCACCACTATGAGCTCTTGCACCGAGACCCCCTGTTGTCTGGCGAAGCCATGAGCGGCTTTAGTAGGGTTTCCCTCTTCATCGAAGGCCACCCTCTTCGGGGGCCCGAGTTTTACCATCTCCAGAGCGGATTGGGTCTCCGATAGCTCGGCGAGCAGGGCCAACCTCCGAGGGGTCCCCACCACCTTGACCACTTTGCCCTCCACCCGCTCCTCTTCCATCCAGCGCCCGAAGCCGCCCCTTAGGCTCTCCAAGGCCTGGGGGACGAATCCCGCTGGCATCTCTTCAGTTCCGATCTCAAAGATCAGTTCCCTCACCCCTTCCTCCTCAATAGAGGATAACCCATCTCCTCCCTTTGTTTCAGATAGACCTCGGCACACCGGCGGGCCAGATCCCTCACCCTGAGGATGAAGCCCATCCGTTCGGTGACGCTTATCGCCCCTCGTGCCTCCAAAAGGTTGAAGGTGTGGGAACACTTGAGGCAACAATCGTAAGCCGGAAGCACGAGGCCCTTCTCTATCAGACGCTTCGACTCCCTCTCGTACATGTCAAAGATCCTAAAGAGCATATCCACATCGGCCTCTTCGAAGTTGTATCGAGAGAACTCCACCTCCGCCTGATGGTGGACGTCGCCGTAAGTTACTCCATCGGCCCACACGATGTCGAACACGCTATCCACTCCCTGAAGGTACATGGCTATCCGCTCGAGACCGTAGGTGATCTCCACCGAGACGGGATCGAGGTCGATCCCCCCTGCCTGCTGAAAATAGGTGAACTGGGTGATCTCCATACCATCGAGCCACACCTCCCATCCCAGTCCCCAGGCGCCCAAGGTGGGCGACTCCCAATCGTCTTCTACGAAGCGGATGTCGTGTTCCAGAGGATCTATCCCCAGGTGGCGAAGGCTCTCGAGGTAAAGTTCTTGGACGTCAAGGGGGGAGGGCTTCAGGATCACTTGGAATTGATAATAGTGTTGGAGGCGGTTGGGATTTTCGCCGTAACGGCCGTCAGCGGGACGTCTCGAGGGCTCAACATAGGCAACCCTCCAGGGCTCGGGACCCAGCACCCGGAGGAAGGTCGCAGGGTTGAAGGTCCCTGCTCCCACCTCAACATCATAAGGTTGAGCGATTACACACCCCTTTGATGCCCAAAAACGCTGAAGTTCCATCACCACCTGCTGGAATTCCATCCCTACACCCCCAATTCATCCATGACCTTGAGGGTGAGGAGGTCCCTATCCGTATGGTAGCGGATGAAGGCGGGAAGAAACCGGCGGGCCTCCTCCTTCACCTTGGGCAGAAAGGGCGCCCTTCCCTTTCCCTTGAGGAGATGGGATAGCACCTTCAAGGTGTCCTCAGATAGCATTATGAGGTCATCCCCCTCTTTGCATTTCTTGCACACTACCCCCCCGAGGGAAAGGGAAAACCACCCTCCTCCCACCAATTCCCCTCCGCAACGCACACACTTATCAAGCCTTGGTCTATAACCCAACAGGGTGAGCATTCGCAGTTCCAGCACCCTGAGATGGTCTTCCCCGGCTTCCCCTTCCTCCAGGAAATTAAAAAAACGCAGGAGCAATTCCAACACTTGGGGATGAGGGTCCCACATTGGGGTCATCACCCGCACAAGTTCCACCGCGTAGAAAGCGTAGATCGTCTTCTTCAGATCCTCCGTAAGATGGAAAAAGGGCCTTATGATATCAGCCGCCTCTAAGAGCATCAATCCTCTTCGACGGCCTCTGAAGAGCCCACGAATGTACTTAAAGGGCTCCAGCTTGTTCATAAAACGCCTATGGCTTTTGCGCCCTCCCTTCGCCAAGGCGTGGATTCTCCCCCATCGATACGTAAAGAGTTCCACCCCCAGATCTGCCTCTCCCATCTCGAATTTGCGTAAGACGACAGCTTCTACGCCTTCAGCCCTCATAGCATGTGCTTGAGAAGCACGGTGGCCGTGCCCAGATAGATCAGGATACCGGTTATGTCATTGGAGGTGGTCACGAAGGGCCCTGAGGCCACCGCTGGATCGATGTGGATGACCTCGCGGAAGAAGAAGGGCATCAAAGTCCCCATGGTGCAAGCCACCCCCATGGCTATGGTCATTGATATCCATACGACCAGCCCCACCTCCGGGGTCCCATGCCAAAGGGCCCCTACCGCCCCTGCAACCCCTCCGCAGATCGCCCCCATCAGCAAGCCAATCCTCAACTCCCTCAACCAGAAGTGGAGGAGATTTCCCCTATCCACCCTACCCAGAGCCAATCCCCTCACTACGATGGAGGAGGATTGAAGTCCTGCATTTCCTCCCATCCCCATGATCACCGGGATAAAGGTGACCAAATATAGAAAATCCCGCAAGGTCACTTTGAAGAGCCACATCAAGTAACCCGTGAGGAGTCCTCCGGCGAGGTTGGCTACAAGCCATGGCAGTCTCAGCCTCACAATCCTCTTGATCTCCCCCACATAGACGAACTCCTCCTTCCTCGCACCGCCCATCTTGAGGAGGTCTTCGGTGGCCTCATCCCTCAGGACGTCGATGATGTCGTCCACAGTGATAAAGCCGAGAAGTTTGTTCTCTTCGTCCACCACCGGCACAGCTAAGATGTTATATTTCTCAACAACTCTGGCCACCTCCTCTTGGTCTTGATGGGCCTTTACACTTATCACCTCTGTATTCATGATCTCGCGAAGGCGCTTTCCGGGGGGGCTGGTGAGTAATTGACGCAGGGAGACCACCCCCACCAAATGATTGCGGTCGTCTACGACGTATATGTAGAAGACCATCTCCATATCTGAGGCCTGCTGGACGGCCTTTATGGCCTCTTCCACAGTAGTCTCCTCGTGCAGAGAGAAACAGTTAGGGTTCATTATGCGACCGGCGGTCTCCTCCGGATAGCTCAGGAGCTCTTCCAGGTCCTCTGCTTCCTCCCGTTCGAGCCCCGTCATTACCTCCTCCGCCATCTCCGAGGGCAGCCTCTCTATGAGCTCTGCAGCGTCGTCGGCTGGCATCTCCTCCAGGACCTCGATGACCCGCTCAGGCGGCAACTCTTCGAGGAGCTCGACGGCCATCGATGGGTCTAACTCCCTGAAGACCTCCGCGGCCCGCGCAGGATCGCGTAGGAGGTTGACCAGATAGCGCCTCTCCCCTTCGTTTAAATAGGTAAACAGGTGGGCTATGTCCGCAGGGTGGAGCTTCTCAAGGATGCGCTCCACGTTGGCCTCCGCCCCCCGCCGGATGAGCTTCCTGAGGGTCTCAAGGGTTACTTGGAGTTTAGGCGTAAGCATCTAACTCCCTCCTTTTCTCCCTTTTAAAAGCCACTGCATAACACGAAACCTCGGTCTTCGTAAGAGGGATTTTCGCAAAGCAATTACAAAAGGTTGCTAAAGCAATTTCAATCCATTTTCTACGGGGCGACCCGGTGTGGCGAGCACTACCGAACCGTCCTCCTGGACGAAGCCGGTGACCAGGCATTCGGAGATGAAGGGGCCGAGGTCTCCATTCGTCACCTCTTCCGGATCAGGACCTCACGGGGCTTTACGCCATCCGAGGGTCCCACGATGCCCTCCCTTTCCATCCTTTCTATGAGCCTGGCCGCACGGTTATATCCTATCTTGAAGCGACGCTGGAGCAACGACACAGATGCCTGGCCCGTCTCCATTACGAAGGCAACGGCCTCGTCGTACTTCTCGTCGTAATCGTCCTCTTCGCGGGATGCGGCCTTGGAAGGCGTTTCCTTCAGGATGTCGAGGTTGTACTCCGGCTTACCCTGAGAACGCCAGAACTCCGCCACCCGTTTTATCTCATCCTCGCGGATGTAGGCCCCATGGACCCTTTTGAGACGGGAACTCCCAGGGGGCATGAAGAGCATGTCGCCTGAACCCAGGAGGTGTTCGGCCCCCGTGGTGTCGAGCACGGTACGCGAGTCCACCTTAGTCGAGACCTGAAAGGATATACGAGCCGGGAAGTTCACCTTAATGAGGCCGGTGATGACGTCCACCGAGGGCCTCTGGGTAGCCAAAACCAGATGGATGCCGGCTGCCCGGGCCATCTGGGCGAGTCTCGTGATCGACTCCTCCACCTCGCGTCGGGAGACGATCATCAAATCCGCCAATTCGTCTATCATCACCACGATGTAGGGCAAAGGCTTGGCTTCCTCGTCCTTATGTTCCTTCACCTTGCGATTGTATCGTTCGATGTGTTTGGTCCCCTTAGCGGCCATCATGGAGTAGCGCTCTTCCATCTCCCTCACCACCCATCTCAAGGCAGCTGCGGCCTCGCGCGGGTCGGTCACCACTGGCAGGAGTAGGTGGGGAATATCCTCATAAGAGGATAGCTCCAACATCTTCGGGTCGATGAGAAGGAATTTAACCTCGTCAGGAGTCGCACGGAAGAGGATGGAGGTTATCATGCAGTTCATGGAGACGCTCTTGCCGGAGCCCGTGGAACCTGCCACCAGCAGATGGGGTAGCTTTGCCAGGTCCACAACGAAGGGTTTGCCGAGGATGTCCTTACCGAGGGCAAGGGTCAATTTGGAGGGGGAGGACCGAAAGGCATCGGAGGATATGACCTCTTTGAGGTAGACGGTCTCCCTGACGGGGTTGGAAACCTCTATGCCCACCACCGACTTCCCAGGAATAGGGGCCTCTATCCTGACGCTGTGGGCGCTAAGGGCCAGGGCCAAGTCGTCCTCGAGGTTCACAATCCGGTTTATCTTCACACCTGGGGCCGGTTCGAATTCGTAAACCGTTACCACCGGGCCAGGCCGTACCTCCATCACTTTGCCCTCCACGCCGAAATCCCTCAGCTTGTTCTCGAGCAATTGCGAAGTTGCCCAGAGGGTATCCTCTGAAAGGGAAACCCTCTCCTTCTTGCCCCCTTCGAGGAGGGTCAAAGGTGGAAGACGCCACCCCCCTTCCACAGGCTTGGGAAAGGGGAGTTCTTCCTGTTTTATCCTCCCCTCTTTGACTGAGGGCTCTGCGGGGACGATGGCCGGCTTTCCCATCGCCCTCTTTTTGGAGGCCTCCTTCCCCTTACCCCGTTTCCTTCTGGTCCCGAGGAAACGGACCCCCCTCATCAGCCCGAGGGTCCCTCCCTTGACGGCCAGAAAGGCCCCTTTGAACAACAGTTGACTGATGGACAGTCCCGTAACCATCACAAAGGCCCCGGCCAAGGCGAAGATACAAAGGGTCAGGGATCCCCCTCTGTTGAAGTACCCCGAAATCAATCCCGCCAAAGCCCTCCCCATTAGCCCTCCATCCATCCCCCCGAGGTGGAGCAATGGTGCTGCGGCACCAAAGGCCATCATCAGGCCTATGAGCCGTAAGGGGATAAAGGAAACCCGTACCCGCCCGAGGATCAGCCCGCCAATTGCCGCCAACAAGGCCACCGTAGGGAAAGCCATAAGGCCGAGGAGCTGGAGCAAAAGGTCCGAGGCCACCGCCCCTACGATCCCGCCCCAATTCCTCACCCCGTGGGGGTGAGGCACGTAGTGGCTGAGGGAGGGGTCCCTCGGATCATGGGATAAAAGGGTAAGGAACAAAAAGATGGCGAAAAAAAGCAGGACCAACCCTCCAAGCTCCCGTGCGATCCTCCTGGAATTCATCCCTCACATCCCTATGATGACGGGAATTATCACTGGGCGTCTCCCCATCTCCTTCTTGAAAAAACGCTTAAGCACCCGTCGGACCTCCTCCTCGAGTTCCGTTTCGTCGGAACGACCCGTTTCGGTTATCTCCCTCCACATCTCGAGCAGCCTTTCCTTGGCCCGTTCCAATACCTCCCCTCCCCTTTCCTCAAAGAAGACCCCCTTGGTGATGATATCAGGTCCCGAGATTATCTCCCCCGTTTGCTCCTTCACCACCATGATGGGGACCACCATGCCGTCCTCCGAGAGATGTCTCCTGTCTCTGAGGACTACGTCCTCCACATCTCCGATGCCTTTTCCGTCGACGAAGACCTTGCCGACCTCCACCCTCCCCTCCAGGGTCACCTCCCCATCCCTTAAGGCGATCACCTGCCCGTCCTCAGCCAGCACCACCCTGCCGTCCTCCATTCCCATCTCCTGGGCCAACTGACGGTGGGCGACCAGATGGCGGTACTCCCCATGAACAGGAAGGAGATAGCGGGGTTGGACCAAGCTGAGCAGCAGCTGCAGTTCCTTCCTGTGGGCATGGCCGGAAGCATGGACAGGGGCGATCTCGGAGTAAATCACTTCGGCCCCGAGACGGCAGAGGTTGTTGATCATGTGGGTTATGGACCGTTCATTGCCTGGAATAAAACGAGAGGAGAGGACTATGGTGTCGCCCTCCCGGACCTTTAAATATTTGTGGCTCTCCGAAGCCATCAGGCTCAGAGCCGACATAGGCTCCGCCTGACTCCCGGTGGTGATGATGAGGAGCTCTCCAGGGGGGACCTGTTCGAGACCGTTCAGTTCCACGAGGCCATCGGAGGGCAGGTCGAGGTAATCGAGCTCTGCGGCGAGGCGGCTATTGGCCACTACGTTTTTCCCCACCAGGGCCACCTTCCGTCCGGTCCGGGCCGCTATCTCCATGAGTTGGCCGATACGGCGGATGTTGGAGGCGAAAAGGGCCACGATCACCCTCCCCTTTCTGGCCCGAACTATCTCCTCGAGCTTCCGGGCTACCTCCCGTTCCGACAGGCTGAAGCCGTCGCGATCGGCGTTGGTGGAATCCGACAACAACAGCGCAACCCCCTTCTCACCGTACTCTGCAAACTTTCTGAGATCCGTCCTCTCGGTGGGAGGGGCGCTGCTGTCCAACTTGAAATCGCCTGAATGGACTATGTAACCTTCGGGGGTCTTGATACCAAGCCCTACACAGTCGGGGATGCTGTGGCATACCCGGATGAATTCCACTTCCATGGGGCCGAAGTCGACCCGGTCGCGGGGTTTCACCACGTAGCACTCCTCCAACTCCCCTCCCTTTTGATCCCTCAGTTTCTCCTGTAACAGACCCAAGGTAAAAGCGGTACCGTAGATGGGGATCCCCTTGAACTCCTCCAGGAAAAAGGGCAAGGCCCCGATGTGATCCTCGTGGCCATGGGTGAGGATGATCGCCCGGATCTTGTCTCTTTTAGCCTTCAGGTAGGATATGTCCGGCAAGACCATGTCGACCCCGAACATGTAATCCTCGGGGAACATCAGTCCCGCGTCGATTACGATGGCCTCTTCTCCGCATTCCAGCACCATCATGTTAAGGCCTATCTCACCGAGCCCTCCCAAAGGGACGATCTTCACGTATCCAGACACTACGCCACCTCCCGTAGCCCCTTCTCTATCCCTTCCCTTACTCTCGTCATTAGCCCGTCTCTGTCCCTCATGGTGAGCCCTTCCGTTTCAATGGGCTCTCCCAAAACGATATGCACCGTTCCCCTTTGCATTATGCGTTTGCTCTGGGGGGGCATTATCTCGAAGGTCCCCTTTATGGCCGTGGGTACCACGGGAACTTTTGCCTTGATGGCCAGACTGAAGCCCCCTTTTCTGAAGGGGCCGAGTTTGCCGTCCCTGGAACGGGTCCCCTCCGGGAAGACCACTACTGAAACCCCTTCGCGGATGCGCTTTGCGGCCTCCTCCATGCTCCTTAACGCTCTGCGGGGATTGGAGCGATCGATGGGAATATAACCCGCCGCCCTCATAGCCCACCCCAAGATGGGGATGCGGAAGAGCTCGGCCTTCGCCAACCATCGAAACTGAAACGGCAGGTAGGCAAGGAGGGAAAAGATGTCGTAGGCGCTCAGGTGGTTGCTCATAAAGATGAAGGGCCCCTTCCCCTGAACCCTTTCGAGCCCTCTCACCCGTACCTTGACACCGCTTGCAAGCAGAATCAGCCTTCCCCAAAGGCGGGCATAGAGGTGAACCACCCGTCCACCTCGATCAAAGGGACAGGTGATAAGGGCCAACA
>CAZGDM010000010.1:0-37395 GCA_964525275.1 uncultured Thermodesulfobacteriota bacterium | reverse complement strand
GGGCAAAAGCAAAAATTTAAGCCCTCCTTAAAGGGATTATGTGAAAGATAGCGCTTGACAGCCCCCCCTTCATCTGTTAGAAGTCTTGGCGTCCTTAACTTTAAAAATTGCGTCAAGGAGGGAGGGAGATGGGTATCATCTGGTTGGTGCCGATCGCCGGTTTGGTGGCTTTGATCTTCGCCCTTTCCCTGGCCCGTAACGTCCTCAGAAGGGACGCTGGGACTCCAAAAATGCAGGAGATAGCAGCCACTATCTTGGAGGGGGCAATGGCCTTCCTCAGGAGGCAATATGGCACCATCGGAATGCTCGCCCTGGTCACCGCGGTGATCGTAGGGGGGCTGGTGGGCCTTCTAAGAGGACATGAAGGGATCGAGGGCATGACCCCCTTCGGGATTGCCTGGCATACGGCCGTGGCCTTCTTGGTGGGAGCCTTCTGTTCGGCGATCTCCGGCTATATAGGCATGTACATTTCAGTTAAGTCCAACGTCCGCTGTGCCGCCGCCGCTCAAAGGAGCCTCAACGAAGCGGTCAAGGTGGCCCTTTACGGAGGGGCTGTGTCCGGCTTTCTCATCGTCGCCTTGAGCCTTCTGGGGGTTACCTTCATGTTCTACCTCTTCGGCGGGGCCAAACGGCCTGACATCGCCCCCCACTTGATCGTCGGCTTCGGCTTTGGTGCAAGCTTCGTGGCGCTGTTTGCCCAGCTCGGTGGCGGTATCTACACCAAGGCGGCTGATATGGGGGCAGACCTCGTGGGAAAGGTCGAGGCAGGGATCCCGGAGGACGACCCTCGCAACCCAGCGGTCATTGCCGACCTTGTAGGGGACAATGTGGGAGATTGCGCCGGTCGTGGTGCGGACCTGTTTGAGTCCACCGCCGCCGAGAACATCGGGGCGATGATCCTCGGGATCATCGTCTACCATATGACAAAGAACCCAGCGTGGATCCTCTTCCCTCTGGTGGTCCGTGCCTTTGGCCTTATCGCCAGCATGATCGGGATCATGGTCGTCAAGGCGAAGGAGGGGGAAAACCCCATGGCGGCCCTGAACCGAGGGTATTACACCGCTGTTGTCCTCAGCATCATAGGTATGTTGATCGCAGTACAGGCCATGCTCAAAAACTGGTACCTGTTTTTCGCGGGGGTTGTGGGGATCTTGACCAGCGTCGTGGTGGTCTACATCACCCAGTATTACACCGAGCCCGATTATTCCCCGGTGCAGAGGATCGCTGAGGCCTCAAAGACCGGACCGGCCACCAACATCGTCGAGGGGATGGCTGTGGGCTTTGAGACCACGGCGCCTACGGCCATAGTGATCGGCGCTGCGCTCCTCATCGCCTACGCCCTGGGCACGGCCACGGGCCTACCCGGCGGAGGGGTATTCGGGACCGCTGCGGCCACCATGGGGATGCTTATGACCTGCCCTTACGTTTTAGCCATGGATACCTTCGGTCCTATCACCGATAACGCCAACGGCATCATCGAGATGGCCGGCATCGGCGGGAAGATCCGGGAGATCACCGACAGGCTAGACGCAGTGGGCAACACCACCAAGGCCCTGACCAAGGGGTATGCCATGGTGTCGGCGGGCCTTGCTGCCTTTCTGCTCTTTCAGGCCTACCTCGACAGGGTTGCCTTCTTGCGAGGCCTCGAACATTACAACGTGGTCAATATCGCCAAGGTGGAGGTGTTTGTGGGCGCCTTTATGGCCGTGATGCTTGTGTTCCTCTTCAGCGCCTGGGCCATAAGATCGGTCAGGAAGGCCTCTTCGGCCATTATAGAGGAGGTGAGGCGCCAGTTCCGCGAACACCCGGGCATCATGGAGGGGACGGAAAAGCCCGATTACGCCAGGGCAGTGGATATAACCACACGGGCAGGGCTTCGCGGGATGATCGCCCCTGGCGCTCTGGCGGTGGTACTGCCTGTGGCCGTGGGGGTCATCTTCAATTTCATCCCCGGTTATGACGCCGCCATGGCGGTGGCCGCCGTGCTCATGGTGGGGACCATTGGTGGAATACTGCTGGCCAGCTTCATGAACAACGGCGGCGGGGCTTGGGACAACGCCAAAAAGATGTTCGAGACGGGGATGGTAAAGGACGAGCAGGGCAACCCCATCGGCAAAGGCACCCCGGCCCATGCAGCAGCGGTGGTGGGGGATACGGTGGGAGATCCCCTTAAGGACACGGCGGGGCCGTCGCTACATGTGCTGGTGAAGCTCCTAAGCACCATAACTCTCGTTCTCTGCCCCCTTTTCATTTAGGACGGAAGGGACAAAAAAGGGGCGTTAAAAGGGGAGCGTTGCTCCCCTTTTTTGTAAAAAGGTTTTTGAGATTGAAGGAAAGTTGACGGTGTGATAAATTTCCGCACCGAAAGAAGTGATCCTTTTGGCCATTGAGACATCCTGTGACGATACGGCGGCAGCGATCGTGAAGGGGGGACGGGTGGTCCTCTCCTCCTTAGTCTCCTCCCAGGACGAAGTCCACAGGAAATACGGGGGGGTGGTACCCGAACTGGCCTCGCGTCGTCACATGGAGAACATAGTACCCGTGATCCGTGGGGCGATGCAGGAGGCGGGCGTCTCCTTCGATGACCTGCAGGGGGTGGCGGTCACGAGGGGGCCTGGACTGATCGGGTCGCTGTTTGTGGGGCTCATGGCCGCCAAAGCCATTGCCTTCGCCAAAGGCTTGCCATTGGTGGGGGTCAATCACCTTATGGGCCACCTGTTGGCGGTCTTCCTCGAGGAGGAAGTCCCCTTTCCCTTTGTGGGACTGGTGGTTTCAGGGGGACACACCTCCCTCTTTCTGGTGGAGGACTTCCTTCACTACCGCCCTTTGGGCAGGACGAGGGACGACGCCGCAGGGGAAGCCTTTGACAAGGTGGCCAAGCTCCTCGGCTTGGGTTATCCAGGGGGGAGGATCATAGAGCGTCTTGCACGACAGGGGAATCCCCATGCCATCCCCTTTCCCCGTCCATGGCTCGAGGGTTCTTTAGATTTCAGCTTCAGCGGTTTGAAAACCGCAGTGGCCAACTTCGTCCGAACCCATTCCCCCACCGAACGGGACATCCCGGACATAGTGGCCTCCTTTCAAGAGGCCGTGATCGACGTCCTGGTGGGAAAGACCGTAAAGGCCGCCCTCCATCTCGGTGTGAGGACGGTGGTCGTATCTGGGGGGGTCGCCTCCAATGAGAAGTTGAGGGGGCGTTTTTCGGAGGAGGGAAAGGCCAAAGGTATACAGGTCTTTTTCCCGTCACCACGGTATTGCACAGACAACGCCGCCATGATAGGCGTGGCGGGCTACGAGTTGTTGAAGGCGGGCAGGAGAGATCCATGGGAGCTGAACGCCCTATCCCGCTGGCCTTTGGGCGAGGGATGAAGGCAAATCTATGGAGCCCCCGAGCCCTCGTCAGGAGGGCGAAGGACAAGGGGATCCTCCCCCACAAGGGGCTGGGACAGCATTTTTTACTCGACAAAGGCATAGCTTTGAGGATAGCGGAAGCGGCGGGCGTGGGAGGGGAGGATGTGGTATTGGAGATAGGGCCTGGCGTGGGAAGTCTTACCTTCGCCCTGGCCGAAAAGGCCAAGAAGGTGGTGGCTGTAGAGGTAGACAAAAGGCTCGTGGAATTTCTGAAGGAGGAAACGGCGGGGTTGAACGTGGAGATCCTCGAGGGGGACATCCTTGAAGTGGATCTGCCTTCCTTGGCATCGATGGAAGGGGAGATGAAGGTAGTGGCCAACCTGCCCTATAACCTCTCCACGAGGATCCTCTTTTACCTGCTGGAACACCGCTCCTCTCTTAAGGACCTGACCTTGATGTTTCAGCGAGAGGTGGCCGAAAGGATTGTCTCCCCCCCTGGGAGCAAAAATTACGGGGTGCTCTCCGTCATGGCCCGGCTTTGGGCTGAACCCAAGATGGTGATGAGGGTGCCGAAAGGGGCCTTTTGGCCCCCCCCCGAAGTGGAGGGGGCGGTGGTATATTTCAAACTCAGAAAGGAGAGAGAGGTCCACGATGTGAAGGCCGTTCGACGGATCGTGGAAGCGGCCTTCTCCACGAGGAGAAAGACGCTTCTGAACGCCCTTTCTGCCGCAGGCATTGCCCCTAAGGAGAAGATCAGGGAGATCCTCCTTCAATGCGGCATAGATCCCATGCGGAGGGCGGAAACCCTCACCCTCGAGGAGCTAATAAGGCTCACTGAGGCAACCGAGGAGGCGTGAAGATGTCGTTCCCTTACCACAGGCCGAGGAGGCTACGGTCTAAGGAAGCCCTGAGGAGGATGGTCAGGGAGACCACCCTGAGCCCTGACGACCTGATCTATCCCCTGTTCGTCCGCCATGGCAAGGGCTTAAAAGAACCCATCCCCTCTATGCCGGGTTGTTACCGGTTTTCCCCTGACATGCTGGTGGAGGAGGCAAAGGAGATCTCATCTTTGGGGATACCGGCGGTTATCCTCTTCGGGATCCCGGAGGTGAAAGACGAAAGGGCTTCCGAGGCCTACGCTCCCGACGGGATAGTCCAGCAAGCAGTGAGGGCCTTGAAAGAAGCGGTGCCGGAACTGGTGGTCATCACAGATGTCTGCCTCTGTGAGTACACAAGCCATGGCCATTGCGGGGTCGTCCAAAACGGGGTGATCCTCAACGACCCCACTTTGGAACTGTTGGCCAAAACCGCCCTGTCCCACGTCGCCGCAGGGGCCGATATGGTCGCCCCCTCCGACATGATGGATGGGAGGGTCAAGGCGATAAGGGAGGTGTTGGACCGGGAGGGGTACAGCCACATCCCCATCATGGCTTACAGCGCCAAGTACGCCTCCGCTTTTTACGGCCCCTTTAGGGAGGCCGCCGAGTCCGCTCCACAGTTCGGAGACAGGTCCACCTACCAGATGGACCCGCCCAACGCCGATGAAGCCCTGAGGGAGGTGGAGCTCGACATAGAAGAGGGGGCGGATATCGTGATGGTCAAGCCGGCCCTGGCCTACTTAGACATCATTAGGCGCGTCAAAGAGACCTTTTTCGTCCCTTTGGCGGCCTATAACGTCAGTGGGGAGTACGCCATGGTAAAGGCGGCGGCTGAACGGGGGTGGGTGGATGGGGAGCGAGTGATGATGGAGATGTTGTTGTCCATCAAAAGGGCAGGGGCAGATCTGATCTTGACCTATTTCGCCAAAGAGGCAGCCCGGAAGATCCTGAACAAGGCATGATATTTGCTGAAAAACCCCCATGGCCCTAAAGGCAGATCTCAGGATGATCGCTTGGGAGCTCACCAGGAGCTGCAATTTGCGTTGTGCCCATTGCAGGGCGGCAGCGGGTGAGGAGACCTATGAAGACGAGCTGTCCACCGAGGAGGCCTTGGCTTTCATAGGGGACCTGAGCAGCTGGAGCAAGCCGGTACTCATCCTGACCGGGGGTGAACCCCTCATGAGGGACGATGTCTTTCTCCTTGCCCGCAGGGCAACGGAAGAAGGACTACGGGTGGTAATGGCCACCAACGGGACGTTGATCACCCCCCAGGTGGTCCAGGAGATGAAGCGTTCGGGGGTGAGGCGCGTGAGCATAAGCTTAGATGGAGCAACTAGCCAGAGCCACGATGCCTTCCGTGGGGTCGAGGGGGCCTTTGATAAGGCCATGGAGGGAATAGAGTATCTCAAAGAGGGAGGGGTCGAAGTACAGATAAACACCACTGTCACCAAGAGAAACGTGGAAGAGCTCGAGGCCCTCATGAAACTGGCTTTGGACGTAGGGGCGGTGGCTCACCACATCTTCCTCTTAGTGCCCACAGGAAGGGGAAAGGACTTAGAGGGCGAAGAGATTTCCCCAGAGGGCTACGAAAGGGTCCTGGAGTGGTTTTACGAAAAGAGCAAGGAGGTCCCCCTGGAGCTCAAGGCCACTTGTGCCCCCCAGTACTACCGCATCATCCTCCAGAAAGGGGGGAAGTTAAGGCAGGAGGGACGGGGTCAATTTCACACCTTCACAAGGGGGTGTTTGGGGGGAATAAGCTTCTGCTTCCTCTCCCATCGAGGGGAGGTACAGCCCTGTGGTTATTTGGATGTCATCTGTGGGAACATAAGGGAGAAGCCCTTCCGGGAGATATGGGAGAAGTCGAGGGTGTTTTTGGACCTGAGGGACCCCGACAAATACAACGGCAAGTGCGGGGTCTGCGAGTACCGGGTCGTGTGTGGCGGTTGTCGTGCGAGGGCCTATGCAGCCACGGGGGATTACTTAGCGGAAGAACCCTACTGCCCCTGGAAGCCGAGGAGGGACCGTGAAAGATCGCGTTAAAGGCGGGTGTTATCTCGCCCTCTTCTCCGGAGAGGGAGAGGACCTGCCGACCCCTCCAGGGGGCACGGTGGATCTACACGTCTCCCCCGAGGAAGCGGAGGAGCTCAAAGGCAGGGTCCCCAGGGCACAGGACCTCAGAGTCGCGCTAAAGGAGCCCCAGCGGGAAAAAACGCTTCTGGAGTTCTGGCTCATCCCCCTTGAGGGAAGGGGCATAGAGGGACAGGTAATCCAATGCCTCAATCAGGGGCTGTTGATCCTAGACGATGGCGGAAAGGCCATCCTCGCCAATCCCAAGATGGCCCAACTCCTCGGTCTAAACTCCGCAGAGGAGCTGTTAGGAGGGGGATGGAGAAGGGCTCTACCCAAGGACCTCCGCAGGCGGCTCGAAAAGGCCCTGAAAAGGGAACGCTTCACCTTTGAGGGAGCCATAAAGGGGACCCCAGTGGTAGTGAGCGGTGTGCCCCTGGAGATCAAGGATAGGCCCACTGGAGCCATAGTCCTCTTCGTGGACATAAGCCCTCTGAAGACCAAGGAACGAGAACTCGCCAGCAAAGTCCGGGAGCTGGAGGACACCAAGAGGGCCATGCTTCATCTTTTAGAGGAGATGGAAGAGACCAAAAAGAAGCTGGAGAGGCTCAGTATCACCGATGAACTCACCGGTCTTTACAACCGTCGTCACTTTTACAAGATCCTGGCCAGGGAAATGGAGGTGGCCTCCAAATACGGGCTACCCCTTTCCCTCATCATCATGGATCTCGACGATTTCAAGGACTACAATGACACCCATGGACACGTGGAAGGGGACAAGGCCCTGAAGAGGTTCGCCGAGGTGGTCCAGAACTCCATTAGGAAGGGGATAGACAGCGCTTATCGCTTAGGAGGAGACGAGTTCGCCGTGATCGCCCCAGGCTCTAACTACGATCAGGCCACGAGGATCGGGGAGAGGATCCAACAGGGGGTGAGGGACCTCACTCTGAGCCTGGGCATAGCCCAATTTGCAGAGGGGATGGACACCGATAGCTTCATCAGCCAGGCGGACAAGAGGATGTATGAAGAAAAACGGCGAAAGAAGGCCAACCCCCATTAAGAAGCTCTTCCTCATCGATGGCTCTTCCTATCTCTTCCGGGCCTTCCACGCCATTAGAGGTTTATCGACTTCGAAGGGGCTTCCCACCAACGCCATCTTCGGTTTCACCTCCATGTTGTTCAAGGTCTTAAAGGACCATCGGCCAGAGGCCATGGCCGTGGTCTTCGACTCTCGAGGGCCTACCTTTCGCTCCGAGATGTATGACGCTTATAAGGCCCAACGTCCCCCTGCCCCTCAAGATCTGAAGGTCCAAATCCCCTACATAAAGGAGATCCTCAAGGCGTTGCGCATCCCCGTGCTGGAAAAGGAGGGTTATGAGGCAGACGACATCATAGGCTCCTTGGTGAAGCAGGCGAGGCAGGAAGGTATTGAAGTGGTAATCATCAGCGGGGACAAAGACCTGTTGCAGTTGGTGGATGAAGGCGTAACGCAATTGGACACCATGAAGGATGAGGCCTTCGGCCCTGAGGAAGTAGAGGAACGCTTCGGTGTCCCACCTAAACTCCTCCCCGACTTCATCGGCCTCTGTGGTGACCCCATTGACAACATCCCAGGGGTGCCGGGAATAGGAAAGAAGACCGCGGCCCAACTGATCCAGAAGTACGGCACCCTGGAGGAGCTGTTATCCAAGCTCGACCGAATACCGGATGGCGAACTGAAGCCGAAGCTGAAGGAAAAGCTGCGTAAGGGTGCCACAAAGGCCCTTCTCAGTAAGCGCCTGGCCACCATCGACAGCGATGTATCCCTGGAGTTGCAGTGGGAGGATTTCCTCCTCGCCCCCCCAGATGAGGAAAGGCTCCGTAAGATCTTCGAGGAGCTTGAGTTCCGCAAGTTCCTCCGGGAGCTCCTACCTCAAAGGGCTTTTCCCCGTGAGGAGTACAAGCTCATCCTCAAAGAGGAGGAGTTGAGGCAATCCGTGAGGGCGTTTATCGAAGAAGGAACCCCCTTCTCCCTTTGCCTGAAGCTCGATTGTCGCGATCCCATAACAGCCATCCCCGTGGGGATCGCCCTTTATAATCCGCCCTGGGGGGGCCTTTATGTCCCCACAGGACATACCTACGAGGGTGCTCCCCAGCAGATCCCTCCGGAGAGGGCCTTAGAAATCCTCAAGCCCCTCTTGGAGGGAACCATCCCCCTCTACGGACACGAGGTGAAGAAGACTTTAATCCCCTTGCTTCGGCGCGGGATAATCCTCAACGGCCTCCGCTGCGACACTGCCTTGGCCGCCTATCTTCTGGACCCAGAGGGGAGGGATTATTCCTTAGAGGGCGTGGTGGCTCAATACCTCGATAGGGCCTTAAGTTCGTGCAGAGAGGTGGTCAAAGGCGAGGGGCTACAGAGGGTCGAGGTGGAACAGGCCAGGGATTACGCCTGCGAAGATGCCCAGGCCGTCTATCTACTATCTGAAGAGCTCCTCAAGCGGCTTGAGGAAGAGGGGCTCCTGAGGTTGTTCGAAGAGGTAGAGCTCCCCCTCATCGAAGTGTTGGCTCGGATGGAAATATGGGGCGTTAGGGTGGATCGGAAGAAACTCTCCGAGCTCTCGGGAGAGCTCGAAGAAAGGCTCAAGGAGCTCCAAGAACGCATCTGGGCCTTGGCGGGTGAGGAGTTCAACCTCAACTCCCCCCAGCAGGTCGGACGAATCCTCTTCGAAAAGTTGGGACTCCCGGTCCTGAAACGGACGCGCAAAAGGGCCTATTCCACCGATGTGGAGGTACTTGAAGCCCTTTCAGAAATCCACGAGGTGCCCCGGCTTTTGCTCGAGTACAGGGGCCTTCAGAAGCTAAAATCCGCCTACGTAGACGCCCTCCCCAAGCTCATCCATCCCCTGACCGGCAGGATCCATACCTCCTACAACCAAACGGCCACAGCCACCGGGCGACTCTCGTCGAGCGAACCCAATCTTCAGAACATCCCCGTCCGGGGGGAACTGGGCAGGAAGATCCGCGAGGCCTTCATACCTGAGGACGGATGGCTTCTGCTTTCGGCGGACTACTCTCAGATAGAGCTGCGGATCCTCGCCCACCTATCCGGGGATGAGGTCTTGATCGAAGCCTTCAAAAGGGGAGAGGATATCCACGCGAGGACGGCCAGCGAGGTCTTCGGAGTCCCAAAGGAGATGGTTACACCGGAGATGAGGCGGGCGGCAAAGGTGATAAACTTCGGGATCATCTACGGGATGAGTCCCTACGGCCTTGCGAAGGAACTGGGGGTAGAGCAAAAGGTGGCGGCTCGCTACATAGAGGATTACTTCCGAAGACACAAAGGGGTAAAGGCCTTCATCGATCAAACCCTAAAGGAAGCAAGGGAAAAGGGGGTTGTCAGGACCCTCTTCGGGAGGAAAAGGCCCCTTCCGGCCATCCAAAGTCCGAACCGCACCCTCAGGCAATTCGCGGAGCGGACTGCTATCAATACCCCTATCCAAGGGACGGCCGCAGACCTCATCAAAAAGGCCATGGTGGACATCTACCGGAGGATCGCCTCCGAAGGCCTCCAGGCCAAGCTGATCATCCAGGTCCACGACGAACTGGTGTTGGAGGTAAAACCTGAGGACCTGGAGCGTACATCGCGGATCGTAAAGGAAAGCATGGAAGGGGTAGCGGATTTCCGCGTTCCGCTGGTGGTCAACATCTCCCATGGCCTAAGCTGGGGGGAGATCCACTGAGGCTTGAAAAGGTCGGATCCTTGGGATTAAATGTAAGGGTGAAGAGTTGCTTCCTGTTCATACGCGTGGGAGACGAGGTAGTCCACTGCCGCTATCCCCAGTGGGGCGTGGGTAAGGTGATCGAGGAGTGGCGGGGAAACCTCCCTGGGGGGAGGTCCTTTGTAAAGGTCGCCTTTGAAGACGGCAAGGTCCGCATCTTCGACAACGACTTCCGCAGCTCGGCCTGCTGCTATTGGGCAGGGGTGCGAAAGCTGAAAAAGGGCGATTAGCTCAGGTGGAAAGAGCGCTGGCCTCCGGAGCCGGAGGTCGGGGGTTCGAGTCCCCCATCGCCCTCCAGCCATTCAAGCCCTGGCGGTCTTCTTTAGGAACCCTCCAAAATAGCATCCTTACCTAGATATTCCAAAGTCCTGCGAACCAGCAGCCGGACGGCCTGAAGATGGAACTCCCAAGGGAAGAAACGGAGAAAATCGACGTGCCACCTTACGGCGAAGTCCTCCGACAACCTTTCATAGTCCTCGAGAGAATTGACACGGGATACCTCCTGGAGTAACGCCTCGAGGTTTCGCCAATGGCCTTCCAAGAGGGCTTTAATCCTTTCCCTGCCCCGGATAAAACCGTTATGGCCGAAACATAAAACATCACAGGTCACCCCCTCCAAGCGCCGGGCCGAAGAGATGTAATCCTCGAGACTCCAGAAAAAGCTCGGGCGAGGTCCCTCAGGAGAGCGAAAAAGCCATCCCCCCAACGCATCGGATACCAGCAGAACCCGTCCATCGACGAGTACGGAGATCGAGCACGGGGAGTGGCCAGCAGTAGCGATGACCTCAAGGCGGTGCCCCCCGAACTCCAAAGAGGCTCCATCTGAGAGCACCTCATCTACTTGCAGAGATACCGCGCCCTCTGGCACTCGCAGCCCTTCCTGTAGGGCTACAGCTTGGCTGATACCCTTCTCCGCCTCCATAAGGGTCTGCCAGACCCGCTCCTTCTCCAGGGTGTTTTTGGCTTGAGCGGAGGCGTAGACCTTGATCTGGGGATACTGGGCCTTGAGTTTCGCCACGGCCATGACGTGATCGGCGTGGGTGTGCAGGATGAAGGCCCCTTTTATGCGTCGAGGATCAACCCCTATGTCTTCCATGGCTTCCTCAAGGAGGGGATATTGAACGGAGAGGCCCCCCTCAAAGAGGACTGGCTCTTGCCCTCCGAGGAGATAGATGTTGAAGGCCCCGTCCAGGCAGAAAAGATCGTCACCGACAGGGATCAGCCGGCCTTTCCCTTCGCCCACCTCAGCAACTCTTCGTAGTCCATGGTGTTGAGGAGGTCTTCCGGTTCGCACCAGCCGCGCCGTGCCACCCCTACCCCAAGATCTATCATCCAGAGCTGTCCTAAGTTGTGAGCGTCGGTCCCGATGGCGAGCTTAACCCCCATATCCCTCGCCTTGCGTGTATTCAAGTCGTTCAGATCAAGACGGTCGTAATAGGCGTTTATCTCCAAGGCCGTCCTGGTCTTGGCGGCCTTCTCTATCAGGCGATCGACGTCCACCTTATACCCCTCCCTCGTGGATATTAGGCGTCCGGTGGGATGGGCGATGATGTGCACATAGGGGTGTTCCATAGCCTTGAGGATCCTGGGGGTCACATCTTCGTCCTTCCTCCAGGAATGGATGGCAGCCACCACCAAATCGAGCTGCTCCAGGACCTCATCGGGATAATCGAGGGAGCCGTCGGATAGGATGTCCACCTCGGTCCCAGCCAGAAGTTTCGGCCCTTGGGAGGCCCTATTGAGCTCCCTGATTCGTTTAACCTTCTCCATGAGGCGCTCAATGCTCAAGCCTTTGGCGTACTTGGCCCCTTGGGAGTGGTCGCAGACGGCGACGTATTGCCAACCGCGCCGTTTGGCCTCCTCCAGCAGTTCCTCCAAAGTGGCAGTACCGTCCGAATAACGCGAGTGCACATGCAGATCCCCCTTCACCTCGTCGTACTCCACGAGCCTTGGGAGCTTTCCCCCTTGGGCGGCCTCCACCTCTCCCCAATCTTCCCTGAGCTCAGGGGGTATCCAGGGAAGGCCTAAGGCGCGGTAGACATCCTCCTCTTCCTCGCCCCCCACACGCTCAGAGCCGCGAAAGACCCCGTATTCGGATATCTTCAGTCCCAACCCTTTGGCGATGGTCCGTAAATGGATGTTATGTTGCTTGGAACCGGTGAAGTACTGAAGCGCCGCCCCATAGGACTCCTTCGGGACGACGCGTAAGTCCACCTGATAACGGTCATGGAAGATCACCGATCCCTTGGTCTCCCCCGCTGCCAGCACCCTTGTGACCCCGGATAGGTGGACGAAGTGATCCACAATCCCCCGGCCGTCGGAACCCGTGCAGAGGATGTCCAGATCCCCTACGGTTTCCTTCATCCTCCTGAAGGACCCACAGGCCGAGATGGAGCGGACCGCGGGCACCTTCTCCATTTCAGCGATGACCTCCCGCACCAAGGGATAGGCGAGCCCCAAGGGTATCCGCTCGCTCATCTTCTCGTAGAGTTCAAGCCCCCTCTTGATGTTCTCCACCTTCTTGGCACCCATGCCCGGGAGTTTGGCCAAAGAACCGTCTTCGAGCACCCGCTTGAAGTCCTCCACACTCCTCACACCGAGGGCCTCGTAGGCGAGCTTGAGGGTCTTGGGACCGATCCCTTGAACTTCCATCAAACGCAGGAGGTCCTCCGGAACCCGGGAGATCACCTCCTCGTACTTCCGCATCCGTCCTGTCTCAAGGAATTCGGCGATCTTCTTGGCGATCCGCTCTCCTATCCCGGGGATCTTGACCAGGGCCTCAACACCCCCCTTTCGGTAGACCTCCTCCACATCGGCGGGGTAGTCTTCGAGCACCCGGGAGGCCTTCCTGTAGGCCCCCACCTTAAAGGGGTTTTCCCCCAGAAAATCCAGGGCATCGGCCAGCTTGGAGAACAACTCGGCCAGGGTTTTGTTTTTGTTCATGACACCCCCTCCAAAAGGAGGGTAGCTCCTTAAAGGACCCTTTTCAAGGGCAGGGGGGAAACTGTATCCTCGCCTTGTGAAGGTCAAGAGTCGCCCTGAGGACTTCGTCGTCGAGGAGGTGACGGACCTTCGCCCTGAAGAGGAAGGGGATTATGGCCTTTACCGCCTTACGAAAAGGGGGGCCAACACCCTGGACGTATTACGGGATTTGGCCAGACGGATGAGGGTCCCCTTTTCCCAGGTGGGCTACGGTGGTCTGAAGGACCGCCACGCCCTCACGACCCAATTCGTCACCGTAAAGGAAGGTCTCCCCACAACCATCACGGGGCGGAACTATCGCTTGGAATACCTCGGGCGATCCCCCGTACCGATGGACCGCAATAGGGTCAAGGGCAACAGGTTCCGAATTGTGGTCAGGGCATTGGATGCCTGGGGAGGCGATCTGGCCCAAGAGGTGGAACTCCTGAGGGTCCATGGGCTCCCCAACTACTTCGACGATCAACGCTTCGGCTCGGCGAGACATGGGAAGGGCTTTGTAGCCCGTGAGCTGATCTTGGGGAATTATGAAAAGGCCCTCAAACTGCTGTTGGCCACTCCATCCCCTTGGGACGAAAGGAAGGTGAAGAGATTCCGCCGATCGGTGGCCGAAAAATGGGGACAGTGGAAGGATTCCCTAGACCTCGCCCCTACGGAGTGGGAAGGGCGACTCTTGGAGTTCCTCTCCGGGAGGAGGCCCTCCAAGGCCACCTTTAAGAGGGCCTTCTCCTTCGTCCCCCGCGAGGAGATGCTCATGTTGATGATGGCGTACCAGGCCTTCATATGGAACGAAACGGTGAAAGAGCTCCTCAAGAGGCTCGGTGTGAAGACCTTCGGCGTCCCTTACCTCTTAGGGAAGCACCATTTCTGGCGCACTATCCCTCCCGAAATAAGGGATCTCCTTGAGGAGACGGAGGTCCCCCTCCCCAGCCCGCGCCTTGTTCCCAACGCCCCGTGGGGAGAGGCCATGGAGGCGGTCCTACAGAGGGAAGGGATCCCGGGATTGCCTTCCTTCAGAACCCTGATCAAGGGAGGCGTCTTCAAGGCCTCCCGGCGCAGGCTCCTCTTATGGCCAGAGGCCTTGGAGGTTCGGATCTCGGAAGATGAATTGCACCCGGGCCGGAAGGCCGCTGAACTTTCCTTCTTCCTCCCTCCGGGGGCCTACGCCACCTTGGTGATAAAGCGCCTTTTCGGAACTGGAAGACCGGCAGGAGATGAATAGTTTTTCCGTGAGGCCTTCCTCGGGAGGGAAGCCATGGAAATCGGGCACAGACCGTGGGGTTATTACGAAGTCCTCTCCGATGCCCCCGACCATAAGGTCAAGCGGATCGTCGTGAAACCGGGGGCGCGGTTGAGCCTCCAGAGACACAGGAGGCGTTCCGAGCATTGGTACATTGTGAAGGGCCGAGGAGTGGTCACTGTGGACAGTAGGGAAGTTGAACTCGGTCCAGGGGAATCGGTGGACATCCCTCAAGGGGCAGCCCACAGGATAGCTAACGTCGGTGAAGAAGACCTGGTCTTCATCGAGGTGCAAAGGGGGGATTACTTCGGGGAGGACGACATTGAGCGCCTCGAAGACGACTACGGAAGGGCCTAAGGAGGGGGCGAGATGGACCAGCTGGTGGTCGTGATCCTCGCGGGAGGGGCGGGGACCCGCTTTTGGCCCCTTAGCACAGAGGCACGTCCCAAGCAGTTCCTCCGACTTTTGGGCCCGCGTAGTCTCCTGCAGATGAGTTTCGATCGGGTCAAGGAACTCGTAAATCCGGAGAGGGTCCTCGTCTTCACCAACCGTTCCCTTCTCCCCTTGGTCAGAGAGCAATTGCCGGAGATCCCGGAGGAAAACCTGGTGGGGGAACCTTTGAGAAAGGACACCGCTGCCGCCGTGGCCCTGTCAGCCCTCATCGTGCGCAAACGCTTCGGTGACGCAGTCATCCTCACCGTTACCGCTGACCACGTCATAGAGCCGGTGGATCGCTTCTTGAAGGCGGCCCGTTCCGCGGTCGGCAAGGCGGCGAAGGAGGAGGTCCTTTACACCTTCGGGATCAGACCCACTTATCCCGCCACCTCTTACGGTTACCTGGAACTGGGGGCGAGGGTCGGTATAGACGATGGGGTCGAACACTACGAGGTCCTGCGCTTCAAGGAAAAGCCCGATTTGCAGACCGCTGAGCGATACCTCCAAGAGGGGCGTTACTTGTGGAACTCGGGGATGTTCGTCTGGCGGGCCGGGGTGATCCTCGAGGAGCTGAGACAACACCTCCCTGAGCACGTACAGAACATCGGTAGGGCCCTCAAGGAGTGGGGGACCCCTCGCTGGGAGGACGCCTTAAGGGATGCCTTCGAACCCTTGGAGGCCATCTCCATAGACTATGGGGTGATGGAGAAGACCTTCCGCGTCCGCTGCGTAGCGGCGGACTTTCGATGGAGCGACGTAGGGGGATGGGTGGCCCTCGGGGAATTTCTCCCCCGGGACGAAAGGGATAACGCCTTCAGGGGCAGACTTGAGACCCTCGACGCCGAGGGCAATATCGTCTTCTGCGAAGACGAAGGAGAACTCGTGGCCCTCGTCGGGGTGAAGGACATGGTAGTGGTACGGGCGAAGGGGGCGACCCTGATCGTGCCCAAGGGGCGGGCCGAGGATGTCAAGAGGCTCGTCCAGAGACTCATCAAAAGGGGGAATTGACTTGATCAAGTGGCTCATCGTCGGTCTCGGCAATCCAGGCCCTCAGTGTCTCCTCACGAGGCACAACATCGGCTTCCTCATCGTGGACGCCTTGGCTGAGGCCCACGGCCTGAAGTGGACACCCTGGCCACTCGCAGAGGTGGCGGAGGGGGAAATAGGGACGCAAGAGGTGGTACTCGGAAAGCCCCTCACCTTCATGAATCGCTCCGGCGAGGCGGTAAAGGGGCTCATAAATCGCTACGGCATATCCCCTGAAAGGTTGCTCGTGGTCCACGACGACATAGACCTTCCCTTCGGACGCCTAAGGCTCAAGAGGAGAGGAGGGCATGGGGGACACCACGGGGTGGAATCGGTGATGGGGGCCGTGGGCCATGGTGACTTCCCCCGATTGAAGGTGGGGATAGGGAGGCCCCTCCACAAGGAAGAAGTGGTGGACTACGTCCTCTCCCCCTTTACCGAGCAGGAGAGGGATTTGTTGCCCGAGATAGTGGAGAGGGCCCTTTCAGCCCTTGAAACCGTCTTATCAGAGGGGCTCGAGGAGGCCATGAACCGCTTCAACAGTCCCCTTTAAGCCTCTTCGGAGGGGATCTCCACCGCCTCGGCCTCTTCCGCTGCCTCCTCCTCCACCGTAGGCGGTACCACGGTCACAATGGCCTGATCTGGATCGGTGAGGATCTTCACCCCTTCGATCGTCAAGTCCCCTACGTGGATGGCATCCCCTATGTCCAAATCGGAGACGTCCACGTCGATCCTGGAGGGGAGCTTTTCAGGCAGGCATTTGACCTCGATCTCACGGAGGTTCACCTCCAACACACCGCCCTTTTCCACCCCTTTGGCCTTGCCCACCACGTGGATGGGCACCTCCATGTAAATCTCCTCCTCCATGGCGATGCCCTGGAAGTCCACGTGAAGCAATACGTCCTTTAAGGTATCCCGCTGGACCTCCTTGAGGATGGCGAGCTTCTGCACCTCAGCGCCGTCCATCCCCTTGATAACGAGGGTGAGGAAGGACCTCCTTGTCCCGGGCTGGGAGAGGATCTTCCTCAGGTCGCTCAGGCGCACCGCCAAGGGGATTGGCTCTTCCCTGGGGCCGTAGAAGATGGCGGGAACCATCCCGTGACGCCTCAGACGCCTCGCAGGCCCTTTACCGGTCTCCGCTCGATAGAAAACCTCCAGCTCTCTCCGTTCCATTCCAGAAACCTCCTATACAAACAAAGCGCTTACCGACTGGTTGAGGTGGATCCTCCTGATGGCCTCTCCGAAAAGCTTGGCCACTGAGAGGACCTTTATTTTCTCACATTTAGCGGCTTCCTCTTTGAGGGGTATAGTGTCGGTGACGATGAGCTCCTTGAGGGGGGAAGTCGCAATACGCTCGACGGCCTTCCCCGAAAGTACGGGATGGGTGCAGCAGCCGTAAACCGCCCTGGCCCCCTCTTGCACCAAGGCCTCCGCAGCCTGGGTGAGGGTTCCGGCGGTGTCCACCATGTCGTCTAACAGCACAGCGGTCTTCCCCCTGACATCCCCGATGATGTGCATTACCTTGGCGACGTTCGCCTTTTCACGACGTTTGTCGATGATGGCGAGGGAGGCATCAAGGCGTTTGGCGAAGGCCCTCGCCCGCTCCACACCACCGGCATCGGGCGACACGATCACCAAGTCATTGGCGAAATGGTCACGAATATACTGGAGCAAGACCGGGGTGGCGAAGAGGTTATCCACGGGGATGTCGAAGAAACCCTGGATCTGTCCGGCATGGAGATCCATCGTCAGCACGCGGGAAGCACCGGCCACGGTTATAAGGTTCGCCACCAATTTGGCCGATATGGGCTGCCGTGGGGCGACCTTGCGGTCCTGTCTGGCGTAGCCGTAGTAGGGAATCACGGCGTTGATCCTGCCCGCTGAAGCCCTTTTGAGAGCGTCTATCATGATGAGGAGCTCCATCAGGTTGTGGTTTACAGGAGGACAGGTGGATTGGATTACGAAGACGTCGGCCCCGCGGACGTTTTCGTCTATCTCCACCGATACCTCGCCGTCGCTGAAGGTCTTCACTTGGGCCTTCCCCAAGGGGACCTCCAGGTAACTGCATACCCTCTCCGCCAAGGGAAGATTGGAGTTGCCGGCGAAGATCTTCAACTCGTGGTTGGCCGCAGGGAAGAAAGCCATCCCCTTACTCCAAAAAATTTTTGGCTGGGGTGGGAGGATTCGAACCTCCGAATGCGGGATCCAAAGTCCCGTGTCTTACCACTTGACGACACCCCAACCTTCAAAGGGGCTTAACAATGAAGACCTGCCAATCTGGGGTCTTCAACCTCTCACAAGCCCGCCTTGCCTCCTCCTCCGACCTGAATATCCCGAAGACGGTGGGACCACTTCCGCTCATCGAAGCCGCCTCTGCCCCCTCTCGTAGAAGACGTCTCTCTATATCATCGATGAGGGGCAAAATCTCCTTCGCCGGGCCTTCCAAAGCGTTGTAGAGGAAATCTCCCCACCGTTTCGGGGGCAATTCCGCTAAAATCTTATTCTGCCCGCGAGAACTTGTCAACCTGGCGTCGAAACGGCGGTAAACCTCGGCCGTGGAGAGGGGACGACCTGGAAAGACCAACACCAACCATATCCCCAGTTTAGAAAGGGGTCTGATCTGTTCGTCCCCTATTCCCCCCATCAGGGAGGCCTCCCCCCAGAGGAAGAAGGGCACATCCGCTCCGAGGCGCCGTGCCACCTCCCTCAACTTCCCCTGCCCGACCTCCAAGCCGAAGAGCACCTTCATCCCTCGAAGGGTGGCCGCTGCGTCGCTGCTGCCCCCTCCAAGCCCGGCCCCCACAGGGATCCTCTTTCGCAGGTAGATCCGCACCCCTGCCTCCACGCCAAACTCCCTCAGGAAGGCCCGCGCGGCCTTTACAGATAGGTCCTCCTTGGGGACCTCGGGGTGATCGCACTGCAGCTCTACCTCTCCTGCGGTACGCTCAAGCACCAGCTCGTCCCATAAGGAGACGGGATAGATCCAGGTCCTCAAAAAGTGATAGCCGTCTTCGCGCCTCCCCAGGACCTCGAGGCGGAGGTTGACCTTTGCCGGTGCCCTCAGATGGACCCTTCGCCGTCCCATCCCCTTCACTTTAGCCTCTACCTTGGAGGCACGCAAGGAAGCCTGGATTTTTGCCCCACCCTGTGATTTAATTAGTCCTCGCCATGCTGGACCTCAAACTCCTCCGAAGGGACCTGGACCAGGTCAAAAAGAGGTTGGCCTTGCGCGGAGTGGAGATAGATTGGGGGGCCTTTTTGCGCTTAGACAGTGAGAGGCGCGAGCTCATCCAAAAGGTGGAGGCCCTCCGAAGCAAACAGAATCGTTATTCCGAGGAGATAAGCCGGATAAAACGCGAGGGAGGCGACCCCCGAGAGCTGATCGCCGAGATGCGCGGCGTCGCCAAAGAAGTGAAGGAACTGGAGAGGCTCCTCAGAGAGAAGGAAGAGGAGCTGAGGCGGTTTCTGCTCAACGTCCCCAACCTACCTCACGAATCCGTACCCTTTGGAGATGGCCCCCAAGACAATGTGGAGGTTCGGAAGTGGGGGGAGCCGCCGGAGTTCGACTTCGAACCACGACCCCATTGGGAGATCGGGGAGAGGTTGGGGATCCTCGACTTCGAACGCGGCGCCAAGCTCGCCGGGGCCCGCTTTACCCTTTATCGGGGTTTGGGGGCCCAACTCGAAAGGGCCCTCATAAACTTCATGCTCGACCTGCACATCCGAGAACATGGCTACACCGAAGTCCTCCCCCCCTTCATGGTCAACCGCGAGGTAATGACGGGGACGGGGCAATTGCCCAAGTTCGAAGAGGACTTGTTCAAAATCGAAGGGATGGACTTCTACCTCGTCCCCACCGCTGAAGTCCCCGTGACCAATATCCACCGCGAGGAGATCCTCCGCGAGGAGGACCTCCCTATAAAATACGTCTCCTACACCCCGTGCTTCCGCAAAGAAGCCGGCTCCTACGGGAGGGACGTCCGGGGCATCATCCGTCAACACCAGTTCAACAAGGTGGAGCTGGTGAAGTTCTCCCTGCCGGAGAACTCCTACGAGGAGCTGGAGACCATGCTCTTGGACGCCGAGGAGGTCCTGAGACGTCTGGGCATCCATTACCGGGTGGTGGAGTTGTGTACAGGGGACTTGGGCTTTTCTGCCTCGAAGACCTACGACATCGAGGTGTGGCTGCCCGGACAGGGCGAGTACAAGGAAATCTCCTCTTGCAGCAATTGCGAGGACTTCCAGGCCCGCCGCGCCTCCATCCGCTTCAAGCGCAAGGGCCGTAAGGGGACGGAACTGGTGCACACGTTGAACGGCTCCGGCCTCGCGGTGGGCAGGACCGTAGTGGCCATCCTGGAGAACTACCAGCAGGCGGACGGCAGCGTCGTCGTCCCCGAGGTCTTGAGACCTTACATGGGAGGCGTTGAAAGGATTACCCCCGAGGACTAAAATTTCGATGGCGGAGGGATGGCCGAGTGGTCGAAGGCGGCGGTCTTGAAAACCGCTGACCCGAAAGGGTCCGGGGGTTCGAATCCCTCTCCCTCCGCCATTTTTTGCTTGACAAGAAAGGAACGCTTTCTATAATTGCTGTTTAGAAACAAAGTGAAAATAGTAACAAGGAGGGCTTCGTCATGAAGAAATGGTTGGGGGGATTGATGGCGTTGGTCTTTGGGGTCTTGGTTTCCATCGCCATAGCGGCCAACGTCCCGGAGACCGTTAAGATCGAGCACCAGTACACCAAAAAGAAAAAGGGTCCTGTGGTCCTCAGCCACAAGAAGCATGCCGAGGACTACAAGATCGCCTGTACCGAGTGCCATCACAAGTGGAAAAAGGAGGAGGCCAAGCAGCCGAAGAAGTGCTCCGATTGTCACAAGGAGAAGAAGGAAGGGAAGATGCTCGGACTGAAGAGGGCCTTTCACAAGAATTGCATGGGCTGCCACAAGGAGCTCAAGAAACAGGGCAAGCCCACTGGGCCTACGACCAAGTGCAGCCAGTGCCACCAGAAGAAGTCCTGATTGAAGGGAGCCAAAGCGAGGGGAGGGGGTGAACCCCTCCCCTTTTTTGTTGAAGGAGGGGTCATGGCTGCCGCTGTCCCGGTGGTAGAGGATGCTACCAAATACCTCAACGCCCTGCGTTCGTTGAAGGGTTACGACCCCCCTTTTGAGATCATGGGGAACTATCGTCTCATAGACGACGGGGAAAAGCCGGAGGCAACGATCATCCTAAAAGCCAAGGGGAGGGAGCTCCACGAGGCCGCCACCGGCGTAGGGCCGGTAGATGCCCTGGCCAACGTCTTGAAAAAGGCCCTGACCCCCCTCTTCCCCCAACTTCAAGGGGTGAGGTTGCTCGACTTTTCCTCCCGCATCTTCGACCCCAGGGCGGGCACGGAGGCCAAAGTGGAGGTGAGGATCATATTCGGTGACGGAGAGAGGCTCTGGGAGGTCCACGCCTTCAGCGAGAACATCAACAAGGCCTCCTTTTGGGCGCTGGTGGACGGTTTCGAATACGCTATCTTGCTCAATCAGGGGCGCGGCCCCTTTAACTCGGCATCGGAGGGCCGCAAATAGAGGGGGACGATACTGGAGAGGTCGTCCTCTTCACCGCGTCTAAGGCGTCCCTCTCCAAGAAGGGCCACAGAGGAAGCCTTGGGGTAGAGAAGGAAGGGGAATACCTCCACCCCGGGGATCCCTTCAAAGACCTCGCGGTAAAGTAAAGCGCCTTCCCCCACGATCAAATACGGGGCCTGTAGCAGCCGTTCGGCCACCCTTTCAGGGGTGAGCACCTGATAAGGCCCCACCCTGCTGCCGTCGTGGTAAAAGGCCACGAAGAGTTCACCCCTTTTGGCGTCGGTGATGGCACAGAGGGGGCGAGAGGACGGCAATCCGTAAACCATGGCGTCCAAGGACGGTATGCCCACGATGGGCTTACCAAGGGCCAAAGCGAACCCCTTAGCGGTGGCGAGGCCTATCCTCAACCCTGTGAAGGAACCGGGTCCCACACCTACTGCCACGCCGTCCAAGTCCTCCATCCTCCAATCCAGGCCTTTAAGGACGGCCTCCACCGCCGGGATCAACCGCACGGAATGGCCCCGGGGGAGGTTCCAAGTCCACTCCGTGCGCAGCACTCCGTCTTCTACCAGCGCTACCCCTCCTATATCGGTGGAGGTCTCTATCCCCAGGACCCTCACCTCCCAGGCCTCCACAGGCGGGTGATGTCGTTGTAGAAGGCGAGGATCATCAAGCCCACAATGATTATCAGGCCCGCCTTCTGGACGATCTCAAGTTTCCTGGTATCGATAGGTCTCCTCAGGAGCCCCTCGAGGCCGAAGATCAGGAGATGACCCCCGTCGAGGATGGGGATGGGAAAGAGGTTCAAAAGGCCGAGGTTGACGCTGAGCAGGGCCGTGAAGAAGAGGAGGCGCAGAAGGCCCTTCTTCGCCTCCTTCCCCGCCATCTGAGCGATCATGATGGGCCCGCCGATGGTCCTGGTCGAGACGACCCCCTTGATGATCTTCCAGAGGCTCAAGACCACGAGCTTCGAAACAACCCAGGTCTGATACACCCCCATGACGAGGGCCTTCCCGAGATGGTGGCGTCTCAGGCCCACCTCCCCGGAGGGGACTATGCCCACCTGATAGACCTTCACCTCCTCGCCGAAGATGTTCTTGCGCTTTACCTCTTTGGGCCTTATGGTAATGGCGAGGATTTTCCCATCGCGTTTTACGGAAAAGCGAAGGGGCCTCCCACCGCTTTTCGGTATAACCTCCAGGAGGGTATCCCAGTATCGAACCGGTTGATCATCTATGGCCACGATCCTATCTCCGGGGCGAAGGCCCGCCTCAGCGGCGGGGAATCCCTCCACCACCTCCCCCACTATCGGCAGCAACTTCGGCACCCCGAGCCAGAAGACGAAGGCGAACATCAGGCTTGCAAAGACCAAGTTGGCCACAGGACCTGCAGCCACCACCATGGCCCGCTGTCCGAGAGGACGATGGCTGAAGGAACGTCCCTCCTCCCCTTCGGGGATCTCCTCCTCTGGCTCCTCCCCCAACATCTTCACATACCCCCCCAAGGGGAGGAGGGATAGGACGTATTCGGTCTCCCCCCACCTCCTACCCACCACCTTAGGGCCGAAGCCGAAGGAAAAGGTGAGGACCCTGATGCCGAAGGCTTTGGCCACCAAGAAGTGACCGAGTTCATGGACGAAGATCAGGATACCGAGGACGAAGACGAAGGCAAGAAGGGTTATCATCGCCTCCTCTCCACCTCGCGTCGGGCCTCCTCCCTTGCCCACCTGTCGGCCCTGAGGACGTCCTCAGGCGTCATGAGGGGACTGACGCCATGGCGATCCATCACCTCTCTGACCACCTCGACAATCCCCTTGAAGGGCAATCTCCCCTCCAGAAAGGCTTCAACCGCCACTTCGTCCGCGGCGTTGAGCACCGCTGGCATGGTGCCCCCTGCGCTTAACGCCCTGTAGGCAAGCCCCAAAGCGGGAAAGCGGTCTCGGTCCGGCTCATCGAAGGTGAGGGGACCGACCTCAGGAAGCTTTAAGGGGGGATAGGGCAGGGGCAATCTCTCTGGGTAAGAAAGGGCGTAGGCGATGGGGATACGCATATCGGGAACACCCATATGGGCCAAAACCACCCCGTCGACGAACTCCACCATCCCATGGACCACCCCTTGAGGGTGGATGAGGACCTCTATCTTGGATGGAGGTATGCCGAAGAGCCAATGGGCTTCGACCACTTCAAGGGCCTTGTTCATCATGGTAGCCGAATCCACGGATATCTTAGCTCCCATCTTCCAGATGGGGTGACGGAGGGCATCCTGGGGGGTGACCTCCTCTAGCCTGTCCGGGGGGAGGCTGTAAAAAGGCCCCCCTGAGGCGGTGAGGATCAGACGCCTCACGGCGCCAATCCCCCTCTTCTCCAGCAACTGAAGGATCGCGCTGTGCTCGCTGTCTATGGGGACTATTTCCCCCCCGCGCCTTTTGGCCGTGGCCATCACCACCTCCCCACCCATGACGAGCACTTCCTTCGTGGCCAAGGCGACCCTCTTCCCCCTCTCCAAGGCCGCGAGGGTGGGCATGAACCCTACGCTGCCCGCTACCGCTACAACCACAAGGTCCACGCCCTCCATGGAGGCCAGCTCCACGAGGCCTTCCTCGCCCCACAGGACCTCGACCCCCCTTAGCTCTCTCTGGAGATCCCTGGCTTGGGCCTCATCTCTAACCGCCACCCTCTTGGGGGAGAAGGACTGGATCTGATCCTTGAGCCTTTTGATGTTTCCCCCTGCCGCCAGGGCCTCCACGGAGAACCGGTCCCTGAAAAGGGATACCACTTCGAGGACGGCGCGGCCTATGGAACCCGTAGAGCCCAAAACTACCAAACTCTTCACCTCAAAAGGCCCTCAACAGATAGTAGAGAAAGGGAGAGGTAAAGATGAAGCTATCCATGCGGTCCAGCATCCCCCCATGGCCTGGAATGAGTCCCCCAGAGTCCTTCACGCCAGCAGCCCGCTTGAGGAGGGATTCGGAGAGGTCCCCAATTTGGCTGAGGATGCCGACGCCGAGGATGAAGAGGAGGGTCACTCCGAGGGATAGATCCGGAAGGCATAGAGGGCGCAGAAAAAGGACGGCCAGTCCCACTCCTCCAAAGGTGGCCAGAGCCCCTTCCACAGTCTTCTTGGGGCTCACCCTGAGGGCCAAAGCCCTCTTACCCCAACGTCTCCCCACCATCAGGGCAAAGGTGTCACCCGTCCAGACGGCCGCAAGGAGCAACAGGATCCCCTTGATCCCGTGGGGGAGCCTCCCCGCCAGGATCAGATGGGCCATGGGAAGGGAGATGTAGGCCATCCCCGCCGTAACCAAAAGGGCCTCCCTCTGCCCCTCAGAGGGTGAACCCCTCAAGATCCCCAGCGAGAAGCTCCCGGTCATAGCGGAGGCCATGCCCAAGACCATGGCCTCCATCCCCCAATGGGAGGCTACCACCGGTATTCCCCCCAGGGCCAGCCAGCTCCACCGCCATCTCCGGAGGGTAAGGAGGAAGAACTCCCTCAAACCGAGGAGGGCCGAGGCCAACACCACCGCCCCTAAAGCCCATGGGGGGCCATAAAGGACGAAAAGGACGAGAGGAGGGGCTATGAGGACGGCTGAAAGGACCCTCCTCTTCACCTCTGAACTCCTTCCGAGAGGTCGCTTTGAAGTTGAGAGCTGATGAGGCCGAAGCGCCGCTCCCGCGATTGGTAATCGAGGATGGCGTCCAAAAACTCCTCTTTGCCGAACTCCGGCCACAGCACCTCGGTGAAGTAGAGCTCGGTGTAGGCGATCTGCCATAAAAGGAAGTTGCTTATCCGCTGCTCGCCGCTGGTACGGATGAGGAGGTCAGGATCTGGCATGTCGGAGGTGAAGAGAAATTGGGAGAAGACCTCCGGGGTCAGCTCCTCAAGACGGAGCTTCCCCTCGACGATCCTTCTTGCAACCTTCTTTGCAGCCCTCACTATCTCCCACCTGCCACTGTAGCTCAAGGCGAGGTTGAGAAGGAGCTCCTCTCCCTTCTCCGTCATGCGAGCGGTCTCCATGAGAAGTTCGTAGACGGAAGGAGGCAGGTCCTGCAGGTCACCTATGGGGTTCAGCCTTATCCCCTCCTCCAGGAGGCGCTCCCTCTCGGAGAGAAGATAGCTTTCGAGGAGGGCCATCAACTGATCCACCTCTTCCTTAGGGCGCCGCCAGTTTTCCTTGGAAAAGGCGTAAAGGGTGAGGACTTCGATCCCCAATTCCTTGGCCATCTCCACCACATCCCTCACGGCCTCAAGGCCTTTTCGGTGCCCTTCGATTCGGTGGAGCCTCTGCCTTTCCGCCCAGCGGCCGTTACCATCCATGATAATGGCTACGTGTCGAGGAAGGCGATCTCTCACTATAAGGGCCTTTTTCTTCTCCAGGGAAGACATATCCGGAAGGAAGTCAATTACCATACTTGAGGGGGTGATGCAAATTCGGATTACAAGCTCCTGGCCAATGTGACGGCAAAGACCTCCTTCGCCTTGGCCTTCAACAGCACCTTGGAGATCTCGCTGATGGTGGCCCCAGTGGTGAACACGTCATCGACGATCAGGACCCTCTTCCCCCGAACGACTTCCTCCTCCCTAAGGGCGAAGGCACCCCTGAGGTTCGTCCTCCGCTCTTTGCCCCCCAGAGAGGTCTGAGAGGGCGTCTCCTTGCATTTGACCAGGAGCCCCTCTTTGCACGGGATGCCGGTACATCGGCTGATGTATCTGGCGAGCAAGAGGCTCTGGTTGAAGCCGCGTTGAAGGAGCTTTTTGCGATCGAGGGGGACGGGCAAGATGAAGTCGGGCTGGACCTCGAGTCGCCTGAAGGCCTCCAAGGCCATCTCCCCCAGAGGGGCCAATAGAGAGCGATCTCCCCGGTATTTGAAGCGATGGATCGCCTCCCGGAGGACCCCCTCATAAAGGCCATAGGATCTATGCCGCACAAAGGGATAGTCCCCTCGTAGACAAGCCGAGCACAGATGTCCCATGGCTTCGAGGGGGTAGGGAAGTCCGCAACGGGGACAGAGGGGCTCTTCGCAGGGATATAGGCCGCGGATACACCCCTCGCAGATGGACAGCTCAGTAGGCGACCCGCACAGGGGACAGAGGCGCGGGAAGAGGAGGTCCAAGACCCATAGGAAGGCCCTCTTCAGGCCTCCATCGGGACCTCGGTCGTGGTGGGTTCCTCCCTTCTCAAGGTGCATACCTTGAAGGTCCCCCAGCGCCCGCAGGAGGGACAACGGTCGAGCCACCGGCGCTCTTGATGACCACAGGCCTTACAGCGGTAGGGGATGAGATCCTTGCCCTCCAACTCAAGTCCCTTTCGATAGCACTCGAGGGCTTCCCGTTCCTCCTCGCGCTGCATATGGATCTCCGCCTTTAGGTAGTAAAAGGCGGGGTGGTGGGCGAGGGAAGTCTCCTGTTCTTCGAGCTTGGAGAGGGCCTCATCGAGCATTCCGAGCCTCAG
The DNA here is from genome assembly GCA_964525275.1 of uncultured Thermodesulfobacteriota bacterium. Taxonomy (GTDB): domain Bacteria; phylum Desulfobacterota; class B13-G15; order B13-G15; family B13-G15; genus CAZGDM01. Next base: position 10,642 of record CAZGDM010000010.1, on the reverse strand, counting down.
GCAAAGGCGTGCATAAAAGAGGGCGAGGACCGGCTGATCGGAGGCCTCAGTCAGGGCCTCCAAATAGATGTGGACGATTCCCCTCGGATCCCCCCGGGACAGATAGGCCTCTTCCAAGCGCTCCAGGAAGATGGGATCCCTGGTCCCCTCCCAGGCCCGCTGCCAAACCCTGAGGGCCGCCTTCTCCTTCCCCTTCCTCACGAGGAGGTCCCCCCAGAGGACCTGAGAGGGGACGAAGGAGGGTGCCTCTTTCGCCAACCTCTTCAACTCCTTAAGGGCCTCCCGATGGTCCTCTCCACGGGCCCACATCTTGGCCCTCTCATAGCGCATTCCCAATAGAAGTTCCCCATCATCCTCCGGCGAGAGCTTGAGGAGGCGCTCCTGAAGTTCCACCGCCTGGGGCCATTCGCCCCGTTGCATCTTCAAATCCCGAAGGGCCTTTAGCCCCTCCAGGTTCTGGGGATCGAGCCCCAGGAGTTCCTCCAAGACTCGGGCCGCTTCCTCCTGTCGCCCCGCCCTCATCAGGACCCGGGCCTCCATAGCGAGCACCTCGAGCTCGGCTTCCTCCAGCCCCTTCGCCCCTTGTAACACCTCCAAGGCCTTATCCCATCGTCCCTGCGCTTCGTATACCTCCGCCAGTTTGAGATGAAGGATGGGCCGGGTGGGGGCGAGTTTTAGGGCCTTCCTCAAATGGCGCTCCGCCTCGGAGAACCTTCCTCTAAGGGCCGCCTCTGCCGCCCTATGGAGGCGTTCCCAAACCTCCCTCTCCCTCTTCCTCTGCCCCTTTTCTCCCACAGCCCTCTTCAGATCCCTCACTGCGTAAAGAAGGGCCACGAGAAGCCCCCCCAAGAAAAAGGAGGACATGACGAGGATGGAGAGGGAGGTATCGATAAAGGCCTCCGGGTAGAACTGAAAACGCACTTCCGCAGGGTTCAGGGCGGAGATGTAAAGGTAAAGGGCGAAGAGGACCGTCAGAAAGAAGAAGAGGGACCTTATAAACATCCCTTACTCCCTCGCCTCTTCATCATCAGAGGGCAAAGGTATCCTTGGGGCTTCAATCCATAAACCCTCCAAATCGTAATACGCCCTCACCGGCTCCTGAAAGACGTGCACTACCAGGTCGTCATAATCGAGCAAAACCCACCTCCCCTCCCCCATCCCCTCTACCCCCAAGGGGCGATAGCCCCTCTCCGCCATGCGCGCCTCTATTTCCTGGGCGATGGTCTGCACCTGACGATCGGAACGGCCGCTGCAAATGAGGAAATAATCGGTCACCGCGTGAAGCCCTTTGAGTTCAAGGAGGAGGAGGTCGTAGGCCTTTTTATCCCTCGCTACCTTCGCGCAAAAGATTCCCTTTTCCTTGGCGTCCTTAAATTCCTTGACCACCGTCGCGGAGGCATCATACCATCAATCAGCGCTGGCTTAAAGGCCTTGGAGGTAGGTGATGAAGGAAGGTCTATCCTGTCCTCAATGTGGAGCACTGGTCAAGGTATACAAAAACCCCTTCCCCACGGTGGACATAATCATCGAACACCCGGAGGGGATAGTCCTCATAAAAAGGAGGAAGGAACCGCGCCTTTGGGCCCTACCTGGGGGGTTCTGTGAATACGGGGAAAGCCTCGAAGAAGCGGCCAAAAGAGAGGCCAGGGAGGAAACGGGACTGGAGGTGGAACTGATAGAGCAGTTTTACACCTACTCTGACCCCCGTCGGGACCCCCGTCAGCACAACATCTCAACGGTCTTCATCGCCCGTCCTCGGGGTGGACATCTCCGGGCAGGCGATGATGCAGCGGAAATCGGCATCTTCTCCGAAGGGGAAATGCCCCCCTTGGCCTTTGACCACTCCAAGATCATCAAGGACTACTTCCACTGGAAAAGGACCGGCCAAAGACCTAAGCCAACCCCCTGACGGCCTCGGCGATCCGCCTCACCCCCTCCTCTATGAGCTCAGGGGACACGGGAAAGGACAGGCGGAGATACCCCTCCTTGCCGAACTCCACCCCGGGGACCACCGCCACCTGGGCCTCTTCCAGCAGGTAAGCCCCCAGCTCGGTGGAGTCCTTCACCTTGCCGCCCAGGTATGCCTTAAAACTGGGGAAGACGTAAAAGGCCCCTAAGGGCTTGAAACACGAGACCCCCTCTATGGAGGTGAGGAGCCGCCAAATGAGGTCGCGCCTCCTCTGGTACTCCTCCCTCATCTTCGCCACCTCCCCCTGAGGGCCGAGGAGGGCTGCCACAGCTCCCTTCTGAGCGAAGGAGGTTGGATTGGACGTGCTTTGGCTCTGCACCTTCCCCATGGCAGCGATCACTTCCTTGGGGCCGGCGGCATAACCCATCCTCCATCCGGTCATGGAGTAGGTCTTGGAGAGGGCATTGACCACTATGGTCCGTTCCTTCACCTCAGGGGCCAGGGATGCCACGGAGACATGTTTGAAGCCATCGTAGACTATGTGTTCGTAGACCTCATCCGAGATTATCCACAGGTCGTGCCTCAACGCCACCTCTACCAAGGCCTCAAGTTCCTCCTTGGTGTAAGCCGTCCCCGCTGGATTGGAGGGGCTGTTGATGATAAGGGCCTTGGCCTTAGGGGTGATGGCATCCTCCAAGGCCTCAGGGCTCAACTTAAATCCCTCCTCTTCATGGGTCTGGACTATCACCGGTTCGGCTTCGGCCAGACGGATCATAGCCGGATAGGAAACCCAGTAAGGGGCCGGAACCAAGACTTCGTCCCCCTCTTCGAAAAGGGCCATGGCGATATTGTAAAGGGCCTGTTTGCCTCCGCAGGTGACGATCACCTCTTCGGGCGAATAGGAAAGGCCGTTCTCCCGCTCGAACTTCTCGCAAATAGCCTCCTTCAGTTCCTCTATCCCCGTGGCCGGCGTGTACTTGGTGAAGCCGCCTTCGAGGGCACGAATGGCAGCATCTTTGATATGCTCAGGGGTGTCAAAATCGGGTTCCCCCGCCCCAAAGCTTATTACGTCGACCCCTTGGGCCCTCAGGGCCTTGGCACGGGCGGTGATGGCCAGGGTGGCGGAAGGCTTGATCCGCTTTACCCGTCCGGCAAGCCCCTTCATCCCACACCTCCTCGCTTTTTGGCCCAAAGGCTACCATGATTAACCCTTGGAGGGAAGATTGCGGATGGCCCATTCCATTTGATGGAGGATCCCCCTGAGGATCCGCACCTCCCGCGGGTCGAGTTCCGCCCTGGAGAAGATCCTGCGGAGCTCGGCCATCATCCTCTCCGGGTTCCGGGGATCGAGGAAGCCTATCTTAACCAGCACCTCTTCCATATGCTGATAGAACCCCTCCAGCTCTTCGGAAGTGGCCAAATGGCGTGAAGGGGAATAGGGGATGGAGGTAGCCCGTAATTCATAAAGGACGACCATCACGGCCTGGGCGAGGTTTAGGGAACCGTGTTCGGGGTCCGCAGGGATGGTGATGACCCTCTGGCAGAAGGCCAATTCCCGGTTGCTCAATCCCCTGTCCTCGGGGCCGAAGAGCAAAGACACCCTCTGTCGTGACGCCACTGCCAAGATCTCCTCCGCCGCCTCCCTCAGGGTGAGGAGGTCGCGACGCCTTTTCCCCCTCCGCCTGGTAGTCCCCACTACAAGGGCACTTGAGGCGATGGCCTCGCTGAGGGACTCGTAAACTTGGGCCTCCGCCAGCACATCCTTGGCACTGACGGCCATGACGAGGGCGTGGGGATGTAACGGCGGACACCGGGGCTTCACCAGGGCGAGCTCCTTGGCCCCCATGTTCTTCATCGCCCTGGCCACCGCACCGACGTTGATGGGCCCTCGGGGTTCTACGAGGACCACCCTTACCCTCTCCAAGGACATCGAGGCGAATATAGCAAAAGGCAGGGGGCTTTACAGCCCTCACGTCGAGGGGTAAGTTCCTCGTCCGTGGAGCTCTTCGTCGAAGTCGGCCTGCCGTTGGCCATCCCCTCCCTCTACTACAGGGTGCCGCTTCGCCTCCAGGGGAAGGTGGAGGTGGGGAAGGGAGTGGTGGTGGGCTTAAGGGGGCGCAGGAGGTGGGGGGTAGTCCTTTCCCTGTCCCCCACCCCTCCGCCGGGACTTGCACGGGAGGACATAAAGGAAGTGGAAGGGGTGGAGGAGGGGCCTCCTGTGGTCACCCCCCGGGGAGTGGAACTCCTGCGATGGGCGGCCTCCCATTACCTCACTGCGTTAGGACTGGTGGTAAAGGCAGCCCTGCCCCCTGGGATAGCTTCCAAGCGAAGGACGATCCTCAAAATCACCCCGAGGGGGGAGGAGGCTTTAAGGCGGATAGGGGAAGGGGGGCAGAGGGAGGTCCTTCAGGCCCTCAAGAGGAGGCCTCTAAGTCTAAAAACCCTGGAGGCCCGCTTTCCGCCCGCTCTGCTCGAGAATCTGCTCAGGGAGGGCCTGATAGCCCCAAAAGGCCCTTCCGGAGGCGAACCCTTCGTGGAGTTGATCCACCCCCCGAAAGGGGATCTCTCCCCTGAGGAATCGAGGCTGGTGACCTTCCTCGAAGGGAGGGGGGAAATCCCTCTGAGGGAGCTCAAAAAGAGGTTTAAGGGGGTGAAGAAGGCGGTGGATCGGCTCTCCGCCCGGGGGGTCCTCAGGATCTGGGAGAGGGACCTGCCTTTGAGTTTGCCCTTGGTGGAGATAGGCCCTTCCCAGCCGATAAGGCGTCTAACCCCATGGCAGGAGAGCGCCCTTCGTCATCTCCGGCAGGGGCTGAGGGAAGGTGGAGGGGCTTACCTCCTCTTCGGGGTCACCGGTAGTGGCAAGACGGAGGTCTACCTCCGGGCAGTGGAGGAAACCCTCGCCCGGGGGAAGGGAGCCTTGATCTTGGTCCCGGAAATATCCCTCACCCCCCAGTTGTTCACCCGCTTCAGGCAGAGGATCCGGGGGGAGGTAGCCCTTTTGCACAGCGCCATGACGCGGAGGGAGCGGTATGAACAATGGAGGCTCGTCGCTTCGGGACGCGTCAGGGTGGTAATAGGAGCACGGTCTGCCCTCTTTGCCCCTGTCAAGAACCTCGGTCTCATCGTGGTGGACGAGGAACACGACCCCTCCTATAAGCAATCCGAAGGATTCCGCTACAACGCAAGGGACCTGGCCCTGGTCAAAGGACGACTGGAGGGGGCAACGGTAATCCTCGGCTCCGCCACCCCCTCCATCGAATCCTTCCACAACGCCATCAAGGGCAAACTTTCCCTGCTCGACCTCCCCAAAAGGGTAGACGACCGTCCCCTTCCCCCCGTGCAGGTGGTGGATATGAAGGGACAAAGGGGCGTCTTGTCGGGCCCGTTAAAGGACGCCTTGAAGGAGAACTTCTCCCGTGGCGGACAGGCCATCCTGTTTTTGAACCGCAGGGGATTTGCCCCCTTTTTGATCTGCAGAGAGTGCGGAACCCCCCTGCGTTGTAGGCATTGTAGCGTGACCCTGACCTATCACGCCTCCTCTGAAAGCTTGCGATGTCATTATTGCGGATACTCCCTCAAGGCCCCGCAGCTATGTCCCAACTGCGGGGGGCGTAGGCTCGTGGGCCTCGGTTTTGGCACGGAGCGGGTAGCTGCCGAGGTCTCACAACTCCTGCCCACGGCCAGGGTGGTAAGGATGGATAGCGATACCGTCTCCACCCGGAGGGACTACGAGCGGATCTTGAGGGGATTGGCCGAAGGGGAGATAGACGTCCTGGTGGGGACCCAGATGGTGGTGAAGGGACATGACTTCCCCCGCATTACCCTCGTGGGAGTTGTATCAGCCGATACGGCCCTCAACCTCCCGGACTTTCGCTCCGCAGAACGCACCTTCCAGATCCTCGATCAGGCCGCAGGTCGTGCAGGGCGGGGGGAAGGAGAAGGGCGGGTGGTGGTGCAGACCTTGAACCCTGGACATTACGCCATCACGACCGCCGCCCGGCATGATTACCGAGCCTTCTACCGAAAGGAGATCGCCTTCAGAAAGGAGCTAAGTTACCCCCCCTTCTGCCGCCTCATCTTGGTTAGGCTTGTGGGTGGAAATAGGGAGACCGTAAAGGAGGCGTCCGAAGTGCTCGCGAGGGATCTCGAAGGGAGCGATTTCGAAGTCCTGGGCCCGGCCCCCGCCCCCCTTGAACAGATCAGGGGGAGATGGCGATGGCACCTCCTGCTCAAGGGCACAAAATACACCCCTATGAGGGAGGCCCTCAGGGGATTGCCCTCCTTCAAGAAGGTGAAGGTGGAAGTGGACGTAGACCCTCTGAGCATGTTATAAAGCGAGCCCCGTGATCCGTGCCGGACTGATCCTGTTTTTATTGACCCTCCCCACTTCGTTGCTGGCCTCAGGGGCTTATCCCTACCGTATGCCTCGGGGGGAAGGCTTTTCACCCACATCTGACACCGTCATCGGGGTGATGAGGCAGTACCGGGTGAGGGAAAAGGACACCCTCCTCGACATCGCACGGCACTTCGACTTAGGGTTCAACGAAATACGGCTGCTGTATCCACGGATGGACCCCTGGCTTCCCCCGCCGGGGAAGATCTTGGATATACCCACCCGTTGGGTGCTGCCCGTTTTCCATGGAGAGGGCATAGTGATCAACGTGCCGGAACTGCGGCTTTACCTCTTCATGCCGAAGATCGGCCTGGTGAAGACCTATCCCGTGGGGATAGGGGTTAAGGAACATCCCACACCCTTCGGGAGCTTCCGGGTGGTGGAGAAGGAAAGAGACCCCACATGGGACATCCCCCCTTCGCTACAGGCGGAATACGGAGGGCTGAAGAGCATCCCCCCGGGGCCTCGGAACCCCCTTGGGAGGTATTGGATCGGCCTCTCCCAGGGGTCTTATGGCATCCACGGCACCAATTCACCCTGGGGGATAGGACGTTTGGTCAGCCATGGTTGCATCAGGCTTTACCCCGAGGATATAGAGGAACTCTTTCCCCTGGTCAGGGTGAGAATGAGGGTAGAAATCATCTATGAACCGGTCAAATTCGGCTACAAAAAAGGAAGGATATTCGTCGAGGTCCACCCCGACATCTACCACCGATGCCAAGACTTAACCGCTCACGGAGTGGACCTCGCCCTCTCCAAGGGGCTGATGCCTTACATAGACCTACGCCGCCTCCTCAAGGCCTTAGAGACACGGAACGGCGTACCCTATGATGTGACGAAAAGGCCCCTTACTTCCCCTTAGTCAAGCCTTTCTCGAAACAGCGTACGCACTTCTCAGCGGCGGCCTCGGCCTTCTGGGCTGCCTTTTCAGCACGGTCTGCGGCTCCTTCGGCGCGGGAAGCGGCCTGTTTGGCCCAGGCAGAGGCATTCTCAGCACGACGAGCAGCGGCCTCAGCCCTCTTCGCCGCCGCCTCGGCCTTCCTGGCGGCCTCTTGGGCGGCCTTCATCGCCGCCTCTGCGGCCTCGCGGTCCTCACGAACCTGCTTTTGGATGGCGCAGCCGCTGAAAGACACGACCAGGAGGGCTGCCACCCCTACCATCGCCCCCTTCTTCAAGATATCCCTCATGAAAACCTCCTCCTTTCCCTAAAAAATCAATCGGTCTCTATGATAGCATCATTAGGACATACTTCCACACATGTCCCACATTCCGTGCACTCGTCTTGGTTGATAACGTATTTATCCTCCCCCTCCTCGATGGCACCGACAGGACACTCCTCGGCGCACGTCCCACAAGCGACACAATCATCTGTGATTACGTAGGGCATCGTCTCACCTCCTTAATCAATATTTCGAGATCACGGGGATCTCAGACCTCCATGATCTCCTTTTCCTTCGCCTCTATGATCTCCTCCACCTCCTCTACGTAGCGATCGGTGAGCTTCTGTACCTCATTCTGATACTGCCGCAGCTCGTCCTTGGATATCTCTTTGTCCTTTTCCATCTTCCGCAGCTGCTCGATGGCATCCCTGCGGATGTTCCTCAGAGCCACCTTGCTCCCCTCTCCCATCTTTCTGACCACCTTCACCAGCTCCCGCCGTCGTTCTTCGGTGAGACGCGGGATGGCAAGGCGAATCACCTTGCCGTCGTTCTGCGGGGTGAGACCCAGTTCCGATTTGAGGATCGCCTTCTCGATCTCCCCCAAAATTGACTTATCCCACGGTTGGATGACGATGAGCCTGCTCTCGGGGATGGAAATGGTCGCCACCTGGTTTAGGGGAGTAGGGGTACCGTAATACTCCACTCGGATGTCCTCAAGGAGGGCAGCCGATGCCCTTCCCGTGCGGACCTTGCCGAGCTCTCGCTTGAGGGCGGCTATGGTCTTCTTCATCCGCCCTTCGCAGTCCTTGATCACCTCTTGGACCATAGCACCCTCCTCAGGATATGGTCGTCCCCACGGCCTCTCCTTCCAAAACCCTCCTCAGCTCCCCTTCCTTAAGGAGATCGAAGACCACTATGGGAAGGCCATGCTCCTTGCAGAGGAAGACCGCTGAAGAGTCCATCACTCCCAATCGCCGTTCAATGACCTCCTCATAGCTGAGGTGGTCGAACTTCCTCGCCCCTGGCGCCTTCTGGGGATCGGCTTCATACACGCCGTCCACCTTCGTCCCCTTGAGGAGGACTTCACACCCCAACTCCAGAGCCCTGAGGGCAGCCGCTGTATCTGTGCTGAAAAAGGGATTCCCCGTCCCCCCTGCTAGCAACACAACCTTGCCCCCTTCAAGGGCTTTGAGGGCCTCGTGCCTATCGTAGGGAGGGATTACCCCCCCCACTGGCAACGCCGAAAAGAGGGCTGTCTCCGCCCCCTTCGTCTCCAGGAGATCCCGCAACATGAGGGCGTTTATCGCCGTGGCGAGCATCCCCATAAAATCGGCTGTCTCCCGATGTACCCCCTTAGCCTCCACCCCTCGAATAATATTTCCCCCTCCCATCACCACGGCGAAGGAAACACCCCCTCTCGATATCTCCACCACTTCCTCGGCGATCCTATCAGCTTCGACGCCTCCTCCCCTTCCCCTCGGAAGCACCTCCCCGCTCACCTTCAACAACACCCGGCTGTATTTCATCCCAAGGGTTCGTTGAGCTGGTAGCGGATGAACCTCCTAACAGTGATATTCTCCCCCAGCTTGGCTATGGCCCCGGAGATCAACTCCCTCACGGTAATATTGGGATCGCGGATGTAGGGCTGCTCCAACAGACAATTCTCCTCGAAGAACTTACGAAGCCTTCCCTCCACGATCTTATCCACTACATGGTCTGGTTTCCCCAGGGATTTGGCCTGTTCCCTCAAGATCTCCCGCTCCTTTTCGAGGACATCTTCCGGCACATCCTCCGGGGCTATGTATCGCGGGCTCATGGCCGCGATGTGCATGGCGATCTCCTTCACTAAGTTCTGGAAATCAGGGGTACGAGCGACAAAATCTGTTTCACAGTTCACCTCTACCAGCACCCCGATCTTACCACCTGCGTGGATATATGACCCTATAAGCCCCTCTGAGGTCTCCCTGCCCACCTTTTTGGCGGCCTTGGCCAATCCCCTCTTCCTCAGGAGGGTAATGGCCTCTTCCATGTCTCCGCCACACTCTTGCAGCGCCCGCTTACAGTCCATTATCCCCGCACCGGTGCGCTCCCGCAATTCCTTGACCAGTTCCGCTGTGATCTCCGTCATGGACCTTCGACCTCCTCCTCAAGCTCTTCGTAGGGCTCTTCACCCTCCTCATATCCCTCCTCCGAGGAGACGATCACCACCTCCGGCACTCCCTCCTCAGAGGGTTGGGCAGCCACTTCCGCTTGGGCCACCTCCTCAGACAGGGCACCCTCCAGCTCCCTCTGGAGGCGCTCCTCCCGGAGCTGTTTGCCCTCGAGGACGGCGTCTGCGATCTTGGAGGAAAAGAGCTTGATGGCACGGATGGCATCGTCATTGCCAGGGATGACATAGTCGATAAGGTCGGGATCGCAGTTGGTGTCCACTATGGCTACAATGGGGATCCCCAGCTTCCGGGCTTCCCTAACCGCAATCTCCTCTCTTTTTGGGTCTACGATGAAAAGGGCCCCCGGCAATTTCTCCATATCCTTGATGCCCCCGAGATTCCGACGGAGCTTCTCGCGTTTCTTCATCAATTTGATGAGCTCCTTCTTGGTCAGCCCTTGAAATTCCGGACTTTCCTCCAAGCGCTCCAGCTTCTTGAGCTTCTCTATGCTTTTACGGATGGTCTTGAAGTTGGTAAGGGTCCCCCCCAGCCAACGGTGGTTTACATAGAACATGCCACACCGGGTGGCCTCCTCTTGAATGGCCTCTTGAGCTTGTTTCTTCGTCCCCACAAAGAGGATATCTTTACCCTCTGCCACCGTATCCCGGACGAAGTTGTAGGCCACATCCATCAACTGGACCGTCTTCTGGAGGTCTATGATGTGGATCCCATTGCGGGAACCGAAGATATAGGGCTTCATCTTGGGGTTCCATCTGCGGGTTTGATGCCCAAAATGGACCCCCGCTTCCAACAACTCCTTCATCGTAACCACAGGCATCCTTTCCCCCTCACTTGGTTTTTGTCTTCCACCCCCCTCACCTCGCCCGGGAACCCAAAAAGGCACCCCCCGGACGATCAGGGGGTGTGCTTAGTGGTTTTGTCCTTTAACACAAGGTAGTCCATTTTGCAAGGGCGTGTATTGCATAGGTTAAAAAGCACTGAAGGGGGAAGGATGGCTTACTGTGTTTTA
>CAZGDM010000009.1:0-38038 GCA_964525275.1 uncultured Thermodesulfobacteriota bacterium | reverse complement strand
CGCAATTCGCCCGCCGCTGTGAAGTAAGCCGCACCACAATCTCCAACTACTTGTCAGTGCTTCAGGTTACGCACATTGCACATGTACTTCGTCCCTACAGCACTTATCGTCCCAGCGAGATCGTATCCGCTCCTAAGGTATATGCCTTCGACACTGGTTTCGTCTGTTATTTTCGGGGATGGTCGAGCTTGAGGCCTGAAGATCTGGGGGAACTCTGGGAGCATTTCGTGCTCAACGAGATACATGCAAAGCTTCAAACCCGGGAAGTCCGCTACTGGCGTGACAAAAGAGGACACGAGATCGACTTCGTGCTGGCCAAATCAGGGCTTCCACCGATAGTCATTGAAGCGAAATGGAGCGCTGATGCCTTTGATCCCTCCAATATGAAGGCCCTGAAGCGGCGATATCCCGAGATCAGCTGTTATGTGGTGGCAAGCGACGTGCACGATAGCTACACAAGAAGCTATGGAGAAGTCAAAGTCCGTTTTGTAAGCCTACGTGATCTTATTGCAGAAATACAGAGGGATTTTCAAGAACGGAATTTACCATAGGTCCGCTGGAGAAATACAGCCCAATGGTGCCGGAATACACTGGTAAGAGAAGGGTTACTCAAAAGCGACTCTCCTCGTGGCATTTGGGAAATTTCGAATGCGGGTCGGAAAGTGCTTAAGAGTAAGCCACACACCAATTAGTGAAGTAGATGAGGTGGATCCTGATTTTTTGACAGGGTAAAAATTCATCACAACCGTAGGAGGCGGGAAATTTTTTCTTTTCGTCACAGGAAGCAGAGGCCCAAGGAAGTTCCCTGGGTCCTTTCTTTAACGCACCCTTCTTGGAATTCCCTTTTTGGTAAAGGCCGTCAAGGCGGGTGGAGAAGGTTACGGATAGAGGGCGAATGCAGTCACTAAACCATGAGGCTTACGATTTCCCCTTTCTTCAAATCCACGAGTCCGTCCTCTGATATGCGCAAGAAGGGGATGGCGGGCGAAGGGAGGGTGGCCAGGGTCAGGGGGGCGTCGGGGAAACGGAACCCGAGTTTTCTGGCTTCCTCCTGGATCTCCTTCAGCCTCCGGGCGACCCCTTCGATGGGAAGATCGGAGATCATGCCCCCTACCGGGAGGGGCAACTCGGCCAGCCGCTGCCCTCTGGCCACCAGGACTATCCCCCCTCCAAGCTCGAATACCCGGTTTGTTGCCCGGGCCATATCCTCCTCGTTGGCCCCGACTACCACTACTCCCGCGTTCTCCCATGCAGCGCTTGTTGCCAGGGCTCCTTCTCTCATCCCCAGTCCGCGAATGAGACCGGTGAAGACCTTCCCCTGCCAGTTCACCAGCGACACTTTGAGGAGATCCCGCTCAGGATCCGCCTTTATCTGTCCGTCCCAAGGGAAGAGGTCAACAAGCGCCTCCTTGGTGACGAGCTCTGTAACCTGCTCAATAACCCTCACCCTCCGAGCCCCCTTCCCCTTCGCCTCTATGGTGAAATCGGTAGCATCGACAGTGATGCCTCCGAGTCCATCCTTGGGAAGGTTGGCCCTACGGGGGTTGACCTTCAGCTGTCCATCCCTCATTATCACGCGACCACTGCTTATCACGCATTCAACCTCGATGGTCTTAAGTCCGCGAATTATCACGATGTCGGCGCACTTACCAGGGGCGATCCCACCCGTTAAGCCATCCAGGCGGAAGTGCTCCGCAGGGTTCAGGGTGACCATCTGGATCGCCGAAAGAGGGTCGAAACCGAGATCGATGGCCTTCTGAAGGATGAAGTCCATGTAGCCCTTCTCGATGATATCTCGCGGATCGAGGCCGTCACTCACCAGTATCATCCGTCTGAGGTCGACTGACATGTCCTTTATCGGTGCGACCGCTTCCAGTTCCCTGCGGATGCTGCCTTCACGAACCATCACCCAAAGGCCCATCCTGAGCCTCTCCAAGGCCTCCTGTGCATTCACCGCCTCGTGACACGAGGAGACACCAAAGGCCAGATATGCCGCCAGCTTCCTGTCCCGGCAGCCCGCGGCATGTCCCTCCACCACCTTTCCCAGCCGCAAGGCCCTGGCCGAAAGGACGGGGAAATATGGATCGCCCCTCAGCACCTCCTGCCAGTACCCCTCTCCTACCCCGACTGCCTCTTCCCTTTGCAGCAATTCCAGGAGCTGATTCACGGTGGGGATCTTTTCTCTCAAGGATCTGCTCAGGGCGATCGAGGGAGGAACCGTGAACAGGACCCTGATGGGTTGATCCCTCAGGGCATCGATGTATGCCAGCAGGCCCTCGTATCCCATCGGGAAGGCCAGTTCCATTATCTCGGTGACGATGGTGGTTGTGCCGCTTCTGATGGCGTTGCGGAGGAATTCATCGGGACGGTGGTAATAGACCATGTGGGCATGGGCGTCTATGAATCCCGGAACGACGACTTTTCCTGAGGCATCTATGACTTCGGTCTGAGGCCCGATGATATGGTCCACCTCCTGGCCCACATAGGCTATCCACCTGTCCTTGACGGCTATAGAGTGGTTGGGGAGGAGTTCTCTCGTGTAGACATCGACCACATCCCCTCCCACAACGACCAGGTCCGCCCACTCATCCCCGAGGGCTACCCGCATCAATTCCTTCATCTTCTGAGGTTCCAGCAAATGCCTCACCATCGACCTCCTAATTTAAAGGATGGGGGAATTTTACTCTGATCCGGGGGACACTTCTACCGTTTTGCGGAGGTAAGGAGCGTAAACAGGTTGCAAAAATCCAAGCTCCTGTTGTAACTTTTTTAACTGCCATGATGAGGACGATTAGGGAAAGCGTATGGGAGGGCCTTCTCAAAACAGGCCTTTTCTTCTTGGACATAGATGCGATACGGGGCTTTCTGATCCGTAGGATGGAGGGATACCTCTGGCGAACTGTGGTGGAAGAGGCCCAAGATTCCCTCCGAACTGCCCAAGAGTTGAAGTTTTGTTTCGTGCGGAATCTCCTCTGGACCACCGACAATCACCTCCGGAAGGGATGGCTTAGCAAGGAGGTCTTCCACAAGATGGTCAGGGTCTTTGCCAGGGGGGTCCTCATCGAGGACATCGAGTACAGGGAAAGGCAAAGACTCAAGGGGAAGGACTTCCCTACCCCCTGTTTCATAGTCATAAGCCCGACCCAGCTCTGTAACCTCCGCTGTCCCGGCTGTTACGCCTCAAGCGATGCTTCGAGCAGGCTCTCCTTGCCCTACCGGGTCGTGAGCAGGGTCATCGACGAAAAGACGAAGTTCTGGCACTCCCACTTCACGGTGATATCGGGGGGAGAACCCTTCATGTGGAAGAGCGAGGGAAAGGATATCTTGGACCTCGCCGAGGAGCACAATACCAACTTCTTCATGGTATACACCAACGGCACCCTGATAGATGAGAGGGTCGCCGAGAGGCTTGCAAGGCTCGGGAACTTCACCCCTGTGATCTCCGTGGAGGGCTTTGAGGAGAACACGGACAAAAGGAGGGGAAGGGGGACCTTCAAGAAGGTCCTCAAGGCCTTCAAGATCCTCAGGGAGTTCGGCGTCCCCTTTGGCATATCGGTGGTCGCCGAGAGACACAATTGGGATGAGGTCACAAGCTGGGACTTTCTGCGCTTCTTCTTCGACCAGGAGGGGGCCTTCTACGGCTGGCTTTTCCAGTATATGCCCATCGGCCGCGGTTACACCCTTGAGACCATGGTAGGGCCGGAGGAGAGGCTGGAGATGTTCAGGCGTAATGTGGAGGCCATAAAGGCTGGCTACAATTACATCGATTTCTGGAATCAGGGCCCGATGACCGATGGATGTCTGGCGGGGGGGAGGTCCGGGGGCTACTTTTACATAGACTGGAAGGGGGATGTGATGCCTTGCGTCTTCATCCCCTACAGGCTGGACAACATCCTGGAGATCTACAGAAAGGGTGGGACGCTGGACGACATCCTGGCATCGCCATTGTTCGAGAGGATCAGGCAATGGCAGAAGGATTACGCCCTGGGGAAACCCGCCAGGGAGCGGGGCAACCTCATCATGCCCTGCCCCATAAGGGACCATCATGAGGTCATGTGGCAGACCCTGAAGGAGCTCCGGGTTCAGCCCACCGATGAAGCCGCCAAGGAGGCCCTGGCCGATGAGGCCTACCATCAAGGGCTCATAGACTACGATCGCAAGCTCTCCCAGCTCCTGGACCCCATCTGGGAAGAGGAGTTCAAGGTGGATGGGATCTTGTCAGGGGAGCTGAAGAGCGCTTGAGACAGGCTTTGGCCGCCCGGAGGCATCTCTTCGAGGCCATGAAGTTCTTCGCCGACCTACCTCCGGTGCCCGCCCACGGCGAAAGTTGACTTTCTGTTTCAGCCCTTGGCCGAAAAGGGTGTAATATAACCCCCTTACAGGACTTCCCATGATTCGTGTATTCGATCCCCTCCTCGGACTAAGCCTCATCATCGCCTTCGGGTATCTCGGCGGGAAAGTCGCCCGTCGCCTCAGGCTCCCCTCCATCATCGGGAACATCCTCGCTGGAGCCCTCCTCGGGCCCTACGGCCTGGAGATCCTCTCCCACGAGCTCATCGTGAAGGACTTGAGGCTCGTCAGCTCCATCGCCTTCGGCTTCATCGCCGTATCGGTGGCCCTCCACCTGAGGATCAGGGAGCTGCGATCCACCTCCGGCGCCCCCCTGGTCATCGCCCTCTGGGAGACGCTCCTCACCTTCTCGGTGGTCGCAGGGGTGGTATACCTCTACACCAGCTCCTCGCGGCTTTCGCTCCTCGCCGGGGCCATGGCCGCTACCACCGCCCCTGCCGCAAGTCTCGCCGTGGTGAGGGAATCGAGGGCCCGAGGGCCCTTCGTCTCGGTGCTTCTGCCCACCATAGCCCTGGACAACATCATCGCCATCCTCCTCTTCACCTCCGTTATGACCTTCCTGAAGGTAGAGGGCAACGGGAATTTCCTCCTTCAGATAGGCCTCCCCATAGTGGCGGGGCTGGTCGTGGGATCGGCCTTCTGCTTCTTGCCCGAGGACTTCAAACGGGACAGCAGAAAGATCCTGGGGAGTTCCTTCCTGGGCCTCATGGTGGCCTCTGGGATCGCCGATCACTTCAACACCTCGCCGTTTCTCGCCACCATCACCCTCGGGTTCGTCATCGCCAATTGCGAAGAGGTCCACCAGGAGGTGTCCAAGGCCTTGCGGGAGCTGGAACCCCTGATCTACCTGATCTTCTTCACCATGGCGGGGGCCCACCTCCGGTTCGGGGTGATCGTGTCGGCCGGGGGGCTCATCCTCCTGTTCATCGCTGGCCGCTTTGTGGGGAAGTTGCTGGGCGGCTTTCTGGGTTCCCTTTTCTCCTCCCTGCCCTCTTACAGGGGGCTTTTGGGGTTGGGCCTCCTCCCCCAGGCGGGTCTGGCCCTGGGCTTTCTGGTGATGGTACAGGATGCACCGTCTCTGGAGGGGGTTTCGGTGCTACTTTCGGCCATGGTCCTTTCGGCCGTGATCGTGAACGAGTTCGTCGGCCCCCTCGCCATCAAGTTCGCCGTGCGATGGGCAAAGGAGGAGGGGAAGGCCCTACCCCCCGTCCTCGGGTTCCTCGAGGAGGAGGACGTCTACCTTGACCTGGACGCCCAGGACAAATGGGAGGCGATCTCCAAGCTCGTCAAGTTCCTCTGCAGCCGCCGCTGTGTGGATCTGAATCTGGAGGGGAAGTTCCTCGAGGAGGTGGTGAGGAGGGAGCTCTCCATGACCACGGGGATCGGTTACGGCCTGGCCATCCCCCACGGGGTGATCGACTATCCGGGGAGCGTCATAGGGGCGCTCGGGATCTCCCAGCGGGGGATCGACTTCGGCTCCCTGGACGGCAAACCAGTCCATGTGATCCTGCTCACCCTGGTACCTCAGGAACGCCTCCAAGAACACCTGGACACCATGCGGGAGTTCTCGCGCGTCTTCAGCAAGCCCTTCGTCATGCCAGCGCTGCTTGAGGCGAGGACCAAGGAGGAGGTGATCGAAGTGCTGAGGGAGGCGAGCGCGATGTGAGGGCAAAGCCCCCCTCACCACCATTGGATGATGGAACCAGCCCTCTCGAGCTTAAGGCCCTCTTTTTCCTCCAGGTGCCTGATCCACTCTCCCAAGGCAGAGGCGTGATGGATTATCAGGGGAACGCTCCGTTCAGGCAGTACGTCCTCGAAGAGGCCGTAGGAAAAGATCAAGGCGTTGGCCTCAGCGAGGGTTGCGGCACAATCCCATGGCGTGGGATGGATGAAACCGTGGCATGCCCCTTCATCCCTTCGGTAGAGGAACTCCTCGGGGAACTCCTCCTTGAGGCGCCTCATCAACTCGACGGCGCGGATGTTGATCTCTGCGGCGTAGCCCTTGTTGAGGTTTCTCAGGATGCGGTCCGAGAAGGACTCGAAGCCCACCGCTGAAAGCAACACCTTCACCCCCATGGCCTTCGCCTGCCGAAGCGCCCCCCGGAAGCGGGCCTCCGCCCGAAGGAACCAGTCCGCCCTGGTGACGATGTTGACCTGGGAGATCCTGATGCCCGCCTCCTTTACGGCATCAAGCACCGAAAGGAGGGATGAGGCTCCCCGTTCGTCCACGAGCTCAAAGGGGATCTTTCTGCCCTCCTCGTCCTCGGGCAAGGCGGAGATCTCTTCGAGCACCCGGGCCATCGAGAGGCGGAAACCGCCCCCCTTGTCCGTGGCCACGTCGCAGAAACTACACCCTCGGACAAGAAGTGGCACCTTGCCCTCCCCTGGAAAGGGCTCCCCGTTGAGGGTCCTGGGGTAATCGATCTCGCAGTGGGTGCTGCGGGCGGCGTATGGGCATCCCAACCTCCCCAATACCTGGGCGGTGGATATCCTCTGGTCCTTCAGCCCATAGGGAGTCAGGCGGTAGAGGTTCTTCCAATCCACCTCCCCCAGGAAGGCCTCATCCCAGGGCTTCCGCTGCCTGCCCAGAAAGTTCCCCCTTCGCCAAAGGATCACCCCGTCCGTTTCCGCGGGATCAGAACCTCGGAGAAAGGGCAGTATCTGCTCAGCCGGTCCATGCAGGGCGAAAGTGAAGCTGTCCCTCAAGCCTCTGAACCTATGGGGGGCCACGTCCCAGCCAACCTCGCCCTGAAAGTCCACGTCCGCCTGGGGACCTGCCAGGATGGTGATGACGCCTTCAGACTTGAGCTCCCGGGCGAGGCGCCAAAGGTCCCTCCTGCCACCGACGTAGCTGAAGGCGACCATGGGCCTCTCCGAGGGAAGGAGCTCCAGGAGGCGGTCCTTTGCGACCTTAAGGTCCAGCCCGTGGCCTATGCCTATGACGATGCCCTCGTAATCGGTGTGCCGACTGATGATGGTGGCCGCCATCTGGGGGCCGAGGAGCCCGTAGTCGGCCTCTTCGGGGTAATGGACCACGATGGGAAAGGGCCTCCTCATGACCTGGTGCTGTTCAGGATTGCGGCTTTAAGAAAAGCACCCCGAGAGGGGGTAAGGTCAACTCCACTGAATAGGGACGGCCATGCCAGGGGAGGGCTTTGGCCTCCACGCCGCCCAGGTTACCGAGGCCGCTTCCGCCGTAAAGGGTGGAGTCGCTGTTCAAGAGCTCCCGCCAACGGCCTTCCCTGGAGACGCCCACGCGGTAGGCGTGGCGCGGCACAGGCGTGAAGTTCAGGACCACGAGCACCTCCTCCCCTTGGGCCTTGCGGAGGAAGGAAAGAACACACTGCTCGTAGTCACTACAATCCACCCACTCGAAGCCCTCGGGCTGAAAGTCCAGGCGGTGAAGGGCTGGCTCCTCTGTGAGGAGCCGATTCAGGTCCTTCACCCACAAAGCCACCCCGCGGTGAAGTGGATCGGACAACACCCCCCAGGAAAGCTCCTCGTCGTGATTCCATTCCGAGGGTTGACCGAACTCGTCACCCATGAAGAGGAGCTTTTTGCCCGGCTGGGCGTACATATAGCCAAAGAGCAACCTCAGGTTGGCGAACTTCTGCCACCTGTCCCCAGGCATCTTCCCCAAAAGCGAGCCCTTGCCGTGGACCACTTCGTCGTGGGACAGGGGCAGGATGAAGTTCTCGCTGAAGGCGTAAAGCATCCTGAAGGTGAGACGGTCGTGATGGTACTTGCGGAAGAGGGGGTCGTGGGAGAAGTAGCTCAAGGTGTCGTGCATCCACCCCATGTCCCACTTCATCCCGAAGCCGAGCCCCCCGAGGTAGGTGGGCCGCGTCACCATAGGCCAGGCGGTGGACTCCTCGGCGACGGTTTGGACGTCAGGGTGGAAGCGGTAGACCGCTTCGTTCAACCGCCTCAGAAAGGCTATGGCCTCCAAGTTCTCCCTTCCCCCGTACTCGTTGGGAAGCCATTCGCCGTCTTTGCGGGAGAAGTCGAGGTAGAGCATGGATGCCACGGCATCTACCCTCAGGCCATCGGCGTGATAGCGATCGAGCCAGAAGAGGGCGCTGGAGATGAGGAAGCTCCTCACCTCGTGGCGGCCGTAGTTGAAGATGAAGCTGTCCCAATCGGGATGGAGGCCCCGGCGGGGGTCTTCATGCTCGTAGAGATGGGTGCCGTCGAAAAACCCGAGCCCATGTTCATCCCGGGGGAAATGGGAGGGCACCCAATCCAGGATCACCCCTATGCCCTCCTGGTGGAGGTGATCCACCAGATACATGAAGTCCTGGGGGGTCCCGTAGCGGCTGGTGGGGGCGAAATAGCCGGTGACCTGATATCCCCAGGAGCCGTAAAAGGGGTGCTCCATCACGGGCAAAAACTCCACATGGGTGAAGCCCATCTCCTTGACGTATTCGGACAGAAGCGGTGCCAGCTCTCTGTAGGTGAGGAAACGCCCTTCCCTCCGCCTCCAGGAGCCGAGGTGAACCTCATATATGGCCATAGGGGCTTCAAAGCCGTTCCTCGAGGATCGCGTCTTCATCCACTCGTGGTCCCCCCACCGGTAAGCGAGGTCCCAGACGACGGAGGCCGTCTGAGGGGGCCTCTCCTGCATGAACCCCACCGGGTCGGCCTTGTCGACCCGATAACCCTCGTACCGGGACAGGATGTGATACTTATATCGGGTACCCACCTCCACTTGAGGGATGAATCCCTCCCAGATGCCTGAGCTTCCCCTGGGCTTCAAGGGATGGCTCTCCCGGCTCCAGCCGTTGAAGTCGCCCATCACCCAAACCCCCTGGGCGTTGGGGGCCCAGACCGCGAAATAGACCCCTCTTTGCCCGCCGACCTCCAAGGGGTGGGCGCCGAGCTTCTCGTAAAGGCGAAAATGGCTGCCCTCGTTGAAGAGGTAGAGGTCCTCTTCCGTGAGGAGGCTCACCTCGTATACGACGGACCCCTTCACCCCCTGGCGAGCTCTTCAAAGGCTTCTTTCACAGCGCGGAGGGTCAAATCGATGTCCTCGGCTGTGTGGGCGGTGGAGAGGAAGGCTGCCTCGAACTGCGAGGGCGCCACATAGACCCCCCGCTTGAGGAGTCCCCAGAAGTAGCGGCTGTAAAGGGCGGTGTCGCTCCTTCGGGCCTCCTCGTAATTCCTCACGGGCCCGGGGTTGAAAAACAGGGTGAACATGGAGCCCACGCGGTTCACCGTCACTTCGAGTCCTGTCCCTCTGGCCATCTGGAGGATCTCCCGACAGAGGTGATCGGCCATCTCCTCGAGGCGTCCGTATGGATCCTCCTCGGCGAGGACCTTCAGGGTCTCGAGGCCTGCTGCCATGGCCAAGGGGTTGCCAGAGAGGGTCCCCGCCTGGTAGACGCCTCCGGATGGCGCGAGCATCTCCATGATCTCGCGCCTCCCGCCGAAGGCCCCTACGGGCAATCCTCCACCGATGATCTTACCCAGACAGGTGAGGTCAGGCATCACACCGTAAAGCCCCTGGGCCCCTGAAGGCCCTACTCTGAAGCCGGTGATCACCTCATCAAAGATCAGGAGCGCCCCTTCCTGATCGCACAACTCCCGCAACCCCTCTAAAAACCCCGCTTCAGGGGGGACCACCCCCATGTTTCCGGCCACGGGCTCCACCACGACACAGGCGACTTCCCCACGGTGTCGGGCCATGAGCTCTTTGACCGCTTGAAGGTCGTTGTAAGGGGCGAGCAAGGTCAGCTCAGCATACCCTCTGGGCACCCCAGGGCTATCCGGTACCCCAAGGGTGGTGGCCCCGGATCCTGCCCGCACCAGGAGCCCATCGGCATGGCCGTGGTAACACCCCTCGAACTTGATCACCTTGTCCCTGCCGGTGTAAGCCCTGGCGAGCCTTATGGCCGACATAACAGCTTCGGTACCGGAGTTGACCATCCTCACCATCTCCACGGACGGGAGGGCCTCCACAATCCTCCGCGCAAGCTCCACCTCCAAGGCCGTCGGGGCGCCGTAACTGGTGCCCTTTTCCGCCTGCGCTTTTACGGCCTCCACCACCCGTGGATGGGCGTGGCCCAGGATCAGGGGCCCCCAAGAAGCCAAGTAATCCACGTACTCAGCCCCATCCACGTCCCATACCCTGGAACCCTTCGCCCTGGCGATGAAACGCGGAGTGCCCCCCACCGCCTTGAAAGCCCTGACCGGGCTGTTGACCCCACCTGGGATGTAGCGCTTGGCCTCCTCGTAGAGGTCTTCGGATCTGCCCATCGGTTCGCCCCCACTCATAGAACTTCTACTTCTATCGTTTGCCCATCTTATTGGACCGCTGAGCAGCCGTCAATCGGTAAACCTTCTCAAATTTAAGGTTGACGGAATGAGGGCCACTGTGTTACCACTGCCCTCTCAGATGGACATCCACAAAGCAGTACAGAGGGCGATCTCCGGCGATCCCCTGGAGGCCGAGGAAGGCCTTCGGCTTTTCGAGCTTCCCCTTGCAGACCTGATGTGGGGGGCTTCTCGGGTGCGGGAGCACTTCTTCGGCAGGGGCGTAAAGCTCTGCGCCATCGTCAACGCCAAATCAGGGCGGTGTCCCGAGGACTGCGCCTTTTGCGCTCAGTCGGCCCATCACCGTGCAAAGATCGAGGTCTATCCTCTGATGTCCCCCGAAGAGATCCTCCGGCGGGCCAAGGAAGCCGAAGGAATGGGTGCCAGGCGCTTTTCCATCGTGACCAGCGGTCGCTCTCCCTCGGAGCGCGAGCTCGACCGGATAGCAGAGGCTGTCGCCGCGATCAGAAAGGAGACCTCTCTGATACCCTGCGCCTCGCTGGGGCTGCTCGATCTCGGGAAGGCCCAGAGACTGAGGGAAGCTGGGCTCGAGTGTTACCATCATAACCTGGAAACCGCCCGCAGCTTCTTTTCCCATATCTGCACCACCCATCCCTACGAAGACGACATAGAGACCCTGAGGGTGGCTCAGGACGCAGGCCTTGAGGTCTGCTCTGGCGGGATCTTCGGCTTGGGGGAATCGAGGCAGCAACGCGTGGAGCTGGCCCTCACCCTGAGGGAGCTCGGGGTGAAATCCATCGCCCTCAACTTCCTCCACCCCATACCCGGCACGAAGCTCGAGAGACAAAGGCCTTTACCCCCTGCGGAGCTCCTGAGGTCCGTGGCAGTCTTCAGGTTCATGTTGCCCGATCGCGACATCAGGATCTGCGGTGGCAGGGCCTTCGGCCTGCGGGACCTCCACCCCCTGGTTATTCCCGCCGGGGCCAACGGCCTCATGATAGGGAACTACCTCACCACGCGGGGAAGGAACTACAAGGACGATCTGCAAATGCTCAAGGACCTCGAGTTGGAGGTGGCGTATGGGTAAATTGTCCTTCCTTCAGGGGGAGCTGGACGCCCTCAAGCGCGTGGGCCGCTTGCGGAGTCTGCGCTGGTTTGAATCCCCCGTGGGAGGGAGGGTGAAGATAGGGGGGAGGGAGGTTGTCCTCCTCTGCTCCAACGACTATTTGGGCCTCGCCCAAGCACCCAGTTTGAAGGAGGCGGCGATAGAGGCCCTCGAGAGGTGGGGAGCAGGGGCACCGGCCTCCCGCTCCATCGCAGGCAGTCTCCTCATCCATCGGGAGCTCGAGGCAGAGCTCGCCGAGCTCAAGGCCACAGAGGCAGCCCTTCTCTTCAGCACAGGTTACATGGCCAACATGGGCCTCCTGACCACCCTGGTAGGGGAAGGGGACCTGATCCTGAGCGATCAATACAACCACGCCTCAATCGTAGACGGATGCCGCCTGTCCAGAGCCGAGGTGTGGGTGTATCGCCATCGCGACCCGAACCACTTGGAGGACCTCCTCCGCCGGGCGCGGCACCGTAGGAGGCTGGTCGTCACCGACGGCGTCTTCAGCATGGAGGGGGACATCGCCCCCCTACCCCACCTTCGAGAGCTTTGCGACCGCTACGGGGCAATCCTGATGGTGGACGACGCCCACGCCACGGGGGTCCTCGGCCCGCAGGGGCGGGGTACGGCCGAACACTTCGGCATGCTGGGCCAGGTAGAGGTACAAATGGGGACCCTGGGAAAGGCCTTGGGCCTGGTGGGTGCCTTCGTCGCCGGCGAACAGGTCCTCATAGACTTCCTCATCAACCGGGCACGGACCTTCATGTACACCACCGCTCCTCCCCCGCCCTTGGTGGGGATGGTGCTGGAGGCCTTGAGGCTGATGAAGGCCGAAGCCTGGAGGAGGGAACGGCTCTGGGAGAACACCCGCAGACTACGAAAAGGGCTGCAGGAGATGGGGTTCGACACTTTGAACAGCTCCACCCCCATCATCCCAGTGTTGGTGGGGGACGATCGGCTGGTGATGGAGTTCTCCCGGAGGCTCCTGGAACGAGGAATCTACGTCCAGGGGATAAGGCCCCCTACGGTCCCCGAGGGCTCGGCGCGGCTCAGGCTTTCCGTGAGCGCAGCCCACACCCCTGAGGACATCGACCTTGCCCTCGAGGCTATGGGGGAAGTGGGACGAGATCTGGGATTGATCTGAGGAGGAGGAACCATGGATTGGAGGGAGAGGGTAAAGGAATGGGATAAGGCTTATCTTTGGCATCCCTTCACCCAGATGAAGGATTGGCTTGACTCCGACCCCCTCGTCATCGAACGGGGTGAGGGGATCTATCTGATAGATGTCTACGGGCGCCGATACATCGACGGGGTGTCGTCCCTCTGGGTGAACGTACACGGCCATCGCCATCCAAGGATCGATGCCGCGGTGAAGGAACAGCTCGAAAAGATAGCCCACTCGACTTTGCTCGGCCTAACTAATCCCCCGGCGGCGGAACTGGCCAAGAGGCTCGTTGAGATCTCGCCAGATGACCTGACCAAGGTCTTTTACTCGGACAACGGCTCCACCGCCGTCGAGGTCGCCCTGAAGATGGCCTTCGGTTACTGGCAGCACAAAGGCGAAAAGGATAGGACCCGCTTCATCTACTTTCAGAACGCCTACCACGGCGATACCCTGGGGGCGGTGGGTGTGGGGGGGATTGAGCTCTTCCACAGCCTCTACGAACCCCTCCTCTTCAAGGGCTATCGTGTGAAGGCCCCTTATTGCTACCGGTGTCCCGAGGGGCTACGCCATCCCCAATGTGGACTTGCCTGCCTCGAGGACCTGGAAGAGACCCTCAGGAGACACCACAGGGAATGCGCCGCCCTGATCATCGAGCCCATCGTCCAGGGGGCAGCGGGGATGATCGTGCAGCCCCCGGGTTTTTTGCGCAGGGTGAGGGAGCTCTGCACCGAATACGGGGTGCTGATGATCGCCGATGAGGTGGCCACCGGCTTCGGCCGCACCGGCAGGATGTTCGCCTGCGAGCACGAAGGGGTAAGCCCCGATCTCATGACAGTCGCCAAGGGGATCACGGGAGGGTACCTGCCCCTGGCAGCTACCCTGACTACGAAGGAGATCTTCGACGCCTTCCTGGGCGAATACCACGAGTTCAAGACCTTCTTCCACGGCCACACCTACACCGGCAACCCCCTGGCCTGCGCCGCTGCCCTGGCGAATTTAGAGGTATTCGCAGAGGAGGAGACCCTCAAGAAGATGCCCCCCAAGATCGAATACCTCGCCCGGGGTCTGGAGCGCTTTTGGGAACTGGAGGCCGTGGGAGACATCAGGCAGAAGGGCTTCATGGTGGGGATTGAGCTCGTAGCCGACAGGGAGGAAAAGGAACCTTACCCCCCAGAGGAGAAGGTGGGCCAGAAGGTGGTCATCGAGGCACGGAAAAGGGGGGTGATCATCAGGCCCTTGGGAGACGTGATCGTATTGATGCCCCCTCTCGCCATCTCGGAATGGGAGATCGAGAGGCTCCTGGAGGCTGTCTACGAGGCTATCCAGGTGGTGACAAGGGGGGACTGATCCTGCCATAATCGGGGAGATGGAGAAGGTCAAACTTCAAGCCGAAACCACCGCCGAGGCCCTCCTGGAGCTCCTGGCGTTAAGGGGGGTTGAGTACTTTTTCGCCAACGCAGGCACAGACTTCGTCTCCATCGTAGAGGCCTTCGCCAAAAAGAGGGGCGAGGGGACAGGTCTCCCCCGGCCCGTGGTGGTCCCCCATGAGACCCCCTTAGTGGGCATGGCCTATGGGTATTACCTCGGGACCGGGAGGCCGCAATTCGCCATGGTCCACGTGGGGGTCGGGACGGCCAACGGCCTGGGGATGCTCATGGCTGCCAGTCGCGCGGAGGTCCCCATCCTCTTCAGCGCTGGCCGCTCCCCTACAGAGGGGGAGGGACGGTTCAGCTATGTCCACTGGGGACAAGACCTCTTCGACCAGCCTGGGATAGTCAGGGAACAGGTGAAGTGGTACGGCGAACTGAAGACCCCGCGGCAGCTCGAGGCCTTTCTGGACAGGGCCATGACCATCGCCCTCACGCCTCCCATGGGCCCCGTTTACTTAGTCCTCCCGCCTGAAGTGTTAGCGTCCCCTGTGGATAAAGGAGAGGTGGCCAGAGACCTACCTTACGACATCCCTCGAGTAGCCCCTTCTAAGGAGAAGATCGAAGAGGCAGCGACGCTGTTGGCCGAAGCCGAATTCCCCTTGGCCATCACCTCCTCTGTGGGACGGTCCCGTCAGGCCGTAGAGGCCCTGGTGACGCTCTCCGAACGGCTGGCTATGGGAGTCGTATCGTTCAATCCCGAGTATATGAACTTCCCCACCGACCACCCTCACCACTTGGGGTTCTCGCCCCAACCCGTCATCAGACGAGCAGACCTGGTGCTGGTCGTGGACTGCGATGTCCCGTGGTACCCCGAGCTGTTGTCGCCTTCGGACAAGGCCAAGGTAATCCACATAGGGATCGACCCCCTCTACAACCGCTATCCCGCTAGGGCTTTCCCCTCCCACCTCAACGTCCAAGGAGATCCCGCAGAGGCCCTTGAAGGGCTGCTACGAGCCCTTGAAGGGCGGAATAGGAGGGAAATCGAGAGGAGAGGTAAGGTCGTCAGGGACCTGCACGAGGAGACCTTCCGTCAATACGCCCTCAAGGCCCAGGAAGGGGCCTCCGATGTGCCCTTGAGCCCCCACTGGGTCTCCTACCAACTGAAAGAGGTCCTCGGAGACGAGGCAATCGTGGTCAACGAGTACGACAACGGCATGCGCCCCTTCATGAGCCGCCTACCGGGACACTACTTCTGCAACCCCCATGCGGGGTACCTCGGATGGGGATTGGGCACCGCCCTGGGGCTGAAGCTGGCCTTACCCCACAAGGTCATAGTGGCTACGGTGGGGGATGGCAGTTACATCTTCTCGGTGCCCACCGCATGCCATGCGGTATCCGCGGCCTACGGGCTGCCGGTGCTCACCGTCGTGTACAACAACCGGTGCTGGAATGCCGTGAGAAGGGCCACCTTGTCCCTTTACCCCCAAGGTTGGGCCGCCAAGGCGGAGACCTGCCCTTTGAGCGAATTACCGCTCGGCCACTTCGAGAAAGTCTGCGAGGCCTTTGGTGGACATGGGGAGATGGTCCAGCGCCCTGAGGAACTGATCCCCGCCCTCGAGAGGGCCCTCAAAGCGGTCAACGGAGGGAGGCAGGCCTTGGTGAACGTCCTGTGCCGGGCCGTGTAGCGCCCTTCGGCCGTTGACCGCCCCTTTGCACCTTCCTATAATCTGGCCATCGAAAACCAAAAGGAGGGCACATCATGTCCCAGCCTGAGCCCCATTTCTTCACCGTAATCCCCAAACTCCCTGAGAGGCTCCAGCCCCTCAGGGAGATGGCCTACAACCTCCTGTTCGCGTGGAACGCCGAGATCAGGATGGTCTTCCGCAGGGCCTCTCCAGAGCTGTGGGTGGAAACTGGCCATAACCCCGTCCTGCTCCTGGCGCGTCTGAGCACGGAGCGCATCAGGGAACTGGAGAGAGACGAGGCCTTCATGGCCTTCCTGGAACGGACCTACGAGCATTTCCGCGAATATATGGAAAAACCGGCCTTCACCCCTCACAGAGACATCCCCGAAGACTTGCGCATCGCTTACTTTTCTGCGGAATACGGCCTCACGGATTGTCTGCCCTTTTACCACGGGGGGCTCGGCATCCTCGCTGGGGACTTCCTCAAATCCGCCAGCGACCTCAACCTCCCCGTGGTGGGCGTGGGACTGCTCTACCAGTATGGGGCCTTCAAACAGACCCTGACCGAAGACGGCGAACAACGGGAGACGGTACCGGAGCTCGACTTCTACCACATGCCCATAACCCTTTTGAGGGACGAAGGGGGTGAGCCCCTCACCGTAGAACTCCGTCTGGACCACGAACACATATACGCCCAGATCTGGCGCGTACAGGTGGGGAGGATCCCCCTCTACCTATTGGACGCCAACGTCCCTCAGAACCCGCCTCATCTCAGGGAGATCACCTCTCAGCCCTACCCCGATGACCGGCGTCAGAGGCTGATCCAGGAGATGCTCCTCGGCATCGGGGGGATGAGGGCCCTCAGGAAGCTCGGGATAGATCCCACCATAGTGCACATGAACGAGGGCCACTCTGCCTTTGCTGGGCTGGAGAGGATTCGCGTGCTGCGCGAGGAACAGGAGTTGACCTTCGATGAAGCCCTTCTTTTGGTCATGGCGAGCAACGTCTTCACTACCCACACCTCGGTCCCCGCGGGGATTGACCTCTTCGACCCCGGGTTGATCGAGCGCTTCTTCTCCCCATACCTGCCCTCCCTGGGGATCACCCTCGAGGCCCTTCTGGGGCTGGGCAGACGGGATCCGAAGAACCAATCCGAACCCTTCTGCATGAACATCCTCGCCCAGAAGCTCTCGGGGAACATCAACGCCGTCTCCAGGCTCCATAGGAAGATCTCCCAGCGGCTCTGGCACGATCTCTGGCCCCGGATCCCCGAAGAGGACGTCCCCATAAACTACGTGACCAACGGAGTCCACGTGCCCTCCTGGGTCTCCCAAGAGATGGCCGAGACGTACACTCGCTATCTCGGGCCCAACTGGTCGGAGGACCCCGACAACGTAAGGCTGTGGAACAGGGCCATGGAGATCCCCGATGAGGAGCTGTGGGGGGTGCATGAACGACGCAGGGGACGGCTCGTCGCCTTCTGCCGGCGGCGCCTCCGGGACCAGCTCTTGAGGAGGGGTGCCCCCACCAAGGAGGTGGAGATGGCCACCGAGGTCCTCAACCCCGACGCCCTGACCATCGTATGGGCCAGAAGGATGGTGACTTACAAGCGGCCGCTTCTCATCTTCAGGGACCTCGATCGCCTGGCCCGGATCCTGGACAACCCTGAAAGGCCCGTTCAGATCATCATGGCTGGGAAGGCCCATCCCAACGACCTGGAAGGCAAACGCCTCATAAAGGAGATAATCTCCATCATAAAGGAAGACCCCTTCAGGCAGCACGTGGTCTTCATCGAGGACTACGACATGGATGTGGCCAGGTACCTGGTCCAGGGAGCCGATATCTGGCTCAACACCCCGCGGCGCCCGGACGAAGCCTGCGGCACCAGCGGGATGAAGGCCGTTTTCAACGGGGCGCTGCATTTCAGTACCTTGGATGGCTGGTGGGATGAGGCCTTCAACCCCCGGGTAGGATGGGCTATCGGACGCGGCGAGGTCTACAAGGACCACGAATACCAGGACGACGTGGAAAGCCACGCCTTCTACACCCTGATGGAGAACGAGATCATCCCCCTCTTTTACAAGCGCGGTCCCGACGGCATCCCTCGGGAGTGGGTGGCCAAGATGAAAGCGGCCATGAAGGAGTTGGGTCCCCTTTACAACACCAACTTCATGATCCAGCGCTACATGGAGGACTACTACCTCAGGGCCCATTCCTACCTGAAGGACCTCACTGCCGAGGGGAAGGAGGGAATTGAGGAACTTGCAGCCTGGTATCGACGGGTTTCGAAGGAGTGGAAGGGGGTAAAGGTGGTCAAGGTGGAGCAGGATAGCCCTCCGGAACTGGAGGTAGGAGATCAACTAAAGGTCAGGGCCCTTCTGGACCTGGGTACCTTGAGGCCCGAGGATGTAAGGGTGGACCTCTACTACGGCCCTCTCGACCCCTTCGGGAAGATGAAGAGGAGGGAGATCCACCCGATGGAGCTGATGGGCAAAGAAGGAGAGCTTTACGTCTTCGCCGCCTCCCTGCCCTGTTCCGAGAGCGGCCGCTTCGCCTATTACTGCCGGGTGACGCCCCATCACCGTCGTCTCATACCGACCCATTACTCCCTGGGACTGCTGGTGACGTGGGGTTAGGAGGTAGAAACCGCTATCCGGAGCGAGTACAAAGCCTCCTATATAGCTTCAGGTACTGCTCGGCGGAGCGTCGCCAGGAGAAATCCTTTGTCATGGCCTGGCGCTGGAGCTTCCCCCAGAGGTCGGGCGTGGCATAGGCCTTAAGTCCTCGTCTAATCGCCCTCCACAGATATGCCGGGCGGAAGAGGCGGAACTTGAAACCCGTTCCCCGCCCCGTCCGCAGATCGGCCTGCTCCACTGTATCGGCAAGCCCCCCCGTGTCCCTCACCACCGGCAAGGTCCCGTAGCGGAGGCTGTACATTTGGTTGAGACCGCAGGGTTCATAAAGGGACGGCATGAGGTAAAGGTCACAGCCAGCTTCTATCTTATGGGAGAGTCGTTCGTCAAAGTCGATCACCACGCGCATTCCCGCAGGGTGCTCCGCGGCCAATCTTCTGAGGCCCTTCTCATACCTTTCCTCTCCAGTGCCCAAGACCACCAGCCCCACCCCCTCGGCCATCATCCTGGGGATCAAAGGCAGCAATAGGTCCAGGCCTTTTTGCCGCACTAAGCGGCTCACCATTCCAAAGAGGGGCCTCGCTTTCAACCCCTCTGGCAATCGCAAGGTCCTCAAAAGGTCCTCTTTGCAGAGGGCCTTACCTGAGAGGTCCTCGGGGCCATAAGGTGCGGCGATGAAGGAGTCGTTTCGAGGGTCCCACAGGCGATAGTCTACGCCGTTCAAGATCCCATGGAGCTTGTGACTGTGTTCCCTCAGCACATCCTCGAGCCCAAAGCCGAACTCCGGGGTCAGAATCTCGCGGGCGTAGGTCGGGCTGACGGTGGTGAGGAGGTCCGCGGTGACGATCCCCCCTTTTAGGAAGTTCACCTTGCCTCGGTGGACCACTGCCTCAGCCATCCCTTCGGGTATCCTCAGGAGGTCAAGGATCTTCAGGGGAAATTCGCCTTGATAGCCGATGTTGTGAATGGTCAAAAGGGTCAGCGGGGGGGCTTTGCGCCCCTTCAGTAGGGAGAAAAGAGCCACGTGCCAATCGTGACAATGGACCAAATCCCATGGCCACCCAAGGGCCTCACCCAAGTTCAGTAGAGCGCGGGTGAAGAAGAGGAAACGCTCTGCATTGTCCGGATATCCCTTTCCCGGCGGGCCGTAGAGGTGGGGACGGTTGAAAAATCCATCATGGC
Source organism: uncultured Thermodesulfobacteriota bacterium (assembly GCA_964525275.1). Taxonomy (GTDB): domain Bacteria; phylum Desulfobacterota; class B13-G15; order B13-G15; family B13-G15; genus CAZGDM01. The sequence continues at coordinate 18,272 of CAZGDM010000009.1, read as the reverse complement.
CGACGAAGTACACAGGCACCCCTTCGAGGTCGCCCCGAAATACAAGGGCCTTCTCCTCCCTGTCCCCCACGGGGACGGGGACCTCCAGGAACGCACTCGGAGAAAACCCCCGCTCCCTCACCATTCGGTAAAAGGGCATGGCGATCTCCACCTCCACCCCAAGGTCCCTAAGCGCGAGGGGTAGAGCCCGACAGACATCCCCGAGTCCGCCCGTCCAGGCGAAGGGGAGGACCTCCGCTGAAGCAAACAACACCTTCACCTCTTCCCTTCTCGAGGTAAATAGAAGTAAAAGGTGCTCCCCCGACCGGGCTCACTCTCGGCCCAGATCCTGCCGCCGTGGGCCTCCACTATCCCCTTGCATATGGCGAGGCCTAGGCCCGTACCGGTCTTACCATCGGTGGAATAGGTGTAAAACTTCTTAAAGATGTCCCCGAGCTTATCCTTTGGAATCCCCTTGCCTTGATCGGCGACGGACACCACTACCCCTCCATCGGTCTCCTGAACACCCAATCGAACCTCGGTCCCCGAAGGGGAGAACTTTATGGCGTTGTCGAGGAGGTTGACGAGCACCTGCTCTATCCGTTCGAGGTCCATCTTCACGTAGACCTCCCCTAGACGATGGTAGGTTAGGGTTATGCCCTTTCCCTCAGCAAGGGGCCGAGTCATCTCCACCACGTCCTCGATGAGGGTGCCGATGTCTTCCTCGGAGAAATGCCACTCCACCTTGCCCGCCTCTATCCTGGTGAAGTCGAATAGCTCGGTCACCAAATAGGTCAGACGGGAGAGGTTCTTGTCGATAATCTTGAGGTAGTGCCTAAGCCCTTCATCGGTCACAGTCCTTTTCAGGTAATCCACGCCACCGCGGATGGCAGTAAGGGGGGTGCGGAGTTCGTGGGACATGTTGGAGAGGAAATCCGATTTCAGCTTGTCCAAGGTCTGCAGCTCTTTATAGGCCTGCCGAAGTTCCATGGTGGCCCTCTCCACCTCCTCTTGGAGCTGGAGGTGACTCCTGGACAGGTTCTCGGCCATGGCGTTAAACGCCCGTCCCAGGGTCTCAAACTCGTCACCGGTACGGATGTCCACCCTGTAGGTGAGGTTGCCCTTCCCTATCTCCGCCGCTGCCGTCTCCAGCTCCCTCACGGGCCGCAGTACCAAGCGGTTCACGAGGCCGTAAAGGGTGAGAACTGTGAGGGCGATGATGGTCGAAGCGGCGACGAGAAGCTGGGTGTACCGCTTCTTGAGAACTGCCCTGAGATGGCCAATGGGGAGGAACACACTCAGCCCGCCTCGGATCATCCCTGCCTTGTAGGAGGGGTTCACGTGACAGCGAAGGCAGCTCTCCTTGAGGACTAAGGGGATCATGTAGTGAAGATAGTCCTCCCCGCCCAACCTCCGGATGCCGTAAATCTCCTTCATCCCGCGTTCCTCGAACCCCCTTAAATACTCCACTTCATGAGGGTCCGGTTTGTTCGCTGGATTGAGGAGGTCGAGGCTCGTTAGGTGGAAACGATAAAGCCCCTCCCTCGACGCATATTCTGACAGCTTCTTGGTGACCATGGCGGGACAGAACCGCCGGTAAGTCCTCCCATTGGCGACGAATTTCTCCTCGATGAAGTATACGGTCCCCAAGGCCCCTTTGCTCATCTCGTCAACCCAAACGCCGCCGCAATCCGAGACCCACTGCCGGGTGAGCACCACCTGTCTCGCAAGGGCCTCCGCTTGGCGCTTGACCTGCTGCATTAACTCCCTCTGTTGTTGCAGTCCAATCCAGACGAAAATGGCCCCGAGCACCGGCACGATGACTATGCCCAGGACCACCAGAAATTTCCTACTGAGAGGGTATGAAAATCTCAAACACCCCCTCTGCAGTCCCCAATCTGCGAACTTCATCCCTCTCCCCTCCTTTGAAGGAATGCCCTTTCCCATCTTATCCACGAATTATCCCCGGGTAAAGGAAGGGGTGTTAACAATCCGTAACCCCCGGTTGGAGAAAATTTTTACAGAAAAGTTGGACAATTTACAGCAAATTTACACTTTGACCGGCTATCCTGGGTGTAGCCGATCCCAATAAATCCTCGAAAAGGAGGGCCCAGGGATGTCAGAGAGGGCTAAAGGCATTACGAGGCGGGAGTTCATAACCACCGTCGCAGGGGGCATCGTAGGTCTGACGACAGCCCTTCCCCTTTTGGCGAAGGAGCTGAAGGAAGGGAAGTTCGTAGGGAGCAAGCTCCACAGGATCAGTGAAGACAGACTGAGGAAAGTCCTCGAATACGATAAGAAGGTCCGCAGTGTATGTTCTGCCAACTGTACCCAGGCTTGTGGGTGGAACGCCTACGTGAAAGGGGAGAAATACATCATAGGGTTGGCCCCGGCGGCAGATTACGACACCTTCGACCCAGTCCTCGGCAGATACTACAATCCCAGGGGGTGCGTGAGGGGAGCCAGTTATCTCCGGTACGTTTACGGGGAGGTCAGGCTGAAGCATCCGTTGATCAGGGTCGGCAAGAGGGGAGAGGGCAAGTTCAGGAGGGCCACCTGGGACGAGGCCATTGAGCTCATCTCCAAAAAACTCACCGACATCGCGAGGAAGCACGGCTCCGATGAGATCATCTTCTTCTCCGCCATCCCCGCCTTCAGCTATGTGTCCGCGGGCTCGGGATATAGGCTCTGTAAGATCCTCGGGGCCAGCGGCCCCCTGAGCTTCTACGATTGGTATTGCGATCTGCCCCCCGGAGAGCCGATGACCTGGAGCGTACAGACGGAGGAGAGCGAAGAGGCAGACTGGCTCAACGCCAAGCTCCTGATCTTCTGGGGGGCGAACGTCGCGGAGTCCAGGCTTGCAGCGGCCCACCTGCTGCAGGAGGCCAAGTACAGGGGGACGAAGGTCTATGCCATCTTCACCGATTACAACGCAACGGCCAGGATGGCCGACGTCTTCCTCTCGCCCAAGCCCGGGACGGACGCGGCCTTCGTCAACGGGGTCATAAACTACCTCATGGAGACGGGAAGCATTGACGTGGATTACGTTAAGACCTTCACCGATCTGCCCTTCCTCATCAGGAAGGACAACAAGAAGTTCCTCACGGAGGCAGACCTCAAAAAGGACGGGAGTCCCTTCAAGCTCTTTGTGTACGACAACAACTCCATGAAGCTGGTCAACCCTCCAGGGACCCTGGGAGATGACAGGGATACCCTCGATCTTAAGAGGTACAGCATAGATCCTTCTCTCTACTATGAGGGGAAGGTGAAGCTCGTGGACGGAAAAGAGGTGGAGGTGGAGACGGTCTTTCTCCGGTTGAAGAGGGAGGTCTCCAAGTTCACCCCGGAAAAGGTCTTCCAGATCACTGGAATCGGCGAAGAAGCTTTAAAACAGTTCGCTTTTGATGTCGCCACCAAAAAACCTGCGATGATCATCGGTGGCGGAGGGGTGAACCACTGGTTCAACAACGACATAAACAACAGGAGCATGATCCTGCTGCTCGCCTTAACGGGCAACATCGGAAAGAGGGGCGGAGGCTTCAGCCAGTACACCGGGCAGTACAAGGTCTGGCTGAGCGGCCTGGGGAAATACGGGATGATCCTGAAGGCGAGGCCCCAGAACACCACGCTGTTCGCCTGGACCCATTACGATGCGGAGCTGTACAAGCTCGGGAAGACCTTCGAGGAGATCGTCAAGGAGATCGAAGCGGGCAGGCTGAAGCGGCTTCCCAACGGCGCCCCTGTAAGCGCCAAGCCGGGAGATGGATGGGCTTACAACTATTATCTGTTGCTGAAGTCGCTCGCCAACAACTGGATCCCCGTGTATCCCAAGCCGCCGAAGAGACCCCGGGCGATGGTGATCTGGAGGTCGAACTTCCTGAACCAGGGCAAGGGAGGTTACAAGACCATCAAGTGGTTCAAGGACGAAGGGAAGCTCGAATTCATCGTCACCATAGATTTCAGGATCAACTCCACGGCGCTTTTCAGCGACGTGGTCCTGCCTGCTGCCACCTGGTACGAGAAGTTCGACCTGGAGACGACCCCTATGCACGTCTACCTTCAGGCCTTCAACCCCGTGATAAAGCCCCTCTTCGAGGCGAAAACCGACTACGAGATCTTCAAGCTCATAGCCAAGGGGATACAGGAATACAGCCAAAAGCTCGTCTCCTCCGGGCAATGGGATGGAAAGTGGAAGGATGCCGAGAAGAAACAGGTCATAGATTTCACCAAAGTGTACGACCTCTTCACCGCTGGCGGCAAGATGGACACCGACGAAAAGAGCGCCAAGTTCATCCTCTCCAAGAGCCCCATCATCTACCCGGATCCTGAGGAATACGCGAAGAGAAAATCGAACTACGCCAAGGAGGTCCAGGAACTCATCGAGGGCAGGCTCTTCAAAGGAGATGTACAGGGTTACATCGACGGTCTGGTGGAGCTCATAAGAAAGGCCCCGGTCCCCTTCCCCGCTGCCCAGTCGAGGAGACCCATTACCCCCTTCGTGGAGAACGTCGAAAAGCTTCTGCCTTGGCCAGGCGGGGGGAAGCTGGCCGGGGAGAAGATCACCATCGCAGGTAAGGTGAAGGTACCCAAGTTCTTCGGCAAGAAGTATTTGGGGATGATCGGGCCCAAAACCCTCACGGGGAGACAGCAGTTCTACATCGACCACTCCTACTTCATCGCTTTGGGAAATGAGCTCCCCATATACAAAGAGCCGGAGTTCGACAGACTGCCCGACAAAAAGACGAAGGCACCGCTGAAGATGAACACCGCCCACGGCCGGTGGGGTACCCACTCCACCTTCAGGGATGTGGACATCCTGCTGAGGCTCCAGCGGGGTGAGACGATCGTCATGATGAGCAAAAAGGACGCCACGGCCAGGGGGATAAAGGACGGCGATAAAGTAAAGCTCTTCAACGAATTTGGGGAGATGATATGCAGGGCGAAGGTCATGCCCGGCATAAAGGAAGGAGAGGTAAGGGTGGAGAACGGCGCCGAGATGTTCACCACCATCCGAGGGTGGTTTAACGGTATAACCCCCATCAGGCCCAAGCCTACCCAGTCGGTCAAGTACCCCGAAGGCAAGGCCCCCTCATATCATCTGAAATATGGTTGGAACTTCTGGGGGGTAACGGGCAATGAGTGCGATACCTCGGTGGAAGTCGTAAAGCTCTAAAGCAAGGAGGTTATGACCATGTATGCGATGGTGATAGACCTGAATAAATGTTTAGGGTGTCAGGCATGTAGCGTCGCATGCAAGATGGTATGGACGGATAAGGAGGGAGCCGATCACATCTGGTACACGATCGTTGAAACAAGGCCGGGACAGGGTTACCCCTACAACTGGATGGAGAAGACCAGGAAAAGGCAGCCCATGTCCGATGATGACTACGAGAGAGAATTGCGTTTCGACTATGGAAAGTTGAGGAAGCATACGGGAAGTGGTCTGCCCTATATAGGCCAGACCCTCCAAAACGGCCCCAATTACGACGAAGATGTTGGCATGGGTGAAGATGTGAAGGATGCTTGGTTTTTCTACCTTCCGATGATGTGCATGCACTGTGAAGAACCCTCTTGTCTTTCTTCCTGTCCCGCTGAAGCCATTTACAAAAGGGAAGATGGCATCATCCTGGTCGACTCGGAACAATGCGAAGGGGCCGGTAAATGCATAGACGCCTGTCCTTATAAAAGGATGTTCTTGAACAGGAAAACTGGCAAGGCGGAGAAGTGCAACCTCTGTCTGCCAAGGGTCGAGAAGGGGGAACCACCCCTCTGCGTCATCACCTGTCCAGGAAAGGCAAGGTTCTTCGGCAGGATTGACGATAAGACCTCGCCTGTTTACAAACTCGTCAAGAAGTACAGGGTAGCCCTTCCCCTGCTCCCCCAATACGGTACCAAGCCCAAGGTCTTTTACGTCCCTCCCGTGATGGGCCCTGCTAAGATCGACGACGAGGGAAATCCCGGCACAGAGAGGGTCGATTATCGCTATATAGAAGGGCTATTCGGTGACGGCGTCAGGAGGGTGAAGGAGATCCTTGAAAGGGAAAGGAGTAAATCGAGATCAGAGTTGATGGAAGTCTTGACTGAATTCCCGACGTGGAAGCTTTAAAGAGGACGGCGGCTTACAAGCTGCTTTCCATGGCGATATCCTACCCTGAGGGCATTGTAGCGGAGGCCTTCAGTACGGGATGGCTTTTTACCCAAATGAAAGAGGTCTTCTCTCCCTATGGTCATTTGCTCTTAGCGATCGAACGGGCGGAGAGGGATTTCGAAAGCGTGGAGGAGTTGCAAGTAACCTATACATCGAATTTCGACCTGAGGATTCCCCTCTACGAGTCCTACTATGTGGTCAAATCTGATAAAGCAGAAGACAAGGTCAGCTTCCTCTTCGAATTGGAAAAGCTCTACATGAGTTGTGGTGTAGAATTGGTGGATAGGGACATGCCCGATTTCATCGGCACAGAGCTGGAGTTCATGCATTACCTATGCAGCGAAGGCTCCCTTCGGAAACAGAGGAATTTTCTGAAAGCCCACCTCGTAAGCTGGGTCCCTCTCCTCGCAGAAAAAGTTCAACAGGAAAACGTGACATTCTATCGGCACCTCATCGCGGCTATAAACAAATTCGTGGCCATGGACTACGTCAGCCTCTGACTGCTCTTCACCGCTTAGCCAACGATACCCAAAAAAGCCAGAGGGCTTGATCAGGAAAGGCCCTTGGTTCTATAAGGGAAAGGAGCCTTGGATGCCACCCTGTTGATAGTCGACGACGACAAGGATATCGTCCAGACCCTTAAGGCCAATCTGGAACTGGACGGCTACAGAGTTCTCTGCGCTTACGACGGTAGAAGCGGCCTCCAGATGGCCAGGGAATACAGGCCGGACCTGATAATCCTCGACCTCGCCCTGCCCGACATCGATGGCATCCTCGTGTGCCAACGCTTGCGTAGGGAGACGGACATCCCCATCGTGATGCTCACCGCCAGGGAAGGGATCTCGGATCGGGTGCTGGGCCTCGAGTGTGGAGCTGACGATTACATCGTAAAGCCCTTCAATTTTCTGGAGCTCTCCGCTCGGATCAAGGCTGTCCTCCGCAGGGCAAAAAAGGCCACCACCAGGGATGTTTACGAGGTGAAGGACCTCGCCATCAACTTCCGCACCAGGACCGTCACCGTAAAGGGGCGAGAGGTAAAGCTGACGAAGACGGAGTTTGAACTCCTCGGCCTCTTTGTCTCCCACCCAAACGAGGTGTTAAGCCGAAAGTTCATCAGGGACCAGATCTGGCGTGATTCACAACTCTATCGTTGGAGCCGTACAGTTGACGTCTATGTACAACGCCTCCGCAAGAAGATAGAGCCCGACCCCGAAAACCCTCAGTACATCCTCACCGTGACGGGCGTGGGTTACAAATTCAACGCCCTCTAATCCTGTCTTTAACAACTTTTACAGCACTTTTACATCCTCTTGTGTTAATTAGCAGGCAGTAAGAAAGAGGAAGTCCAGGAGGATGGAAAATGGATGGAGAGGAGAAATTGACGAGGAGGGAGTTCTTCCTGAACTGTACGATGGCGGCTGGTTTGATAGCGAGCCTGGGAACGGCTGTCCTTTATGGTCTGAAATTCGCCATACCCCCTCTCAGACGGCCGCGTTACCACAAGGTCTATTTAAGTACCGCCGATGCCTTGAAGCCGGGAGAGACCCTTGAGTTCACCGATCTGCAGGGCAAAAAGGCCCTCCTGGTGAATATGGATGGCAAGTTCATAGCCTTCTCCCTGGTGTGCACGCACCTCGGTTGCATCGTGGAGTGGAACCCGGAGAAGAGGGAGTTTTATTGCCCTTGCCATCAAGGCCGTTTCGATGCGGAGGGAAAAGTAATCAGTGGTCCTCCACCTCGGCCCTTGGATCGCTTTGAGGTGGTGGTGGAGGAAGGCCTCATCTACGCAAAGCTAAAAGAGGTGTAAGGCATGGGAGGAGAGAAAAGAGGAGGGTGGTTTAAGGAGCGGTTTCCCCTTGACATGGCCCGTTTGAGGAAAGCCCTCGAGGAGGAGCTGCCGGAACACATGAGGTTCTGGTGGTTCTGCCTCGGAGGGGTCCCTCTCCTGATGTTCCTGGTCCTCGTGTTTACGGGGCTACTCCTGGCGACCTATTACGTGCCGGAGCCAGGAGAGGCCTATGAGAGCATCCGCAAGATCCAGGAGGGGGTCCGTTACGGCTGGTGGATCAGAGGGGTTCACCATTGGGCGGCACAGTTCATGATCATCACGGTGATCCTCCACGCAATAAGGGTCTTTTTCACATCGGCCTACAGGAAGCCTCGGGAACTGTGCTGGGTGGCTGGGGCCCTTCTGTTGCTCTCCACTCTGCTCATGGGCTTCACCGGATACGCCCTCACTTGGACCCAACAGGCTTACTGGGCCATGACTGTGGGGACCAATTTGGCCGAAGCTGTACCGCTTGTTGGCCCCTATATCGCCTATTTCCTGCGTGGCGGACCTACCGTAGGTCCCCATACCCTAACCCGCATTTACGCCATCCATACTTTCATCATGCCGAGCATTATCGTGCTGCTCATGTTTATCCACATCGTGATTATGAGGTTGCATGGAATTGCTGAACATGCAGCCGAGATCGCCCAGGAAATGGTGAGAGGCATTTCGCGCTGAAGGGAGGGACTCTATGGACGACAAGGGAAAATATCGTTTCTATCCGGATCACGTGGCCACTGAGGCCATCATGGGGTTGTTGTTGCTCTTTCTGATAACTGTCTTCACCATCGTCTTCCCGCCAGGACTTGGACAGAAGGCCAGTCCAACGGTGACCCCTGAACACATAAAGCCTGAGTGGTATTTCTTCCCCATGTACTTCTGGATGAAACTCGTCCCCATGGCTGTTGGAGTCCTGGTACCGGTGCTCGTGGCCATCGCCTTCGTGCTCTGGCCCTTTCTGGATGGATTGTTTCAAAAGTGGGCACCTGGAAGGGAATTAAGCGCCATCCTGGGAGCGATAGGGGTGGCTGTGATGTGCCTCTTCCTCGTCCTGGGGGCGCTCAGTTAAAGACCGAATCAAAGGAGGGGAAGGAAGATGGATTTGCGGCTCAAGAAGATCCTGGTTGTGATCATGAGCGTGGGCTTTTTGTGTGCCCTGCTCATCGTGGCGTATGTCGAATCGGGGAAGCTCCGCCCCGAGAAACGGCCCTCCATCAGGATAAGTAAAGAAAACCGATACTGCATAGATTGCCATAAGAGAAAAGGAGTGGCACCGAAGACCATTGAGCAGTGGGAGATGTCCCTTCACGCAGTGAAGGGTGTGGGCTGCGTGGAGTGCCACATCGACCCAAACATCCCCTCTGAGCAGGCGAGTTTTGACGCCTTTAAGTGCCCGGAGTCCGAGGTCTGGATTGGACGCCACCCAACCCCGAAGGACTGTGCTCGTTGCCACAAAAAGGAGGTGGAGGAGTTCACAAAGTCGAAGCACGCTTACGCTTTTTACCTCTTCGCCAACGCGGACAGGGCCGTTTTCGAACCTCCCATCGCCACCAGACATGGTTGCGAGCAGTGCCATAACATCGGCAACCCTTGGCCAGATGGCAGCGTCGGAGAATGTGATGCCTGCCACGCTAAACACCGCTTCAGCAAAGCGGTGGCAAGGAACCCTTACACCTGTGGGGAATGCCACGTAGGGCCAGACCATCCGCACATCGAGATTTATCTCGAATCCAAGCACGGCAATATCTTCGCCACCTTCGGCAAGGACTGGGACCTCAATTACTCCACGAAGGATCAACCCCCTATCCCCATCGAGGCCCCCGTATGCACCACCTGCCACATGGATGGGGCCCCCGGACAGTCCCTTACCCACAACATCAGCGCCAGGTTGGCTTTCGAGTCCCAATCGCCGTGGAGCTTCCGTTCGGTATTCTTTAAAGAAGAACTGGGCAGTTGGCAGGATCGCCGGGCGAGGATGGAGTCCATATGCTTAAACTGCCATGCAAGGGACTTCGTGAAGACCTATTTCCTCATCGCCGACCTGTGTAACCTTCAGTACAACGAGATCCGCAGGGTGTTCGTGTACTGGAATAAGAAACTGACCGCCAATGGTTTGGTGAAACGGCTTAAGGTGGGCGAAAAGTTCTTCTCCAATCCAGTGATCAACGGCTGGGATGAGGTGCCGGAACAGCTGATGTACCACGCTTGGCACCACCAGGGTCGTCGCTTCCGTCACGGCGCAGAGATGATGGGAGCGGACTATACCCAGTGGCATGGAATCTGGGAACTGCAGCACATGATCGTAGAGATGATCACCTGGGCTGCAGAGCACGGCGACGCGGAAGCAGAGGAGTGGCTCAAATCGACCGATCCCACCAAGTTCTACACCTATAAACTCTACGATTTCCCAGGCAACGCATGGGGCATCAATACGGAACAGAACAAGCTCCCCTACCTATATAAGACCTTCCCCGATTACTGGGAGAGGGTAAGGGCCAACGTGAAATACGCCTATGAACAGGGATTGCTGTCCAAGGAGCAGTGGGAACTGTGGGAGGAGCGGTATAAGAAGAAAGACCACTACTTAGGCATCAAGTACAAGACCCCCGACATCATAAAGACCTACAGAGAAGAGTTGAAGAAGGACACCGAGGCCTTCAAGAAACAGGCCGTGAAATTGAATCTCCCAAGCCCCTCCTTCTACGAAGTGCGCCATTGACGAACTCCCTTTCCAAAGCCGGGGGGAACATCTCCCTCCCCCCGGCTTTTTTTACCCCCTCGTTCAAAAGCCAACCCGTTTCCTTGCCTTTTGGGGCTGAGAAGGTTAACATGATTTTTGACATGCAGTCAGAACTCCCGAAGGAAGAACAGACACAAGCCTCGATCATCCCCAAGGAACCCACTGAGGAGGGGATAGTCCCCTACGATCCCCTTCAGCGTTATCTCCAGGAAATTCGCAAGATCCCCCTCCTCACGGAGGAAGAGGAACGGGAACTGGCCATCAGGTATAAACTTCATGGGGACAAAGAGGCCGCCTTCAAATTGGTGGTCTCCAATCTTCGCTTAGTGGTAAAGATCGCCCTTGAATACCACAGGTATTGGACCACCAACCTGCTGGACCTGATCCAAGAGGGAAACGTCGGATTGCTTCAGGCTCTGAAGCGCTTCGACCCCTTCCGCGGGGTGAGGTTCACCTCCTACGCCTCTTTCTGGATCAGGGCCTACATCCTCAAGTACATCATGGAGAACTGGAGACTGGTAAAGATAGGAACCACCCAGGCCCAACGAAAGCTCTTTTTCGACCTGAAGAAGGAAAAGGAACGACTCGAACAGATGGGCTTCGACCCAACCCCTCAGCTCGTGGCAAAAAGCCTCAACGTCAGGGAAGAGGACGTCATCTCTATGACCCAGCGGTTGGAGGAAAGTGAAATCTCCCTCGACACCCAGTTGGGAGAGGATTCCCGGGAGACCTTGGGGGATATGATACCCGCTGGAGGCCCCCCTACAGAGGAACGGGTGGGGAGCGAAGAGGCCAGGCGCTTACTGCTTACCAAGATTGAGGAGTTCAAGGAAAGGCTCCGCGAGCGGGAGAGGGATATCCTGGAGAGCCGCATGTTGGCGGACAAGCCGGCCACTCTGAGGGAACTCGGTAAGAAGTACGGTATATCCCCCGAAAGGGTGAGACAGATCGAAGGAGAAATCCTCAAGCAACTGCGGGAATTCCTGAGGGAGGAAATCCCTGACTTTGAGGAGTACCGAGGGGTGCTGGAGCTTGGTTAGGAAGGAGGGGAGGATGCTGGAGAAAGCGCTGCACAAAATAGCTGAACAGATCCTTCACTTCGACGAAGCATCTCTACGTCAGTTGAGGCAGAAGTACATGGAACGGGTCCTCAACTTCGAGCCCACCAAGGAATGGGAGAAGAGCGTCATAATTTACTTCATCATCAACGGGGTCATTGCGAAAAACCACCTCTTCAACCAGAACATCCTGGCACGGGAGAAAAGGAGGGAAACACCCAAGACCAAGGAAAAGCCCTCCCACCTCAGGCTGATAAAGTGACCGCCTTCAACCGCTATCCCCTCTGGTGGATCATCGGCCAGAATGTCCTCTTTGCAGCCTTCTTCGCCCTTGGGGCCTGGGGGATTGCTTACATATCCCTCGTAACAGCCGTCCTTTACATCCTCTCAGTAGTGGTCATGCTGGGCGTCCTGTTGAGAAGAGAACTCTGCACCCATTGCCCTTATTATGGCGGGCTCTGCGGCACAGGATGGGGATGGTGGGCGTCCCAACTGTTTAGGAAGGAATCAGGCAATTACAAAAGAGGCCTCACGATGGCTGCGGCCTTCTGGACGGTGAGCATGCTCCTTGCAGGGGCAATGCTCGCAACGGCCGTGGTGCTTAAGCCCAGCGCAACGCGTATCATCCATTTCGTAGCCTTATTTCTCCTCGGCGCAGGGATTTTCTTCGTGCACAAAGAGACATGCCGGCGCTGCCGGAATGCGCCGCAATGTCCCGCCTCCATGGTGAAGGTGAGGGTCAAACCGTCTCGGCCACCTTCAAACGAGTGAGGGCCCGCTTCAAGGCAGCCAGCACCACGGGATACTCGGGGTCTAAGGGGACAAGGTCCTTCAGCCGCTCCTCAGCTCGTTCCTTCGCCCGGCGAGCCCGTTCTACGTCTATCTCCGCAGCGAGCTCCGCCGTATCGGCCAGGACGGTCACCCGATCGGGCAACACCTCGGCAAAACCGCCGCTTATGGCCATATAGTTTTCCCTTCCATCGACCCTGTACATCAACTCCCCTATGGTCAGGGTGGTGAAGAAAGGCCGGTGTCCTGGCAACACCCCGAACTGCCCGAACTCGCCAGGGGCAACCACTTCCTCCACTTCTTGGGACAGGACCAATCTCTCTGGGGTGACCACTTCGAGCAGTAATGACATTACTGCTGCTCCCTCATCCTCTCGGCCTTCTCCACGGCCTCCTCGATGGTACCCACCATGTAGAAGGCCTGTTCCGGCAAATCGTCGTATTTACCTTCCACCAACTCCTTGAACCCCTTGATGGTATCCTCGAGCTTTACATAACGCCCCTTGGTTCCCGTGAACTCCTCGGCCACGTGGAAGGGCTGGGAGAGGAAACGCTGGATCTTCCGAGCCCGGGACACGATCAATTTGTCCTCCTCTGAGAGCTCGTCCATCCCAAGGATGGCGATGATGTCTTGGAGGTCTTTGTACTTCTGGAGGATCCTCTGAACCTCACGGGCCACATAGTAGTGCTCCTCCCCCACGATCCTCGGATCGAGGATCTTGGAGGTGGAATCGAGGGGGTCCACCGCCGGGTAGATCCCCAGCTCGGCGATCTGCCGGGAGAGGACTGTGGTGGCATCGAGGTGGGTGAAGGTCGTGGCGGGAGCCGGGTCAGTGAGGTCGTCAGCCGGGACGTAGATCGCCTGCACCGAGGTGATGGACCCTTTAGTGGTAGAGGCTATTCGCTCCTCGAGCTCGCCGAGGTCGGTGGACAAGGTGGGTTGGTATCCCACCGCCGATGGCATCCTGCCGAGCAGCGCCGAGACCTCCTGGTTGGCTTGCACATAGCGGAAGATGTTGTCGATGAAGAGCAACACGTCCATACCTTCCTCGTCCCGGAAGTACTCGGCGGCGGTCAGCGCCGAGAGCCCTACCCTCGCCCTGGCACCGGGGGTCTCGGTCATCTGGCCGAAGACCAGGGCCGTCTTGGGCAGAACCCCGGAGTTCTTCATCTCGAGCCACAGGTCGTTTCCCTCACGGGTCCTCTCGCCGACGCCGCCGAAGACCGAAACGCCACCGTGCTGGATCGCGATGTTGTGGATCAGCTCCATGATAATGACGGTCTTGCCCACCCCGGCGCCGCCGAAGAGCCCCACCTTGCCCCCCTTGGGGTAGGGCTCGAGGAGGTCGATCACCTTTATCCCGGTTTCGAAGATCTCGATCTTCACGTTCTGGTCCAGGAAGGTGGGGGCAGGACGGTGGATGGGATAGTACTTTTTGGCCTCGACGGGCCCCATCTCATCGATGGGCTCGCCGATCACGTTGAGCACCCTGCCCAGGACCTCCCTCCCCACCGGCATGGCGATAGGGGCACCGGTGTCTATGGCCTTCATCCCCCTGACCAATCCATCGGTGGTGTCCATGGCGATGCAGCGCACTACTCGTTCACCCACGTGCTGGGCGACCTCAGCAGTCAGATTCCACTCCTTGTCGCTGATTCGGGGGTTGGTGATCTTGACCGCGTTATAAATAGCTGGCAGTTCCCCTTCAGGGAACTCTATGTCTATCACAGGTCCGATAACCTGAACTATCCTGCCCTCGTTGACGGCCTTCATGTGCCTCCCTCCTTAGCGTTGTTGCTTTAAGGCCTCGGCACCAGTAGCGATCTCTATCACCTCCTTGGTAATAGAGGCCTGACGTGCCTTGTTGTACAAGAGGGTGAGCTTATCAATCAGGTCCTGAGCGTTCTTGGTGGCGTTATCCATCGCTGTCATCCTCGCACCGAACTCCCCGGCCACGTGCTCGAGGAGCGCCCTGTGGACCTGCACTTCCACATAACGAGGCAAGAGCCGGGAGAAAACCTCCTCTGGAGATGGCTCGTAGATGTGCTCCACAGGGTAAACCCCTGGCTCCACCTCAGGGGGTTCGAGGGGTAGGAGCTGCAACACCGTGGGCCGCTGGATCACTGGGGAACGGAATAGGTTATAGGCCAAAAACACACCATCCGCCTCCCCCGTGAGGAAGTCGTCCATCAAGTCCTTGGCCAAGATCTGGGCCACCTCATAGTCTATCCGACGGAAGCGGTCCACGTAGGTCCGCCCGATCTTTTCGGGCATCCTGCGACGGAAGTACTCCCATCCCTTGCGGCCAAAGATGGAGAGCCGAACCTCTTCGAATTGCCCATCCCGCAAGAAGCGCTCGACCCTCCTGAAGAGGTTCTGGTTATAGCTACCGCAAAGGCCCCTTTCTGTACTCAGGATCAGCACTTGCACCTTTTTCAGCTCACGCCTCTCAAAGAGAGGGTGATAGGGTTTTTCCGCCCGGAGATAAAGGCTCTGCACCACCTCTCGCATCTTCTCCGCATATGGGCGGGCGTTTACGATCCGCTCTTGGGCCCTACGCAACCGGGCCGCTGCCACCATATACATGGCCCGGGTGATCTGCTGAGTGCTCTTTACACTGGCTATCCGGCGCCTGAGGATCTTAAGGCTCAGCATCAGGAATCCCTTTAAGGCCTGAAGACCTCTTTGAACTCGTTGAGCACTTTCTCGATCTTCTCCTTAAGGGAGTCGTCGATCTCCTTTTTCTCCTCGATCTCCCTTAGGACCTCGGGATACCTCTCGTCAACAAACTGATAGAGCTCCGCCTCATACCGTCTGAGGGATTCAACGGGGAACTCATCGAGAAACCCGTTGACCCCTGCATAGATGATGAGGATTTGTTTGCTGACAGGCAGCGGCTGGTATTGATCCTGTTTGAGGATCTCCATCAACCTCTCCCCCCGTGCCAGCTGGGCCTGGGTGGCCTTGTCCAACTCGCTGCCGAACTTGGCGAAGGCCGCCAGCTCACGATACTGGGCCAAGTCGAGCCGCAGAGACCCCGCTACCTGTCTCATGGCGCGTATCTGAGCGTTCCCCCCGACGCGGGACACGGAAAGGCCGACGTTCACCGCAGGCCTGAAGCCGGCGTAAAAGAGGTCGGTCTCGAGGTAGATCTGGCCGTCGGTAATGGAGATGACATTGGTAGGGATGTAAGCGGAGATGTCACCGGCCTGGGTCTCGATGATGGGGAGGGCTGTTAGCGATCCACCGCCCAACTCATCGCTGAGCTTCGCCGCCCGCTCTAAGAGCCGCGAGTGGAGGTAGAAGATGTCCCCGGGATAGGCCTCTCGTCCAGGGGGTCTTCTGAGGAGCAGCGATAACTGCCTATAGGCCACAGCATGCTTGGATAGGTCATCGTAGATGATGAGGGCGTGCTTGCCATTGTCCCGGAAGTACTCCCCCATGCTGCAGCCCGCATATGGTGCGATGTACTGCAGAGGAGCAGGCTCGCTGGCCGTAGCGGCCACCACCGTGGTGTACTCCATGGCGCCGTATTGGCGCAGTTTGTCCACCACCTGGGCCACGGTGGACTGCTTCTGTCCTATGGCCACGTAGATACAATAAACGCCCTGATCCCTTTGGTTGATGATCGTATCTATGGCCAGAGCGGTTTTGCCGGTTTGGCGATCGCCGATGATCAGCTCTCGCTGGCCACGGCCTATGGGGATCATGGAGTCTATGGCCTTGATTCCCGTTTGAAGGGGTTCTTTAACCGGTTGACGCACCACAACGCCTGGGGCCTTCTCCTCTATAGGGCGGAACTCGGTGGCCTCTATGGGCCCCTTCCCATCGAGGGGCTCTCCCAAAGGATTTACCACCCTTCCGATCAGGGCTTCCCCAACCGGAACCTGGATGATCCTGCCCGTCCTTTTGACGATGTCACCCTCCTTGATGTACTTGTCCTCCCCGAAGATGGCCACTCCTACATTGTCCTCTTCAAGGTTGAGCACCAGCCCCATGATTCCGTGGGGGAACTCCACGAGTTCACTGGCCATCACCTTTTCCAGGCCGTAAACCCGGGCGATACCATCGCCCACGGACAGCACCACCCCTGTTTCGCTTATATCTATCTCCTTCTCAAACCCCTTGATCTGCCTCTCTATGACCTCGCTTATCTCCTCTGCCCTGATCTGCATGGCCATCACCCCTTTGCCAAGTTCTCTCTGAAACGCTTGAGCTGGGCCTTGATACTTCCATCATACACCACCCCCCCTATCTTGGCGACAGCGCCACCAATCAGGGAGGGGTCGATCTCAACCCTCAGGATAACCTTCTTGCCCGTCTGCTCCTCTAACCCCTTCACGATCTCGTTGAGTCTCTCCTCCGACACCTCAAAAGGGGTATAGAGCACCCCTCTCACCCTTCCCATGGCCTCGTCCAACAACTCACGATAGACCTCCACGATTTCGGAGAGCACAGGAATGCGGTTGCGCTCCACCAAGAGCTCCAAGAACTTGAGCACCACCTCGCTTAGGTCTAACCTCGGGGCCAAATCCTTAACGACGGCCTTCCTCTGAGAGGGATGAATGGCTGGATTGGTCAAGACCGATCGCAGGCGCTCTTCAGCTTTCAAGAATCCCTCAAAGAGGGCCAACTCTTCACCGTAACGCTCCGCATTCCCATCCTCTTGTCCTATCTTCAACAAAGCCTTGGCGTAACGCCTCGCTACTTTCCTCGATATCAATTTAGCCTCCTCAAACCTTTGACATACTCCGAAAGAAGCCTTTCCTGATCTTCGGGCCCAATCGATTCGCGGACGAGCCTTTCCGCCAGCTCTACAGTGAGATCCGCTAACGTCTCCTTGAGACGACGTGTGACGGCCTTTATCTCCTGCTCCACGGCCATCTCCGCCTGGCGCTTGATCCTGGCGGCAGCCTCCTCTGCCTCCCGGAGGATCCGTTCCTTCTCCTTGTTCGCCTCAGCGATGATCTCCTCCCTTATCCTCCGTGCTTCCTCCTCTATCCCTTTGAGCTTGTCCTCATATTCCTTGTACTTGGCCTCCCAAAGCCTCTTGGCCTCTGTTGCCTCCTCAAGGGCCTTTTTTAAGGTGGTGTGCCGTTCCTTAACGGCGTTGACAAGGGGCTTCTTGATGAACTTGTAAAGCAGGAAAAACAAAACGGCGAAGTTGACCACCTTGAACAAAAACTCCAACATGTTCGCCCCCTTAGGCCAACGGCCTCCCCAAAACCTTTTGGGCCACCTCTTTAGCTAAAAGGTCCGCACGCCGTTTGAGCTCACTCAAAGCCTCTTCGGCCTCCTTCCCTATTCTCTCCTTGGCCTTTGCGAGTTCCCTTTGGACCTCCTCCTGCACCTTCTCTATTAAAGAGTTGGCCTCCTTTTTAGCCTCATCCCTGAGAGAACCCTTTGCCCTGAATGCCTCCTCTCGTCTCTTCCGCAACTCCCCTTCATAGGCCTCCATAAGCCGTTCAGCCTCCGTTCTGAGGTGCTCCGCTTCTTCCTTCGTCCCGAAAATCCTCCGCTGTCTCTCCTCGAGCAACCTGACAAAAGGCTTAAATAGAACTTGGTTTAAAAGAAGCATAAATGTGACAAAAAGAACGAACTGGATAATGAGGGTCTGATCTATGTTTATCACAGCACCCTCCTTGCGATAAGGGTTAAATGAGAGGGAGTTCCTTTTTACCCAAAAAGGGGGAAAAATGCAACCTTAAAGACAAAAAACCCGGGGGA
>CAZGDM010000008.1:0-39246 GCA_964525275.1 uncultured Thermodesulfobacteriota bacterium | reverse complement strand
ACCTCGGCACCCATTAAAAGCATACGCAGGAAGCCTGGGGGTGTCAAGAAGTTGTATTGGTCCACAACCTTTGGCACTCGGAGATACCGGCTCTCCTTCTCCTCTGAAGGGAAGTCGAACCTGAAAGAGGCCCTGCCGAAGAGACGGGGAGTAGGTGATGGATCTACGTCCTCGATTCCCTAACCAAGGGGATCTCGGCCTTCGCTGGAAAGAGCGTAGCGGGTAGTCACAGAAATGGGAAAATTGGGATGGAAGAGGGGAGTTCTATCATCCGAGGTATCTCGTGCTGAACAGGCGCGGCATGCCTCTTTGTGGTGGATACGGGAAACGACCGAATACAGATCTTCCGTTTGGGGTAAACGAATTTGCCTTTTTGTTTACTTTTTTGCTATTTTTGAACGGAGCAGATCAGTGGGAAGGGAAAGCGTTCGCTTCATGATGAGATCCTCAACGCGGAGCAGAGACTGTAAGCTTCGGATTTTCGGCCTGTTTTTGGGGCTGATCTTCCTCTTCCCTGTCTCTGTTCATGCCAAGGTTTCAGGCGCCTGTTCAAACTGCCACACCATGCACTACAGTCAAAACGGGACCGTGCCTTCAGGCTGGGGGCGGAGTGGGCCTTATCAGGCATTATTGGTAAACGATTGTGTCGGCTGCCATTCCTCTACTGATAGTGAGACAATAAAGGAAATTGGAGGAAACGCTGTTCCCATCGTCTACAATGCCCAAGAACCCACCAACCCACTTGCAGGCGGAAATTTTTATTGGGTGGCCAATGGATGTGACGAGTGTGGTCACAATGTAACTGCTATTCCTGGTGTAAGTCAGGATAGCAATTTTACTCAGACTCCTGGTTATTTTCAGCCTCCACCGAACCAAATCGGTGGTACCTGCAGCTGCTGTCATGGTGCTGGCAATATGGTGCTTACCAAATGTGTCTTTTGCCACAATCCAAAACATCATGGGGATGATAGCGGCCCAGTGGTAGGTTTAGACGATACTACGGAAAACTATCATTATGTAAAGCCTAAATACAGGTTTTTAAGCCTTGACTACTTCCACCCATGCACTTTTCAGGAAGGTGCATATAATTTTTATGGGGTTGCGGGTATAGAGGACGATGATTGGGAAAAAACTGTAAGTTCAACTGACCATAACGAATATTGTGGTGCCGCCAGCTCAGGGGATTATGAAGGTAAATCTCATTCTATAAGCAGATTTTGTGCTGCATGTCATTGGGGGTTTTATGGAGATAATACGGAACACTGGGTAAGGCACCCATCGGATTACGCCTTACCGAAAAGCGGTGAATACGCAGATTATACGACCTATAACCCTTTGGCTCCTGTAGCTAGGCCTGAAAGCAGTTTGACAGATAATATGACAGGACCAAGCTCAACTGTAACACCAGGAGAGGACCAGGTTTCGTGTCTTTCCTGCCATCGTCCACATGGTTCACCTTATCCTGATCTTCTTCGCTGGGATTATACAGAGTGTCAAGCAGGCACATCAGACTCAGACTGTGGCTGTTTTGTCTGTCACACAGGAAAAAAAGGTCAGTAGTCTATTCCTCCTCTTCCTGAGTGTATTTGTCATCGGCATCTTCAGCTTCCTCCCTGTAGATCATGAGAAGGAAAGGATCGGAGGATATATCCCCCATGTCGTTCATCTCACGGATCTCAGGACGCGCCCGGAGATGAACCTGCCCCCCTACTCGGGGGTACCAAAGGTTTCTGAACTTATGCGGAAGGGGTGGTGTCTCCGAAGAGGTAGGCCTCGATGAAGGGGTCAAGATCGCCGTCCAAGACCCGTTCAGCGTCGCCCCGCTCAAGGCCCGTTCGGTGATCCTTCACCATCTTATAAGGATGCAGCACGTAAGAGCGAATCTGGCTGCCCCAAGCGATCTCCTTCTGATTTTTATGAATCTCCTCCCGCTGCTTGGCCCGTTTTTGCATCTCCAGTTCGTACAGACGCGCCTTCAGTATCTTCAAGGCCATGGCCCGGTTCTGATGCTGGGAGCGTTCGTTCTGGCACTGGACCACGATCCCCGTGGGCAGGTGGGTGATGCGGACAGCGGATTCGGTCTTGTTTACGTGCTGTCCCCCAGGGCCGCTCGAGCGGAAGGTCTCGATCTTCAGGTCCGAGTCCTTTATCTCGATCACCACATCGTCAGGGGTCTCGGGGAAGACGGACACCGAGGCAAAGGACGTGTGTCTGCGCCTGCTGGCGTCAAAGGGCGATATCCTCACCAGCCTGTGCACCCCCGTCTCCCCTTTTAGGTACCCATAGGCGTAGTCCCCTTTCACCAGCAAGGTCACGCTCTTTATCCCCGCTTCCTCGCCAGGGGTCAAATCGACCACCTCCGCCTTCCATCCCCGCCCCTCGGCCCAACGCAGGTACATCCTCAAAAGCATCTCCGCCCAGTCCTGGGCCTCGGTGCCACCTGCGCCAGCGTTAATGCTCACGAAGGCGTTGGCCTTGTCCTCGGCCTCGGTGAAGAGCTGTTCTATCTCCCAGCGGCGCACTTCGCGACCGAGACGCTCAAGGCGTTCAGAGGCCTCCCGCCTCAGCTCCTCGTCCTCGGAGGCCATCTCAAGCAAGACCTCGATCTCCTCCACCTCCCGCTCGAGGGCCTCCCACCGGGAGACGACCTTTTCCAGATTCCCCTTTTCCTGAAGGATTTCCTTGGCGCGGCGTTGATCGGCCCAGAAGTCGGGCTTCGATTCCTCGCGTTCTATTTCGGAGATGCGCTGACGTTTTGCGGCGGGGTCAAAGACGCCCTCCCAAGAGCTCAATCCTGCCCTTGAGCTCCTCAAAACGATCTTTCAGTTCCTCTATCATCCCGACCTCCTGCTATAGCTCCTCCGCAGTGATAATATACTCACCCTTGTCCCTTTTGGCCAGCTCCCCCTTTGCCTTTTCCCCCAATTTCCAACCCAGCTCCAGGGCCTTTATATTGAGCTCCTCGGTCCCCTTGGGGACTCGGTCAAGGACCGCCTTCTTGAGGTTTTCGAAGCCGACGATGCCGCTCAAAGCACCTACAGTCCCCAGCGCGATGATGTTGGCCACTATCTCCCTGCCCAGGCGTTCCCTGGCCAGACGGGTGAAGGGGATCTTGACCACCCCAGGGAGGGGGAACTGATCGCAGTAGGTGGAATCGGCCACTACGATACCCCCTTCTTTCACGTCCTTGGCGTAGAGGTTGAGGGACTCCTGATTCATCGCAAGCAGAAGATCGAGCGCCAAGGGCTTGGGATAGTCTATCTCCTGATCGCTCACCACCACTTCCGACCGACTGGCCCCTCCCCTAGCCTCTGGACCGTAGCTTTGGGTCTGGACGACCTCTTTGCCCTCGAACAGCCCCACGGCCTCGGCCAGGATGATCCCGATGAGGATCAGTCCCTGACCTCCATAACCGCTCAGCCTGATCTCATACCTTTCCCCCACTGCTCCTCGCCCTCTCTATGATCTTCTCGTACTCCTCCTGATAGATGGGAAGCTCCCTCTCCATAAGGACGCCGATGACGATCTTACCCCGGAGTTCCTCGGGGGACATCTCTTTTGCCTTCTCCACGGGCACGGAGTTGTCCCGCTGCCACTGCATCATCTTCACAGCGTCCCCCAGCCGGTTGAGCTTTCCGTACTGCACGGGACAGGGGCTCATCACCTCCACTACCCCAAAGCCCTTCTTCTCTATGGCCCGCTCGATGAGGTTGTCCAGCAGCTTCACATGATAGACCGTCGCCCTGCCGACGAAGGCCGCCCCTGCCGTGGCCGCCAGCTCCGCGATCTTCAGTTCGTGCTCGATGTTGCGATAGGGGGCGGTGGTGGCCTTCATGCCGTAAGGGGTGGTGGGGGAGATCTGCCCCCCGGTCATGCCGTAGATGTGGTTGTTGATGATGATGGCCGTAAGGTCTACGTTCCTGCGGGCCGCGTGGATGAAGTGGTTGCCACCGATGGCCAGGGCATCTCCATCCCCCATCACCACGATCACCTTCAGATGGGGTTTCACCAGTTTGATCCCCGTGGCAAAGGCCAGGGCCCGCCCATGGGTGGTGTGCAGGGTGTTGAAGTCCACGTAGACCGGCATCCTCCCGGAACACCCTATCCCCGAGACCAAGACCACCTCGTCCTTGGAGAGGCCCATCTTGTCCACCGCCCGAATCAGCGACCCCAGGACGATGCCGTTGCCACAGCCAGGACACCAAATGTGGGGAAACTTCTTGTCGTGACGCAGGTATTTGTGGATGAGCCTGGTTACCTCCCTCATGAAAGGGCCTCCTTCATCCGCTCGAGGATCTCTCCAGGGGTGATGAGGGTTCCGTCCACCTTGTTGAGGGTGACGACCCTGCTTCTGCCCTGGTTCACCCGCTTAACCTCCCGGGAGATCTGCCCCATGTTCATCTCCGGGACCAAAAGCACCTGAGCGCGTTCCGCAAGACGCTCCACAGCCGGCCTTTCGAAGGGCCACAAGGTGAGGAGCTTCAGCAACCCGGCCTTTATACCCTCACGACGGGCCTCGATGACCGCCCTCTTGGCCGAACGGGCAACGCAGCCATAGGCGATCACCACCACCTCGGCATCGCCGGTCTCGAACTCCTCGGAGAGGTGGATGTCGGAGAAGTTGGCGCTGATCTTGCGGAAGAGCCTGGCCATGAAAGAACCGATCTCATCGGGTCGGGAAGTGGGAAAGCCCCGGACATCGTGGATCAAACCCGTCACATGGTAGCGATACCCCTCACCAAAGGGGGCCATGGGAGGGACACCGGAGGGGGTATCGGCGTAGGGGATGTACCACTCCGGGGGCATAGTGGGACGGGGCCTGTCGATCACCTCCACCTCTTCAGGGGCAGGAAGGGCAAGTTTTTCCCTCATGTGCCCCACCACCTCGTCCAGCAACAATACCACCGGCGTGCGGTATTTCTCCGAGAGGTTAAAGGCCCTGACCGTCATCCAGAAGCACTCCCGCACCGATGAAGCGCTTAGCACGATGATGGGGTGATCCCCGTGGGTCCCCCATCGGGACTGCATCACGTCCCCCTGGGAGGGCATGGTGGGGAGTCCCGTTGATGGCCCTCCACGCATGACGTCCACGATCACACAGGGCACCTCAGCCACACAGGCATAGCCGAGGTTCTCCTGCATGAGGCTGAAGCCAGGACCTGAGGTGGCCGTCATGGCCTTGGCCCCTGCCAGAGAGGCTCCGATGACGGCAGCAATGGAGGCCAGCTCATCCTCCATCTGGATAAACACCCCTCCCACTTGAGGCAGTCGCCAAGCCATCCGCTCCATGATCTCACTGGAGGGGGTAATGGGGTAACCGGCGTAGAAGCGACAACCCGCCGCAATAGCCCCTTCCACTATCGCCTCGTTCCCCTGAAGGAGGAACTCCCTTCTCCCATCACCCTTGGCCATGGCCCTCCTCCATTACGGCGATGGCGAAATCGGGACATCGCAACTCGCACCATTTACAGCCTGTGCAGGCATCGGGGTTGGCGGGATAGGGATAACCCTTGTCGTCCCGGTCGAGGACCCCCTTCGGGCAAAAGGCCACGCAGATCCCGCACCGCTTACACCAAGCCCGATAGATGTCGATGTAATAGGTTCTCTTCATCTGAGCTCCACCGCGATGGGTTCTGCACCCAAGACTTCTCCTTCCCCAATACGGAAGCGAAGCGCAGTCACCATCACGCCCTTGGCCACTGCCTCCACCAGGGCTTGCGAGAAGGCCCGGTCCATCTTCCAATGGGGGGAGAAGACCTCTGCATCCTCCCTGAGGACCATGAAGACCACCGCTGCCTTTCCCCCGGCTTTCGCTATCCTCCCCAAAGACATTATATGCTCCCTCCCCCTCAGGGTGGGAGCATCGGGAAAGAACGCCCTTCTGTCCTCCACCAATGTTACCGATTTCGTCTCTACCCAGACCCTTTCTACACCCTCGGACACCAAAAAGTCAAACCGCCTCCCTTGGTAAGAAACTTCGGCTTCAATTTTCATCGTATCCTTCAGGGCGGGGATAAGACCACGGCTGACGGCCCAGGGGAGGAGGTGGTTTGCCATTCTCGAGTCGACGCAGACCCATATCTCCCCCGTGAAGATCCCCCAGAGATCGAAAGAGGTCTTACGCCCCTCGGGGTCACAGCGTCGTAAAAGGGCGGGCCTTCCTCTCACCAAGAGTTCCCTCAGTCTACCGGAATTGGGCAGGAAGGCCTCCGTCGGCCTGCCCGCCACCTCCACCTTGACCAAGAAACGGTTGACCCTCTCGAGGAATGCCCCCTTGACGAACCCCTGTCTCAATACTTGACCTCCACCAAGAAGAGGCCCCGAGCGGGGGCAGTGGGACTGGCGCGACTGCGGTCCTTGGCGGCCATGATTTCCTCGAACTCCTCAGGGGTTATCCGGCCTCTGCCCACATCCACCAGCGTCCCTACAATGCTCCTCACCATTCCCCGAAGGAAGGCGTTGGCCTCGAAGACCATCACCACATGGCCGGGGGAGCGCTCATGGACCTCCGCCCTGCGGACCTCCCGTACGGGGTTGCGGGTATCGGAGCCGCTCAATTGGAAGCTGGAGAAGTCATGAACCCCCAGCAACATGCGGCAGCACTGCTCGATGGCCTCGAGGTCGAGGCGTTCAGGCAGGTGCCAGCAGAAATGCCTCAGGATGGCCGATGGCCAAGGGGTGAGGAGGAGTCGATACTCATAGACCTTTCCCGTGGATCTGAAGCGGGAGTGGAAAGAAAGGGGGACCTCTTCCACGGCCTTCACCACCACGTCATCCGGTAAAAGGGCGTTGAAAGCGCGCTGCATCGTCTCCGGGGGGAGTTTGGAGGTGGTCTTAAAATTGGCCACTTGGCCCAGGGCGTGGACCCCTGCATCGGTCCTGCTGGCTCCGATCAACCTCACCCTGTGACCGACCACTTGGGCGATGGTCTCCTGCAGGACCCCTTGGACAGTCCTCTGATCCGGCTGGATCTGCCAGCCGTGAAAATGCGTGCCGTCATACTCTATCAGCAACTTCAGGTTCCTCATCTTATCTCCATGGCCCCCTCGGGGCACACCTCCTGA
Organism: uncultured Thermodesulfobacteriota bacterium; assembly: GCA_964525275.1. Taxonomy (GTDB): domain Bacteria; phylum Desulfobacterota; class B13-G15; order B13-G15; family B13-G15; genus CAZGDM01. Next base: position 32,182 of record CAZGDM010000008.1, on the reverse strand, counting down.
CAGCAATAGCACCGTATGCACCCAGTGTAGTCGATGTCGGGCTTCCCCTCGATGATCGTGATGACCTTGGGGGGACATGCCTCAGCACAAAGCCCACACCCCTTACACCTCTCGAAGTCCACCTTAGGCCTGGGGAGAAAGGCCCTCCTGATGGGCCCTTTGAGGAAGCCAGGCAGACCCCAGGTGAGATCCGCCGCCCGGGGCAGGCGAAAGGCGGATATGGTGAAGGGATCCCCTATCATCTTCACCTCCGGGAGGAGCCCTCGCCTCGAAGCCACTTCGAGGACGGGCAACACCGTAGGTTCGAACCCCAAGGCTTCCATTACAGCTCTATCCAGGGCTACGGGGTCTTCCGAGGCGATGAGGGCCCCTACTCGGCGGGGGGTGCCGCTTGTAGGCCCCTCCCCGTCCATGGCCACGATGGCATCCATGACGGTGAGGCACGGCTTCAAGGCCAGACAGATCTCGAGGAGCAACGTGGCGAAGAAACCCCTATCGGTTCCCGCCTTGAGATGCCACCCCGCCTTCCTCATCCCCGGGACACAACCGAAGAGGTTCTTAACTGCCAGGGTCATCAGCATCATGGAATGGGTCTTGAGCTTGGGGAGGTTGATGATACGATCGGCCGAAAGGACAGCGGATGCGAGTTCCAGAACCCGGAAGGAAAAGCCCTCGGGGAGGAGGACCCTCTGGGGCTTGGAGAAATTGACCACTTCGACCCCCACCCTTCGGGCCACCTCGTACACCCCCGTGCGTCTAAGGACCAGCTTCCATGGGCCCACTGCCGGGCTGTCCCCCAATAGGGGTTGTGCCCCTGCGTCCCTCACCAACTCGGCCACTACCTGAACCACCACCGGATGGGTGGTGACCGCCTTTTCGGGAAGGGAGGCCTGGAGCAGATTGGGTTTGAGCAGAACCCTCTCCCCTGGATGGACGAAGGCCTCTATGCCCCCCAACGGGGCTAGGACTTCCTCCACAGCCCGTCTGACCGCCGGGGGGGAGTAATCACTACACCTGGCCACCACGACAAGGGCCACCTCAGCCCCCCAAGAGGATCATGTCGGTGATCCCTTTGCGGATCATCATCACCGCGATGGCCGCCAACATGAGGCTGGCCACCTTGGCCACCCCTCGGACGCCCCCATCGCCTAAGGCCCTGACGACAAGCTCGGCCTGGCGGAAGATCGTCCAGGTGAAGAGCAGGTTCAACACCAAAGACAAGAGGGTGGGGAGAAAACCATAGACGTCGACGGAGATCAGCAGGGTGGTCATCACCGCCGGACCCACGATGAGGGGAACCCCTAAGGGGACAACCCCCACGGTCTCCCCCGGCGAACGACGCGTTTTCTCCGGGAAGATGAGATCGTAGATGGCCAGGACCAGCAAGATGAGCCCTCCCGCCACCTTGAAATCCGAGACCGTAACCCCTATCACCCTAAAGACGAACTTCCCTATCAGAAGAAAGCCGACACCTACTGCGAAACCAGTGACAACGGAGGCCTTGACCACCCGTTCCCGCTCCTTGGGGTCCATCCCCTCGGTCAGAGAGAGGAAGATGGGCAGGACCCCGATGGCGTCCATGGCCACGAAAATCGGTATCAGGGCAAGGAGGAAGTTCTTCATTTAGACTCTCGCATAGGAAAGGGTGGAGGAAAGTTCATCACCCCTTGGGGATGTAACGTACACCCTCCAATCCCTGAAAATGGGCATCCTGTGTCCAGAGGGTGGCCCCAAAGCGACGAGCAGTGGCGAGGATCACGCTGTCGGCCATGGGGATCTTCAGCTGATGACTCAACCGGGCCGCCTCAAGGGCGATCTCCGCGGTCAAGTCCACTACCCTCCCCTGCATCATAGAAGCCACCGCCTGCAGGGCCTCCTCTTCGCCCCTCTGGCGAAGTACTGCCTTAAAGACCTCGTAAAGGACCACTGTGGGTACGATCAGCTCGCCCGGATCCTCAAGGGGAGGGGCAAAATCCTCCGCATTAGGACCATCCGCAAAAAATTCAAGCCAACCCGAGGAATCGACGAGGTTCATACGCGGTCCGCCTCACGCTCCACTGCTGTGTCGATCCCCTTCAAAAACCCCCGCATCTCCGAAAGGGGACGCTCGGGCACCAGCTCGATGTGCCCTCGATAGGGGATCACCCTCACCCTTTGCCCCGGCCTCAACCCCAGGATCTCCCGAACCCTTCGGGGGATGACGATCTGAAACTTCGAAGATATCCTCACGGTTTCCATATCGATTACCTTTTGCTTTACGTTATCCTCTTCGATCTAAATGTCAAGTCTCACCAACCTCCTCATGGCTTCCACCGCGGTTTCGATGGCATGGGGTTCTACCCGTCTGACCATCTCCTCATCTATTCCCTCGCCCTTCTCCCTCTCCACGAGGGCTACCGTCACACACCCTGCCCTAAGGCCCATGACGCCCGCCAACGTAAGAACGGTGGCTGCCTCCATTTCACAGTTTATGGCCTTGAGCCTCCTCCATTCCTCCAGGGCACCTTGAAACCGTCTTATGACGTAGCCGGTGAAGGAATCGTATCGTTCCTGTCCGGCGTAGAAGGTGGCCAAGGAGACCGTCACCCCAACATGGACGGAGAATCTCCCGCGAGAAACCTCCCGGGCCGCCTCCACCAGGGCCCTGAGTACCTCGAAGTCCGCCACGGCTGGGTATTCAAGGGGGGCGTAGTGCTCCGATGCACCGTCAAGGCGGACCGCTGCGGTGGAGATGACGACATCCCCCGTCTCCACTCCCTCCCCGATGGCCCCACAGGTACCGACGCGGACGAAGGTCTTGACTCCGAGCCTTGCGAGTTCCTCGATGGCGATGGAGGCCGAGGGGCCACCTATGCCTGTGGAGGTCACCAAGACTGGCTCCCCCTCCATCCTGCCGATCCAAGTCCTGAACTCCCTCCTCCAGGCGAGCTCTCGGGCCTGGGGATCGAACGCGCGGGCGATCTTGGGGACCCGTTCAGGGGCCCCGGGCAGGAAGGCAAAGCGAGCCCCCATGGTCGCCTCCCTGTCCAGGGCGAGGTGGTACATCTTCCCTTTGCCCATGACCATCCTCCGAGGCAGGGAACATCAAAACAGGGCAGCCACCCCTCCGAAGAAGAGGATGGCGATCATGAGGCTAATTCCACCTATGACCACCCAGCCGAGGACCCAGGCCAGGACAGCAGCCCCTAAGGCCTTACCGAAGGTGGTCTTGAAAATGGGGACCATGATGAGGGCCACAACGACGAACCCCGCGAGGAAGGCCAAAAGGGCCCCTCCGAGGGGGACGCCGCCCAGGACGAACCAGATCAGTAGCGAAGCAAGCCCCCCGAGGAAAGCCGTGATCAAGGCCTTGGCGTAGGAGCGCTCCTCTATTCCCACGAGCTTTGCCCCCCACAAGAGGAAGGCCGCCTGGATGAGGAGGCCCATCACACCCCCTGCCACCATGGCCAAAAGGAGGAGCCCCGCGATCTTCATGCTTCCCTCCTGCTCTTCGGCATTGTAAAGGTTTTGGGCATTATACAGGATGACCTTTCAGAAGACCACACGCCCTTGGTCCTGATACCGATGGGGGAAAGGGAAAAGAATGGCCGCCCGCCTCTGGGGACAGGGGGTGTGATCACCCCACCGAAATGCCCCTCAAGTCCGGCGAATTGGCATACGGGACGACAGGGACCTGGACATCCCCCGCCCTTTGTAGAACTCCACCGTCGCGAGGAGGTCTCCTCAGGGCGTTGACCCCTTCGAGGGGAGTGTGTATGTTCACGGGTAATGGAGCGGATCCTGGTCCTCGACTTCGGATCTCAGTACACTCAGCTCATCGCCAGAAAGGTGAGGGAGCTCGGGGTCTTCAGCGAAATCCACCCTCCGGAGCTGCCCGCCGAGGTCATAAAGGGGATGGCTCCCAAGGGCCTCATCCTGTCGGGGGGGCCAAGTTCCGTTTACGAGCCCCATGCCCCCCTGCCAGACCGAGGGATCTTCGCCCTCGGCATCCCCATCTTGGGGATCTGCTATGGGATGCAGCTCATGGCCCACCTCCTGGGGGGGGAAGTCAGGCATGCCCCTGAGCGGGAGTATGGAGGGGCGGAGCTCTGGATAGACGACCCCGATGAGATATTTAGAGGGCTCGATCCCTCACAGCCTCATCGCGTCTGGATGAGCCACGGGGACCGCGTAGAGCGGCTCCCCGAGGGCTTCAGGCCCCTGGCCCACACCTCCAACTCCCCTTACGCCGCCATCGCCGACAGCACCCGAAAGCTTTACGCCCTGCAATTCCATCCCGAGGTGGCCCATACCGAGATCGGCAGGGACGTTCTTCGAAACTTCCTCTTCGAGGTATGCCGTGCCTCGGGCACCTGGAACATGCGTTCCTTCATCGAAGAGGCCGTGGAACGCATAAGAAGGCAGGTGACCGAAGGGCGGGTGATCTGCGCCCTCTCCGGGGGGGTGGACTCCTCGGTGACCGCGGCCTTGCTGCTACGAGCGGTCCCCGATCGGGCGGTCTTCGTGTTCGTGGACAACGGGCTCCTGCGGGCGGGCGAGAGGGAACGGGTGGAACGCACCTTTAGGGAGCGACTCCACGGCGACCTACGGGTGGTGGATGCGTCGAAGAGGTTTCTCGAGGCCTTGCGGGGGGTGATCGATCCGGAGGAGAAGCGGAGGATAATCGGGAACCTCTTCATCAGGGTGTTCGAGGAAGAGGCCAAAAAGATCGGCGACGTCCGCTATCTCGCCCAAGGGACCCTATACCCGGATGTGATCGAAAGCACCTCTTACCGCGGTCCCTCCGCCACCATAAAGACCCACCACAACGTGGGTGGGCTGCCCGAGGAAATGGACCTCCAACTGGTGGAGCCCTTGAGGGAGCTCTTCAAGGACGAGGTCAGGGCCGTGGGAAGGGAGTTGGGATTGCCGCCCGAGATAGTGGAGCGACAACCCTTTCCCGGGCCAGGTCTGGCCGTGAGGATCATCGGCGAGGTCACCCCCGAAAGGCTCCGGATCCTACGGGAGGCAGACAGGATCGTGGAGGAGGAGATGAGGCGGGCTGGGTGGTATGGACGAGTCTGGCAGTCCTTCGCGGTGCTTCTGCCCATAAAGACCGTGGGGGTGATGGGTGACAGCCGCACCTATGAACACGTGATCGCCTTGAGGGTGGTGGAGAGCATCGACGCGATGACCGCCGACTGGGTCCGGCTGCCTTATGAACTGCTCGAGCGTCTATCTTCCCGCATCATCAACGAGGTGAGGGGGGTCAACCGGGTGGTCTACGACATCAGTACAAAACCACCCAGTACCATCGAGTGGGAGTGAGGCATGGGTAAGGAGTTCGTCCACCTCCACCTTCACAGCCAATACAGCCTACTGGATGGGGCCATAAGGTTTGAGGAACTCTTCCCCCTCCTCGAGACCTACGGAATGAAGGCTGTGGCCCTCACGGACCATGGGAACATGTTCGGGGCCATTGAGTTCTACCACGAGGCGAAAAAACACGGGATAAAGCCCATCCTGGGCTGTGAGGTGTACGTCGCCCCTCGAAGCCGGTTCGACAAGGACGGAGACCCCTTTCACCTCATCCTGCTGGCCACTGACGCCCAGGGCTACCGGAACCTATCCCATCTGGTGAGCCTTGGATACCTCGAGGGCTTTTATCACAAACCCCGCATCGACTGGGAATTGCTCGAACGCTACCATCGGGGCCTCATCGCCCTCACCAGCTGTTTAAAGGGGGAAATCCCCTCCCTGCTGCTTCAGGGCCGCTATGAAGAAGCCAAACAGAGGGCCGGTGCCCTAAAGGAGCTGTTCGACGAGGGCAGGCTCTACCTGGAGCTTCAGGACAACGGCCTCGAGGAACAAAAGCGGGTGAACGAAGGCCTGGTCCGCTTGAGTCGAGAGCTGGGGGTAAAGGTGGTGGCCACCAACGACTGCCACTATCTGAGGCGCTCAGATGCCCTGCTTCACGACGTGCTACTGTGCATCCAGACCGGCAAGAACCTCCAAGACCCTAAACGCCTGCGTTTCTCATCCGATCAGTTCCACCTGAGGCCCCCCGAGGAGATGGAGGCCCTCTTCAGCCACGTCCCTGAGGCCGTGAAGAACACCCTTGAGGTGGCCGAACGCTGTGAGCTGGAACTCCAGCTCGGTCAGTACCACCTCCCCCATTTTGAACCCCCGGGAGGGGCCTCCTTAGAGGACTACCTCAGGGAACTCGCCACCCACGGGCTGAGGAGGAGGCTCAGCGAGAGGAAGGTGGCCGACGCCGACCCCTACTGGAAGAGGCTTTCGGAGGAACTGCAGGTCATCAACTCCATGGGCTTCGCCGGCTACTTCCTCATCGTGGCGGATTTCGTCAATTATGCAAAGGAACGAGGCATCCCCGTGGGGCCAGGGAGGGGTTCGGCAGCCGGTAGCCTCGTGGCCTACGCCCTGAGGATTACCGACATCGACCCGCTGGAACACGGCCTGCTGTTCGAGCGCTTCCTCAACCCGGAGCGGGTGAGCCTCCCGGACATAGACGTGGACTTCTGTTACGAAGGTCGGGATGAGGTGATCCGCTACGTGATGGACAAGTACGGCCACGACAAAGTGGCCCAGATCATCACCTTCGGTAAGATGCAGGCCAGGGCGGTGGTGAGGGATGTGGGCCGTGTCCTCGGCCTCCCCTATCGGGAGGTGGACCTCATCGCCAAACTCATCCCCGCAGGTCCCAACGTCACCCTCAGGGAAGCCCTGGAGGTTGAACCAAGGCTTAAGGAGATGGCCACTCGGGACGAGCGGGTGGCTCAGCTCCTCGAGTTCGCCCAGCGCCTGGAAGGGATGGTGAGGCACGCCTCCACCCACGCCGCGGGAGTGGTCATCGCCAATCGTCCCCTTATGGACTACCTGCCCCTCTACCGCGCCCCGGGAGGGGAGGTCACCACTCAGTTCGCCATGAAGGACGTGGAGAGGATCGGGCTGGTGAAGTTCGACTTCCTGGGGCTGAAGACCCTGACCATGATGAGGCGGATCGTGGACCTGGTGGCCAAGAGGAAGGGGGAAGTGGTGGAGCTCAACGGGCTGCCTCTGGACGACGAGGAAACCTACCGGCTCCTCTCCAGGGGGGATACCACTGGAGTGTTCCAACTTGAAAGTCAGGGGATGAGGGAGCTACTTCGCAAGCTCAAGCCCTCCACCTTCAAGGACCTGGTGGCGCTGGTGGCCCTCTACCGGCCAGGTCCCCTGGGGAGCGGAATGGTCGAGGACTTCATCAAGCGTCGCCACCGCAAGGGCCAGATCCGCTATCCCCACCCCGCCTTGAAGGAGGTGTTGGAGGAGACCTACGGGGTAATCGTCTACCAGGAACAGGTGATGATGGCCGCCAGCCGGCTGGCGGACTTCAGCCTTGGGGAAGCGGACCTGTTGCGGAGGGCCATGAGCAAGAAGGACCCCCAAGAGATGGCCCGCCTCAGGGAGAGGTTTGTGGAGGGGGCGGTGCGCAAGGGGGTGGATCGCCAGAAGGCCTCGGAGATCTTCGACCTCATGGCCAAGTTCGCCGAGTACGGGTTCAATAAGTCCCACAGCGCCGCCTACGCCCTGGTGGCCTATCAAACCGCTTACCTCAAGGCCCACTACCCCCAGGAGTTCATGGCGGCACTGCTCACCGCCGATATGGACAACTCGGATAAGGTGATGCGTTACATCACCGAATGCCGTGAGAAGGGGATTGAGGTCCTGCCCCCTGATGTGAATCACTCGAGCTGGGAGTTCACCGTCGAAGGCGACTCCCCACCCAAGATCCGCTACGGCCTCGGGGCCATCAAAAACGTCGGCCGCCAGGCGGTAGAGGCCATCCTCGAGGCGAGGGAGGGAGGCCCCTTCAGGGATCTTCTCGACTTCTGTCGACGGGTGGACTCCAGGCGCGTGAACCGCAGGGCGGTGGAAAGCCTCATCAAGGCCGGTGCCTTCGCCTCCACCGGCGCGAGGCGCTCTCAACTCATGGCCATCCTCCCTGAGGCTATGCAACAGGCCTCGAGGGCAGCGAAGAAGGGATCGAAGCAGTCGAGCCTCTTCACCAAGCTGGAGGAATCCCCGGAGCTTCCCGACCTCGAAGAGTGGCCAGAAGGGCAGCTCCTTCAGGCGGAGAAGGAGGCCTTTGGATTCTATTTCACCTCCCATCCCTTGAAACGTTTTGAGGAACGGCTCCAGAAGGAGGTATCCTCGGGAATAGACGCCCTGGTTGATCTGGCCTCCGGCGAACGGGTGAAGGTAGGGGGAGTCGTGATAGAGGCCAGGGAGATCCGTACCCGCAAGGGGGACAGAATGGCGGTTCTCCAACTTGAGGACCTGAAGGGAAGGGTGGAAGTGGTAGTCTTTCCAGACCTCTTCCGGAGCTGCAGGCCCTTGCTGGGCGACGAGCAACCCTTGATCGTGGAGGGAATCCTCGAAAAGGACGATGAGGGACGGCCCCGCATAAGGGCTCAAGTCATAAAGCCCCTCGAGGAAAAGAGGGATGCGACTCCGAAGGAAGTACATATACGGGTCAGGGCCGATGGCCTCACCCGCGACCGCCTCAAGGCCCTCAAGCAGATCATCGAGCTCAACCCTGGGCCCTGTGAGGCCTTCCTACACCTCCTCACCCCTCGCAAGGAAGTAATCCTTCAGTTGCCCCCGTCCCTGGGGGTGGCCCCTTCTGAGGACATGATAAAGATGGTGGAGGGGTTTCTGGGTTACCACGCCGTGGAGGTCGAGTAGTGCTGCGCCATTACCTCGATTTCGAACGCCCCCTTATGGACCTCGAACGGGAATACGAGGAGTTGAAGCACTTCGCCTCCCCTGAGGACCCGAAGGTAGCGGCACGGCTGAAGAAGATCGAGGCGAAGATCGAGAAGCTCAAGCGGGAGATCTATTCCAACCTCACCCCCTGGCAACGGACCCAGCTCGCCCGCCATATTGAACGCCCCCACGCCCTGGACTACATACGCCTCATGTTCACGGACTTCATCGAACTGCACGGGGATCGTGCCTTCCGGGACGATCCGGCTATAGTGGCGGGCCTCGCCAAACTCGAAGGGGAAACGGTAGTGGTAATCGGTCAACAAAAGGGGGGGGACATTTACGAATTGCACCGCCGCAACTTCGGCATGCCCCACCCTGAAGGCTACCGCAAGGCCCTGAGGGTGATGGAGCTTGGAGCCCGTTTCCGCAAACCCATCATCACCCTGGTGGACACCCCGGGGGCTTACCCAGGAGTGGGGGCGGAGGAGAGAGGTCAGGCAGAGGCCATAGCCCGTAACCTCAGGGAGATGGCCGTCCTGGAGGTACCCATCGTGGCGGCGGTGATAGGCGAGGGAGGATCGGGAGGGGCCTTGGCTATAGCGGTGGCCGATCGCATCCTGATGCTGGAGCACGCCATCTTCTCGGTCATCTCCCCCGAGGGCTGTGCTGCCATCCTCTGGCGGAGCCGAGAGAAGGCACCCCAGGCCGCCGAGGCTTTGAAGCTCACCGCCGAGGATCTGAAGGAACTCGGCGTAATAGACGAGGTGGTCCCCGAACCTTTGGGAGGGGCCCACAGGGATCACCAAGGGGCGGCCATGGCGTTGAAGGAGGCCATAATCCGGCACCTGGAGGAGCTCAAGCGTTTCAGCACCGATGAGCTGATCGAAGGCCGCTACGGTAAATTCCGTCGGATGGGGGTCTTCCTGCAAGCTTAGGAGGTGAAGATGGAAGTAAAGGTCGATCTGGCCAATCTCTACGAGGAGAGGGCCGGTGAAGGGGGCATACCCCGCAGGGAATGGAAGGCCTTCCTCCCTCAGGCTCAGAGGGCGTGGTGGAGGCTCCAGGAGGCGAGGAGCAGGGGGGAAATGGCCTTCCTCGACCTCCCCTATATGAGGGAGATGGACCAGGTGATCGAGGTCTCGAAGCGCTTCAAGGGGGGGTTCGATCCGGTGGTGCTTCTGGGGATCGGAGGGTCCTGCCTGGGACCTCAGGCTTTGGCCGAAGCGGTCTTCCATCCGTGGATGCGTTCGGAGGGGAGCGCCGGCGCAGAGGGCCCTCGGGCCTTCTTTCTCGACAACGTGGACCCCTCGAGTTGTCGTCACGCCCTAGAGGTGGCCCGAGAGGGGAACCCCTTGGTTATCGTTATAAGCAAATCAGGGACCACCGTGGAGACCCTCGCCCAGTTTCTCCTCTTCCTGGATATGCTCAAAAGGCGATTTTCCGACTGGAGGGAACGCATCGTGGTGATCACCGATCCCGAGAAAGGCCCCCTCAGGGCCTTCGCCACCGAGGAGGGGCTCACCACCCTGCCCATCCCGCCGAAGGTAGGGGGGAGGTTTTCGGTCCTGAGCGCTGTGGGGATCTTCCCCGCCTATGCCTTAGGAATCGAAGGGGAGGAGGTATTGCTCGGGGCGGTGGAGGCGGACAGGGCCTTGAGGGCTGAAGAAGGCAACCCTGCTTTGGAGACCGCATCACTGCTCTATCTGCTTCACACCAGGATGGGGAAAGGCATCTGGGTGACTTGTCCCTACGGGGATGCCCTCGAGGGACTGGCCGCCTGGAGGGCCCAGTTGATCGGGGAAAGCCTTGGAAAGCGAGAGGACATAGCTCCCACGCCGGTCTCAGCGAGAGGCACCACCGATCAACACTCACAGCTCCAACTCTGGCTCGAAGGCCCGAGGGACAAGGTCTTCACCTTCCTCCGCCTCAAGGGACATCCCCTAAAGGCCCCCATCCCCGAAGTGGACTTCCCTGCAGAGGAGGCTGAAAGCCTCAAAGGGAAGGAGATAGGGGAGCTCCTTGAGGCAGAACGTCGGGCTACCCAGTACGTCCTCACCCAGAGGGGTAGACCCAACTACACCGTGACCCTGTCCGGACCGACCCCCAGGGCCTTGGGGGCCCTCTTCTTCCTGTGGGAGGTGGAGACGGTGCTGCTCGGGTCCTTTTACGGGGTCAACCCCTTCGATCAACCTGCGGTTGAAAAGGGAAAACGGCTCACCTGGGGGCTCATGGGCCGTAAAGGCTTTGAGGCCGAAAGGGAGGAGATTGAGGCTTGGGGAGGATAAGGATTCTTCCTCCAGGGCTTGTCTCCAAGATCGCTGCAGGAGAGGTCATCGAACGTCCCGCCTCGGTAGTCAAGGAGCTCGTGGAGAACTCCCTGGACGCAGGGGCAAGCCGCATACGGGTGGAGCTGGTAGATGGGGGCAGGCGTGCCATCCGGGTGACCGATGACGGAGAGGGCATGACCCCGGGGGACGCGGAGCTGGCCCTTAAACGTCACGCCACCAGCAAGATCGCCTCTGAAGAGGACCTGGGCCGCATCCTCACCCTTGGTTTCCGAGGAGAGGCCCTGGCCGCCATGGCTGAGGTCTCCCGGCTGATCCTCGTCACTCGGGCCGAGGGATACCCAGCTGTCCGCCTCGTCGTGGAAGGGGGGCAGTTGAAGGAAAAGCGCGAGGTGGGAGCACCCAGGGGGACCCAGGTGGAGGTAAGGGACCTCTTCTTCAACCTGCCGGCGAGGCGCAAATTCCTCAAGGCCTCCCAGACCGAGCTGGGCCACGCCACCGAAGCGGTGATCAGGATGGCCCTGGCGAGGCCGGAGGTGGATTTCCGAGTGGAACACGAGGGACGCGAGATCCTCTCCTTGCAGCCGTCCTCGGAAAGGGACAGGGTGGCAGCGATCCTGGGACGTGAGCTCCACCCCCATCTCGCAGAGGTAGATCGCACAGACGGCCCCCTCAGGGTCAAGGGGTGGGTGACCTTGCCCCCTTATGCCCGGGGTAACACCCGCGGGATCTACTTCTACGTCAACCGCCGATACATTAGGGACAAAATCCTCGGCAAGGTCCTGGGGGAGGCGTACAGCAGGCTTTTGCCCCGCGGTGCTTACCCGGTGGCGGTGCTATTCCTCGAGGTCCCCCCTGAAGAGGTAGACGTCAACATCCACCCTACGAAGATGGAGGTGAAGTTCCGCCACCCCGAGGACGTATACCACCTCCTCCGGGAGGCCCTGGAGGAGGTCCTCGGCTCGGGGGATGTCCATCTCCCCCCGGGGATATCCCGTCCCCCATCGAGCCAGGTCCAAGAGTCCCCTGCCCCTTACGTACCAACCCTCCCCTTAAGGCCTGAGGGGGGAGAGGACCGTTTCAGACCCCTGGGGCAGATAGGCCAGACCTACCTCCTGGTGGAAGGGGAGAAGGGGCTTCTGGTCATCGATCAGCATGCCGCCCACGAAAGGGTGCTTTACGAACGCCTGAAATCCCGACGCGTCCCGGCGCAGAAGCTTCTCTTGCCGGCGGTGGTGGAGCTCCAGGGAACGGAGGCGGAGGTGCTCCTCCAGAGGCGGTCCGAGCTGGCCGCCTTGGGTTTTGAGATCGAACCCTTCGGGCCGAGGAGTGTGGCCGTGAAGGCCATCCCAAGTCTCATCCGGGTCCACGAACTCAAGGAGACGCTCGAAGAGGTCGCCTCGGAGATCACAGGTGATAACGGCCTTGAACGGGCTCGAGTGCTTCTGGCTTGCAGGGGGGCGATCAAGGCATCGACCCCTATGACCCCGGAGGAGATCGGCAGGCTACTGCGGGAGCTCTTCTCGACGTCCCATCCCCGCACTTGTCCCCACGGCAGGCCCACCTTCATCGAGATCACCCTGGAGGAACTACATAGGCGCTTCAAGAGGACTTGAAAATGGCCCTTCCCCCTTTTTTGGACAGGCTGGCCATTTCCTTCGTCCCTCGATCGGTTGCGGTGGTAGGGGCCTCCGATGATTTCGGAAAGCTCGGCTATCACGTCATGAAGAGCCTCCTTCGAGGGGGATATGGGGGAAGGGTCTACCCCGTGAACCCGAGGGTTACAGAGGTATGGGGTCTCAAGGCCTTCAGATCGGTGCAGCAGATCCCGGGGGAGGTGGATCTCGCAGTGGTGGCTGTCCCTGCCCCTCTGGTCCCCGGGATCGTGGACGGCTGCGGGAGAAAAGGGGTGAAAGGGATGGTGCTCATAACGGCCCGCTTCGGGGAGGTGGAGGACCCCCGCGGGGCCGAGCTCCAGCAGGAAGTGGCAAATAGGGCCTCGCAGTGGGGACTCCCCATCCTCGGTCCCAATACCTTCGGATTCGTCAACCTCCCGGCGAAGGTCAACGCCTCCTTCACCCCGGAGTTCTCCCTGATAAAGCCGGGGGGAATCGCCCTGGTGAGCCAGAGCGGGGGGTTCTGTCATCTCAGCGGGTTTATCGCCTTGAAGGAAGGGTTGGGGATGTCCAAGCTCGTGGGCCTGGGCAACCGTCTGAACGTCGATTTCCCCGAGATGGTCCGACTGCTGGCGGAGGACCCCGAAACCCACGTGATCGCCCTTTACATAGAGGGCATGGAGAGGCCCCGGGCGCTGATCGAGGCGGGGAGAGATCTCCGGGGCCGTAAACCCCTGCTCGCTTACAAAGCCGCGAGGAGCAAGAAGGGGGATCGTGCCAGTCGGCTGCACACGGGGTCCCTCGCTGGGGATTATCGAATCTGGCGGGGAGTCCTCAGCCAGGGAGGAATCCTCGAGGTGGAGGACACGGAGGAATTGCTCGACACGGCCAAGGCCCTGGAGGCCCTGCCTCCACTGAAGGGGCCGAGGATCGCGGTCCTGTCGAGTCAGGCGGGGCCGGGGGTGATCGCCTCGGACGGGGTGGAGGCCGGAGGGCTCCGGCTTGCCCCTTTCTCCCCGCGGACCCGCGAAAAGATCGAGGAGATCCTTCCACCAGTAGCCATGCGATCGAACCCCGTGGACATGGGACCGGCGTGGTACGACCCCAAGGCCACGTTGAACATCCTCAGGGCGGTCTTGGAGGATGAGACAACTGATGGTGTCCTCTTCCTCAATACCTTCGCCTCGGCGAACTTGGCCCTCGCCTCGGCGGTGAAGGATTTCCTGGGGACTGCCTTCCCCCTGCTCAAACCCGTCATCGGCTCCTTCCCTGCCCCTGAGGGGGTATGGGAGGAACTCCAGGAGGTGGATGGAAAGGGGATGGTGATCCTGCCCACCCCTGAACGCGCCACAAAGGCCATGGTGAATCTTTGGCGTTGGGAGAGGATCAGGAAGTGGTTGGCCAGAAGATAACGGGCGGAAAGGAGGCCTTGGAACTGATACGCTGTGCAGGTCTGAGGATCCTCCGCACGGAGGAGGCGGAGGACGAAAACCGGGCGGTGGCCCTGGCCGGGGAAATGGGCTATCCCGTGGCCTTGAAGATAGCCGGGGCGGAACACAAAACGGAACTCGGCGGGGTGAAAGTCCCTCTCAAGGACGCGGAGGAGGTGAGGGAAGCCTTCAGGGAGCTCAGGGAGATTCAACCCGCGGGGCCCCTCCTCGTCCAAGAGGTAGGCCAGGGATTTGAGGCCTTCGTAGGCGCCATCAGGGATCCCCTCTTCGGCCCGGTGGTGGCCTTCGGCCTCGGTGGGATCTTCGTGGAGGTCCTCGGGAACGTCTCCTTTCGCCTCCTCCCCATCGAGCGCAGGGACATAGAAGAGATGCTCACCGAGCTAAGGGCCGGCTTCCTCCTCCACGGGGCCAGGGGATACAGGGTCAAGTTCTCAGTGCTTGAGGAACTCCTCATCGGAGTGTCCTCCTTCGTCCTCCAAACGCCGTGGATCGGGGAACTGGACCTCAACCCCGTCTTCCTCTTCGAGGACGGGTACAGGATTTGCGACGCGCGGATCAGGGGCTTGCGCGAAGGGCCTCCAGGCGGTTGATGAGACCTACTTCTCCTCGGTCCCTGGCCAAGGCATAGGCCCTGCGGAAGAGCTCCATGGCCTCCTCCTTCCTCCCCATCCCCTGGAGGAAGAGGCCTTCATAGTAGTAAGGATAGGGATTGTGGGGATCGAGTTCCTGGGCCCGCTCGAGTAACCCCAGGACCTCCTCTCCCCTCCCCTGGCGCCACCTGAGCAGCGCCAGGTTCACCATCGCCATGGAGTCGCCTGCCCTCTCGAAGAGGTCCTCGGCCTCCTTCAGTTCCCCCTTTTGCATCAGAACCACCCCCAAGGCGTTTAGGGCACCGGCGTCCGAGGGCTTGACCTCAAGGGCGGCCTCCAGATCCCTCTTCGCACCCTGCAAGTCTCCCATCTTCCCGAGGACCACCCCCCGGTTGAGCAGCGCCTCGAAGTTGCCCGGATCCCTTCTGAGCACAGCACTGTAGAGCCCAAGGGCCTCCCGCAGATCCCCCCGCTCAGCTGCCCTGAAGGCCTCGGAGAGGAGGGTCCCGATGGACCGGTCCCCCCGGCTTTGGGCCTTAGCCCCTTTTCTCCGAGCCCCCCCTGTGCGTCCCTTTCCTTTCCCAGGTCGAAAGGCCTCCCGCCCTTCGACCTTGGCCTCCGTCCTCCGAGGGGGCTGGGTCGCCTTTTGAGGGGTCGCCGCCTTTCCGGCGGGAAGGGGGGGCTTGGGCTTACTCTCGGGGGGAGAGACGGAGGGGACGATCTTCTGCTTTTCCCCTTGCACGGAGGCCTCCTTCACCTTTTCAGGTCCGGAGACCTCCTCGACCTTGAAGGCAACGCCTCCCTCCGCAGCCCCGGAGGAGGAAATCTCCCCTTTAGACGGAGATGCCGGAGAAGGGACCTCCTGAAGGACTGGGGCCTTCTCCTGGGGAAGAATACTGAGGGCCCTGGACGACGCCTTGATCAGCTCCACCGGCAAGCCTTCGTAATACCTGAGGAGAAAATAGGCCCCTCCCACGACCAAAAACAGTAGCACTATGACCCCTATCATCAACTTGGGCCCTCTCCTCCCTCCCCTCCCTGCCTTCCCACCCCCCGTAGGCCTAAAGCGAGGGGGCTCTCCTTCCCTTTGGGCCTTCTTGAGGGCCTCCTCGATGAGGCTCATCCTCCCTCCTCCAAGTCCTTCACCGCCATCTTCACCTCTTTGCGGCCGATGGTGCGGCTGTTCCTCACGAAGCCTGCGAGCAGGGCCCTGTCGGCGATGAGGTTGATCAGTCGGGGGATGCCCCTTGATGCCTTCCACAGGGCTTTGAGCCCCCTTGAGCTGAAGATGGTCGGGTTTCCCCCTGCCGAAGCTATCCGGTGGTGGACATAGGCAACCGTCCCCTCTCGGTCCAGGGGGGCAAGGTGAGCCCTTATGGCTATCCGCTGGTAGAGTTGAGGGAGGTCTTCCTTTATCCTCTCCTCCAGCTCCGGCTGACCCACGAGAAGGATCTGGAAGAGCTTCTCCTCCTCGGTCTCGAAGTTCGACAGCAGCCTCAGTTCCTCCAAGATGGGATAGGGAGCTGCCTGGGCGTCGTCTACGATGAACAAAACCCTCTTCCCCTGCCGGTATCGCTCCAGGAGGTATCCCTGAAGCCGCTCGAGCAGCTCCACTTTACGCCACTTACGACGCCCCTTCAGCCCGTTCACCCCCAGATCCCTCAAGAGGAAGAGCAATAGCTCCTCGCCGTCGCCGAGGTTGGGGTTGAAGAGGTATGCCCGTTCCACCCGTTCGTCCAGCAGCGACATGAAATATCGCAGCAGACTCGTCTTCCCGACGCCCACCGGCCCGGTGATCATCATGAACCCCATCCCCTGCTCGAGGCCGTAAAAGAGCTGATCAAGCACCCTCTTCACCCTTCCCGAGACCAAGAAATATTTGAGGTCCGGGGAGAGCTTAAAGGGGTTCTCCCTTAGGCCGAAGAACCGCTCGTACACCCGAGCCTCCCTATCCTCTTGTACCCGAGCTCCTCCTCCGGGCGGAAGGGCTCCCTGAGCTTCGGGGTGACGATGATCACCAGCTCCGAGCGAACTTTTCCCTTGGTCTTGTGCCTGAAAAGACCTCCGAGGATCGGGACCTCCCCCAGGCCGGGGACCTTCCTGGTCACCCCTTCGTCCTTCTCCTGGATAAGGCCTGAGAGGATGACTATCTGCCCGTCCCTCACCCTCACGACGGTCGAGGTCTGCCGGGTCTCGATGATGGGGATCACCTGCGTGGGGGCGGAGGGGATCCCGGTGGGAACCGTCTTCTCCCCCACCTTCCGGTTTATGGCCGGCACGATCTTGAGGATCACCTCCCCTGTGGGGCTTATTTGGGGCGTGATGTGCAGGGTCACCCCTATAAATATGGGGTTGAGCTTGCTGGTCACGGCAGTGGTGGACACCCCCCCCTCAGCCGCCGTGGTGGTGAGTTCATAGGTGACGTAGAAGTCATTCACCCCTACGGAGACGATGGCTGGCTGGTTGTTCATGGTGACCAGTTGCGGCCTGGCGATGGCCTTCACCTGCCCCTTCTGCTTGAGGAAGGAAATGAGCGCATTGATGGTGTGCTGATAGGCCCAGTCCTCATCGAGCATGTTCAGGACCCCGAGCTGCAGCCCCCCTGTCGGGCTGAAGGAAAAGGGCGGTGTCGCCAAAGGAGAGACAATTCCCCCTGCAGCGCCCCCTCCACCTCCCCCGCCACCAGCGGCACCTATGGAGGCCTCCACCGCCGGCTCGAGATCGGGCAATCTGAAGAACTGTATGGTCCCCGGAAAGCCCGACCAGTCGATCCCCAGGGCCTCCTCCTCAGACAGGGCCACCTCGAGGATCTGCACATCTATGAGCACCTGTCGCTTGAGTTCCTCCCTCACCTCGGCGATGAAGCGCTCCACCCGCCTCATCACCTCCGGGGTGGTGGTCACGACGACGGTGCCCGTCTGAGGGTCGATGGTGTAGGAACCGAGGATCCCTTCCTCCTCTTCTGCCCGGGCGGCCGCCTCCGCGGCCTCGGTCTCCTCCGCAACTGCCCCTTCCGCCGCCCCTAAGGCCCCCAGCTTCCCTTCCTCCACCATCCCCATCTCTAACTGTTTCTCCAAGATCTCACTCTTCAGCCGAAACATCCTCAATCTGTGCTCCTTCATCTCCTTCTCGTAGTCCTCCTCGTAAGGGAGAAGGGACAGGTCCTTCTGGAGCTGGCGACGTCGGTACTCGGCCTGAAGGATCTCGTACAAGGGGTCCTTCATCAGCTCCTTCAATCTCTCCTCGAAACTCTGCCAGAAGTTTATCTCCTCGCTGGAGGCCACGTTGGATGAAGTGGCCCCAGATCCCTCCGTGCCACCCGACACAAGGACCACCGAGGTGCTGCTCGCCCCTCCCCTGGAGCTCACCACGTAATCTATGTGGAAGAACCGCGTGGTCATCCTCGAGATGCGGATATACCCCGGATACGGCCTGAAGTAGAGCCTCTGAGCTTCAAGGACCGCCTTCAGGGCCTGCCAAAGGGGGACGTCCTTCAACGTGACGCTCACCCGCCTGTCCTCTATGTCGTCATCCACCACTATGTTGACGCCCGCCTGTCTGGCCATGGTCATCAGGAGTTCCTTAAGGCTTGCATCCTTGACGCTGACCGAGACCGACACATCGAGCCCGTAGTCCTCAGGCCTCTTCAAGGAGAGCACGGGCTCGGGCGGGGGCGGCAGCTTCGGGACCTGACGCGGCTTAACCGCCTTCTGGGGGGGTAGAGAGATCCTCGAGCCCTCCTCTTTTTTGGCTTCAGCCCGCTTCACTTCCTTTGTGGTCGCGATACACCCACAAAAAAGCCCCATCACCATCAGCAGACAAAGGACTTTCCTCATCTCCTTTCCTCCACCGGCACGAAATAGGTGGCCTTCCCTCTCCTCAAAGTAACCCCTCGATCCTCCACCTTGGTCAGGACAAACCCCTTGACCCTATCTCCGACCTTGAGCCACTTCCCCTCTATGGCCGCCAAACGCTCTGCCCCGATCCGGACGACCCCCTCCACCCGAGGGAGTTTGAGTTTCTCCAAAAAGCGATCCCACTCCAGGTCCCGCGAGCTGAGAAAGGGGTTCCGTATGGGCCTCTCTCGTAAACCCTCTATATATGCCTTGACCTCCCTGAGGGACACCCTACCCCCAAAAGGCCCCCTTTCGGTTGCTGAGGGTGGGACCCCAGGGGGAACCTTGGTGGCTGGGGGAGCTCCGCCTCTGAAGAACAGATACCCTCCCGCCGCCACCCCCCCTGCGATCAGGACGATCAGCAGCACCTTCTTAGCCCTCATGTTCCCTCCTCAGGGGGAAACGGACCGTCATCACGACGGAGATAGACCTCCCCTCTTTCCTACACTCCATATCCTCCAGGATGAACAGAGGAGGACCTTCTTCTATCCCCCTTATCACCTTCAACAAATCCCTCCAGCGCCTGAACTTCGCCTCGGCCATCAAGTAAACCGCCGCCTCCTCTGGAGTCTTCCCAACCCCTTGGGTGCCTGTCCTCTGGGGCACACGACCCCGCCCTTGCGGAGTCCGAAGGCGGGCAGGGGCGGTCTGCTGCACCTTGACCTCCTCCGCCCCTGAGGACTCGAAGATCTCCTGCAGACGCCCGAGGGTGAAGATCTCGGCTTGAAGCCTATCTGAGAAAGGAGGAATCCACAGATCCATGTCCCACTTGGTCCTGAACTCCCTTATCTCCCTCTCCACCTCATCCAGGGCCTGCAGAAGCTCGCGCCGCTGACGCTCAAGTTGCTGAGCCCTCTCTATCTCCTCCTTGGCATCCCCGGCCTTTACGCTGTAGTAGATCCCAACCGCCCCCCCTGCCAATCCGAAACCGAGGATCACCGCTGGCACTACCAAAAGCCGCCCCAATCCCTTAGGCCCCATCTCCGATCTCCTTCAGGACCACCGTGAGGGAGAAGACGCCCTCGGTCAAAAGCTTGGAGGGCTCGGGACGGACTTCTTCCACGAAAGGGGCACCCCTTAGGTCATCGATGAGACGCTGATAGAGGGTGTAGCGCCTTTCGAGATCCTCGTGTTCCACCTCGATCTCCAGCTCCATTTGCTCGCCACCTTGATCTCTGCGCCATACGACCTTCTTGAGGAAGGCCCCCCGAGGCACGAGATACCCCAAGGCCTCGAGGGGGAAGCGAACCGCAGACCTCTCCTTGAGCATCCGGAAAAGCCCCTCCCTGGAGGCCTTGAGCTTCTGCAGTTCTTCAAGCCTCTCCCTCCTCTTCTCGAGGAGGGGTTGCCACATCTCTATAACCCTTCTCGACTGCTCAAGCACCGCTTCGAGGGCTCGGTACTCGAGGGCCTTCAATCCCGCCCACGAGAGGGAAAAAACCGACAACAGCAGGGCCAAAAGGGTCACAGCGACGCGCCTACGACCGAGAAAAGAGGCCACCCTCACATCCCTGGGGATGAGGGAGGGGAGACGAGGGATCAGATCCCTGGCCTCCTCCATTAGGGCGAGCCATGGGGAGGACCTCTCCGCAAGGGGCACGCGCTCCACCCGAAGGCCGCTTTTGGCGGCCACATCCGCAGCCACCTCCTCCGTGAGCCATCGAGGTGGCGAAACCACTATGCCTACCTCTGCCCTCACCTTGTACTCCTGGAGCAAATAGAGGGCAGACCGCCTGAGCTCGGTGGCCAGTTCATCAGCCACCTGGGGGTCCTCCACAGGGGTTGCCAGTTTGAACTCCCGCCAGAAGACGAACTCCCCCTTGGCGTAGAGCAGGATGGTGACCTCTTGCCCATCTATCAGCAAGAGGCAGCAACTGCGCCCCTCTACCCATCCCTTGCCTCGCTCGAGGAAGAGGTCCAGAGGGGAGATGACTTTGGAGACATGGATCCCCTTTGCCTCGAGGGCATCCATTACCTCAGCGATCCTCTCCCGCTTAAGGGCCACAATGAGATAGACGACACCCCCCTCCCTCTCGCCTACCACCCTACCCCTGAGGACATAATCCTCAGGACGCTCGAGGCTCTCCCTTGCCTCGTGTTCCGTAAGGCGTTTGAGGTCGAGGTGGGGAGAAGGGGGAAGGGTGAGGACCTTGTACCACAGCCCCTCATCCTCCATCATGAGGACGGCTCGCCTGCGCATAAGGGGAAACTCCTCAAGGGGAGCCTCAACCTCTCGATCCCCGTCCAGGCCCCAGAGCACCCCGTCGCGCAGGTAGAGGAGGACTTCTCTCAACTTATCTCCCCCAGCATGCTGTAAATGGGCCAGATGACGGCCACCACTATCGATATGATCACCCCTGCAATGATGATGAGCAGACCTGGCTCTATGAGCGAGACCAGCCGGCGGAGCCCTCTGTCCAGCTCCTCGTCGTACTGCCTGCCCAGCTCCACCAGGACCCGTTCCAGATCACCGGTCCTCTCTCCCACTCGGATGGAACGCCTCACCAGAGACGGAAAGAGCTCAGCCTGCTCCATGGCTTGAGACAGGCTCTCCCCTTCGAGGATCAAATCCCTCACCCTGTCGAGCTTCGCCTCCAGCACCTTGTTCCTCAACACCTCTCGGGTTATCTCGAGGAGATCGTAGATCTGGATCCCCGCCCTGTAGAGCATCTCCGCATAGCGAAGGAAACGCGTAAGCGGCACCAACAGAAAGAGCTCGCCGAAGGCTGGCAGCTTCAGCTTCAGCCTGTCCCAGCGCCACTTCAACCACTCCACCTTACGGCTCAAGACGAAGAAGAGCACTACGGCGAGGATGATCCCCGGGATGACGAACCAGAAACGGCTGAACAGCCCGTAGACCTCGATGAGGATCCGTGTCGGAAGGGGCATGGGACGGTTCAGCTCCTGGATGAATCTGATCAGCTTTGGGATGACGAAGGTGGCGAAGACCACCAGGGCTATCGCCACAAGCACCATGACGATGGCCGGGTAGGTAAGGGCCTGCTTTACCCTCGCCTTGAGGTTTTCCGTCCACTCCATGTAAGTGGCCAGATCCCTGAAGGCCCTGTCGAGCTGCCCCGATGCCTCCCCTGCCCTCACCACCGAGACGAAAAAAGGGGAAAAGGCGTGGGGATGGACCTTCAGGGCCTCGGAGAGCGAACTGCCCGCCTCCACGTCTCTCAGCACCGTGAACAACACCTCCTTCAGGCGCTGATCGCGGGCGGCCCTGGCCGCCTCCTCGAGCCCTTCGAGGATGGGAACCCCCGCCCGGATGATGTAATCCATGGTGCGGGCGAACTCGATGATGTGTCGGGGGTTGATCTTGCGAGGCCTGATGATGGGCCTCCACGGCTTGGCCTTGACCAACAGCAGCCCCCGCCCTTTGAGGACCTGATAGAGCGAGGGCTCATCGGGGGCCTCCATGATCCCCCCCTCCACGGCCCCCGAGGCGTTCACCGCCTGATATCGGTAAAGGGGCATCAGACCACCACCCTCCTCACCTCGTCCAGCGTCGTCACCCCCTCAAGGGCCTTCATCAGCCCGTCTTGGTACATGGTGATGTAGCCGCGCTCCTTCAAAGCCCTCTCTATCTCCTCCACCCTGGCATCACCCGAAATGAGATCGAAGAGCTCCCTATCCACCTCGAAGACCTCAGCCACCGCCGTGCGCCCCATGTAGCCGGTGTTCCCGCAGCGTTTACACCCCCTGCCCCTGGCGAGCATAAGGGTTGACCCCCGAGGGAGTTTGTCGCCGAGGGCCCGGGAGATCATCTCCAGTTCCTCCTCCGTCGGGGGGTAGGTCTCGCGGCACTCCGGGCAGACCATCCTCACCAGCCTCTGGGCCACGACCCCGGCCAAAGCCGAGGCCAAGACATAGGGGCCCGCCCCCATGTACCTCAACCGCGGTATGGCCTGTACGGCCGAGTTGGTGTGCAGGGTCGAAAAGACCAGATGGCCTGTCAAGGCCGCGTGCATGGCCACCTCTACCGTCTCCTCATCACGGATCTCCCCCACCAGAATCACATCTGGGTCCTGGCGGAGGATCGTCCTCAGACCTTTAGCAAAGGTCAGGCCAATCTTGGGGTTGACCTGGGATTGCCTCACGAAGAAGAGCTCGTATTCGATGGGGTCCTCGATGGTCATGATGTTTATTCGCGTGGAGTTGATCTCGTTGAGCGCCGCATACAGCGTCGTGGTCTTCCCGCAGCCAGTCGGCCCCGTCACCAACACCATCCCCTGGGGGCGGTGGATCAGACGCCTGAAGGTCTCAAGCTGCTGCCCTCCGAACCCCAGGGCCTCCACCCGGGTGATGAGGCGGGCGCGATCGAGGATCCTTATCACCACGTTCTCCCCATGGGAGGTTGGGAAGACCGATACCCTCAGGTCGAGGACCCTGCCGCCGAAGCGGAAATCGGCCCTCCCGTCCTGGGGAAGGCGGGTCTCCGAGATGTCCAGGCCGGACATCACCTTTATCCTGGATATGATCGACCGCTCGAGGACCTTGGGCAGCAGCTTCTTCACCCTCAGCAGCCCGTCCACCCGGTAACGCAGGACCGTCGCCGAGGACTCGGGCTCCAAGTGCACATCGGTGGCCCTTTCCTTGACTGCCTCGATGAGCATGAGGTTCACCAGCTTCACAACGGGGGCTTCCTCCCCCATGAGCTCCTCCCCTAGCCTCCCCACGGACTCAGAGGCCTTCCGAATGAGGTCGTCCAGCCGGTCCTCCTCCCCCACATACCAGAGATCGATGGCCTTGAGAATCTCGGCCTCCGGGGCCACGATGGTCTTTATCATCTTTCCCGTGGCCTTCCTCAGGGCGTCCACCGTCACCACGTCGTAGGGGTTTACCATGGCCACGGTGAGGTAGTTGTCCTCAAGGAGCAACGGCACAGCCCTGTAGCGTTGGGCGACATCCTTGGGGAGTATCCTCAGGGCCTCCGGATCGGGCACTACATCCTCAAGGGTAGACAGCGCTGTGGCGCCTATCTCCTCGCTCAGGGCAGTGTTCAATTGCTCTTGGCTGATGAAGCCCGCATTGACCAGTACCTCCCCGAGGAGTTCCCCTGTGGAACGCTGGATCTCAAGGGCGATCCGCAACTGCTCAGGGCTGATGAGCCCCTTTTCTATGAGCTTTTCCCCAAGCCTCTTACGTCCTTCCTGCATGACCGGCCTCCTTTGGCCTTGAAATATAACATCTTTTCATTTATGGTGGAAGAAACTCTTTGCACTTTGCAAGAATGTCACTGCATGTGACAAAATTTGTCAGAAAAGATTCTACAAAAGGCAACAATTCTTCTTTGGCACCTCTTTTGCGAAAACCATAAAAAAACGACCAGGAGGTGTAGATATGATCGGTAGCATAAGAAGGAACCGCCGGGGATTTACACTAGTTGAGCTAGCCATCGTTTTGGTGATCATAGGGATCATCCTGGGAGCAGTGTTGAAGGCCCAAGAGATGATCTTCAATGCCAAGGTAAAAAGGGTCCAGAGTCAGATAAGGGAGATGATGGCAGCCTTCTACACTTACTATGACAAATACGGCTATTACCCGGGAGATGACCCGGGAGCCGGAAGCAGGTGGTCCGGTGCTCCAAACGGGGATGGCGATGGAGCGGTGGAAGGGGGTTATTGCTCTAATGGTTATCCAAGAGAAAGCTGTTACATTTGGCGACATTTAAGATACGCCAACATAATCAGTGGCGATCCCACTGACCGCAACCCCGCAACCATGACTCCCAAACATGCCTTTGGTGGACCGTTGGATATGTTCACCGGTACTTACACAGTAGGAGGACAATCACGGAGCGGATTGTGGATAACGTTGAGAAATATCGAAGCCGCAGCCGCAGAGGCTATAGACAGGGCCCTTGACGATGGTAAGTGCACGACGGGCTCTATAGCTCGCTATGCCGGCGCCGCATGCAACGGTGACAATTATCCATCTTCAGGGTATCTGGATATATGGATGAATTTCTAACATGGTGTGCATGAGGGCCAGGTTGTCCACATGAGAACATGGATGGACGATCTGGCCTCTTTGCATTGGTGATCGCCTCCGCCGAAAAAGGGGAAGGAAGAGGTATCTTGCCAGCCTGTAATACTTCAACTATGCCGTCCAGGAAAGGGGCTCTACGAATTGTGAGTGGCCTAAAATTTGCTCACCTGTGGTGGAAGAGCGATCGAAAGGGAGGAAAATCGCCATGGAAGACAAGAGGGGATTTACCCTTATCGAGCTAGCAGTGGTCCTGGTGATCATCGGCATCCTGATGGGAGCGGTGCTCCGAGGCCAGGAGCTGATAAAAAGTGCGAAGGAGAAGAAGTTCTTCACCAAGCTGCGGTACATAGCCTCCGCCCAATTCACCTACCTCGACAGAATAGGCAGATATGCCGGAGACACCGACAATCCCCCCGATGGGATAATAGACGATGACGATACAGCCTGGGATGAGATGAAACAACAGCAATTGGTCCAGGACAACGACCGCAGACACATTTTCAACGGCCAGTTCAACTTCGGAGGGGGTATTTCGCCGTACGGAAATTACAACTACATCCGCGCCACAAGGGTGCCGGCATGGGTGGCTCAATCTATAGACAACAAAATAGATGACGGAGAACCGGGGAGTGGCAATGTGAGATGGTCAACATCTGACAACCCTCAAGGGCAAGCTACCTATCCCACCGATCCCAACTGGGCTGCCTATCTTTACTGGTGGTTCGACCGCTGATTTCTAAGATGGCTTGCCCAAAGCAAAAAGGGTTTGCCCTCCTGGAGATGGCCCTCGCCCTGGTGGTGCTGGGGATATTGTTGGGGCTGGTATTCACCCTCATGGGCTCCGTCTCCCGGACCAACAGGGAGAAAAAGACCCTTAAGCGGATGGAGAAGGTAGAGGAAGCCCTTGTGGGGTTTCTGCTGAGGGAAGGCCGCCTGCCCTATGCCGACTCGAACAACGACACCCTCGAAGACACCGACGCCTTCACCGGGAAACTCCCCTACGGCACCCTTCATTTAAGCCGGGCGGAGGCCTCTGACGCCTACGGGAGGGTGTTTGATTACGACGTTTCGGGAGGGTATGGTCCGGGAGGGTATTTATCCAACGCCCGCCTTACGGACACAACCCCTTACAACCTCTGTCATCAGCTCGGGGCCTATATCCATGAGACATCTACCCCCACGACTTATGTCACCGTTGGGGGGGACACTGTTGCAGTGGCCTTCGTGCTTTTGGCCCCCGGTCACAACAAGGCCTACGAGGGGGGAAACGCAGACGGGGACAGGGTTTACGAAGCCCAGAATCCCAACTCCGACGACCTTCTGCGTTGGAGGGATTTTCTAAGCCTTTACAAAACCAAGGGCTGTGGGAGGGAGTTCTACACTGTGGCAAACAACGACGGCACCTTTTACACCCTTGGCGGGGCTTACTCCTCCTGCACCCCTATCAACTCCGGGGAGAAGGCCTATATCTCGCAAGATGCCATCGCTTACAATGATTCGTCCTGTTCCAACAAGTCCCAGTCCTTCAACTTCACCTCATGCGAGGAGATAGATTTCGGCACGGGGGACAGGGACACCCTCCTTAAGTGGACTACTTCCGGCCTTTCGGATCAGTAAGGGGGCACTGGGCATTCAGGCTTCTCAGAAGCCCTCGGATCTACCCCAGATCTCCGAATATGTGCTGAAGGAGCGCCAGGGCCGAAAGAGCAGCCGTCTCCGAACGCAGCACCCTCGGCCCGAGGCTTAACAGCAAAAATCCCTTTTGTTCGAGCATCACGGCCTCGGGCTCCGAAAGCCCTCCTTCGGGGCCGATCACAACGCTTATCTCTTCGGGCCGCTGCCCCCCAGATAGTCCTTCCCTCAAGGGGGTTGCCGCCCCCTCCCACAGGGCAAGCTTGAGACCCGATGCCTCTTTGGCGAACTCCCCGAGCGCCACGGGCCTCCTCACGGAGGGGACGGAAGCGCGGTTACATTGTCTCGATGCCTCTTCGGCTATCCTCCGCCACCGGCTGACCTTGAGCTCTGCTGCTTCCTCCTCGTAAATGGGGATGGAGCGAGCGGTGACAAGGGGAACAATCTCCGCCACACCAAGCTCCGTGGCCTTCTGGATCACCCACTTCATCTTTTCGCCCTTGAGCAGGCCCTGGGCGAGGACGATCCTAACGGGGGGGGCGGTCTCGGCGGGGAGTTCCTCTTCGATTTCGAGCCACCATTTGCCGCCTTCCACGAAGAGTCTCGAGCGGAATTGACGCCCCTGGCCGTCAAAGACCACCACCTCATCCCCCTCCTCGAGCCTCAAGACCCTCACCAGATAGCGTATCTCACGGCTCTGAAGGGGAATTTTTTCATCTATCCTTTCAGGGGAAACCAAAATCCTCGCCATCCTTTTGACGCCTCCTGCATCAGATTATAACATTCCTCGGGAGATGCACCGCGGTTTCCATCTTCAGGACCTGTCCGTCGACCCGCCCCTCGTCCTCGCCCCCATGGCGGACTGCACCCATGCGGCCTTCAGGGAACTGGTGGCGCACTTCGGAGGTTGCGGGCTCTTTTACACCGAGATGCTCAACTCCAGGATCGTTTCCACCCAGAAGCTCGAAACCGACCCCTATCTCATCCGGGCTGAAAGCGACCGCCCCCTTGTGGCCCAGGTGGCGGGGCGGGATCCGGAGCGAATCGCCCGTGCCCTCAAGCGGCTCCAGGGGCGGTTCGAGGCCTACGACATCAACATGGGCTGTACCCGGGGGGTGGTCATGCGTTACCGATGGGGCGTGTGGCTCATGGATGAGCCTGAGCTTGCGTCAAGGATCATCAGGGAGGCGAGGGCAGTGGTGGATGGACCTCTCACGGTGAAGATCCGCTCGGGGGTCACCCGGCACGATCCAGAGCGCCTGCGGGTGTTCTGCCTGGGGCTTGAAGCCGAGGGGGTGGACGGCATAGTCCTTCACCCGAGGGCGGGCTCAGACAGGCTCAAACGCCCTCCGCGGTGGGAGGAGATAGCGTTCATAAAAGAGGCGGTGAAGGTGCCCGTGGTGGGAAACGGGGATGTTTTCGGCCCGGAGGACGCCTTGAGGATGTTCAGGCAGACGGGCTGTGACGGGGTGATGATAGGCAGAGCCGCCTTGATCCGTCCATGGATCTTCAGGGATACAGCCGCAGTGCTAAAGGGCGACCCTATACCCCTGCCTCCTGACCCTTTAGAGGTGGTGGAGGTTTTCGTAGGGACCCTTGAGCGCTTCTGTCCGGAGAAGCTAAGATTTGAGCGGCTTCTGAACTTCTCCTTCTGGTTCCTTCAGAACTGGCCCTTCGCCCTTCACTACCTGAGGAGGTTGAAAAAGGCAGGGGATTTCGACGCGGCATTAAAGGAGCTCAGAACGATCCTTCATGAGGCGGGCACGCCGCGGCCTTACCCGGTGAGGCCCTTCATGACCAAGTGATCCTTGCCCGGCGAAGAGGGAAAGGCTATATTTTGGCCATGAAATCGACGAAAGCAACTGCTGAAGCGAGAAAAAGGAAGCTCGAAGAAAGGCTTAAGCAGGTCATTGGTATCTTGCCGAGGTACGATGTGGAGCGTGCGATTCTCTTCGGCTCCATGGCAAGGGGGGATGTGGGGATCTCGAGCGACATAGACCTCCTCATCGTGAGGCGGACTGAGGCACCCTTTGTAAGGCGCCCTTTGGAACTCAAGGAGATCAAGGGGGTCGACCTTCTGGTTCTCACCCCTGAGGAGCTGGAGGAATTCAAGGAACGGCCCTTTTACAAGACTATTCTCAGGGAGGGAAAGCTAATTTATGAAAAGACCCCTTGAGGAGGAGGCAGGGCGCTGGCTTGAGCAGGCCGAAATAGACCTCGAGGACGCGGAGCTCCTGATGAGGGAGAAAAGGTATCATCTCGTGTGCTTCCTGTGCCAACAGGCTGCCGAAAAGGCGGCCAAGGCCATACTGTACATGCAAGGAGAGGAGAATCCGTGGGGGCATTCCGTTTACGAGCTCCTGGAGGAGGCCGCAATGCGCGATTCGACTCTCCATCAGCTGGCGGACAAGGGGGCAGTGCTCGACAAGTACTACATCCCCACCCGCTATCCCAATGGCCTCCCGGGGGGCATTCCGGCCAAGGCCTTCGATAGGGAGGACGCCGAAAGGGCTTTGGAGCTTGCGAAGGAGATAGTCCGGACGGTTGCCGAGCGGAGGGACCGCTTAGCTTCATCCCATAGGACATAGGAGGACCAGATGTCAGACCGGGTGATCATCTTCGACACTACCCTGAGGGACGGGGAGCAGTCCCCCGGGGCCTCCATGAACGCGGAGGAAAAGCTCCGGGTTGCGAAACAGCTCGCACGGCTCAAAGTAGATGTGATAGAGGCGGGCTTCCCCATCTCTTCGGAAGGGGAGTTCGAGGCGGTGAGGGCCATCGCCGAAGAGGTAAAGGGGCCGGTGATCTGTGCGCTGGCAAGGGCCAATAAGGCTGACATCGACCGCGCGTGGCAGGCCATCATGGCTTCAGAACGCCCCCGCATCCACACCTTCATCGCCACCAGCGACATCCACCTTCAGTACAAGCTGCGGATGTCAAGGGACGAGGTCCTCGAGCGGCTCATGGACGCCGTCTCCTATGCCAAACGCTATACCGACGATGTGGAATTCTCACCCGAAGACGCCACAAGGACCGACCTCGACTTCCTCTGCCAGGTGGTGGAAGCGGCCATAGAAGCCGGGGCCACCACGGTGAACATCCCGGACACGGTGGGCTATTCGGTCCCAGGAGAGTTCGGAAGGATCATCCGCACCTTGAAGGAGAGGGTTCCCAACATAGACAAAGCGGTGATCAGCGTTCACTGCCACAACGACCTGGGACTGGCGGTGGCCAACTCGCTTGCCGCCATAGAGAACGGGGCCAGGCAGGTGGAATGCACCATCAACGGCATCGGCGAAAGGGCCGGAAACGCCTCCCTCGAGGAGATCGTGATGATCCTCAAGGTCCGAAAGGACCTCTTCCCCTACTACACCGAGGTGGACACCACACAGATCTACCCCACCAGCCGCCTGGTCTCGGCGGTAACGGGACTTACGGTCCAGCCCAACAAGGCCGTGGTGGGGGCCAATGCCTTCGCTCATGAGTCGGGCATCCACCAGGACGGGGTGCTAAAGGAGAAGATCACCTACGAGATCATGACCCCGGAGACGGTGGGGATACCGCGGAGCCACCTCGTTTTGGGGAAGCATTCGGGGCGGCACGCCTTCAGGGAGCGGCTTAAGGAGCTGGGCTACGAGCTCAGCAAGGAGGAGCTCGATCAGGCCTTTCAGCGATTCAAGCGAATGGCCGACCGCAAAAAGGTGGTCTACGACGAGGACCTGGTGGCCCTAGTGGAAGACGAGATCTTCCGCGTGCCGGACAAATACAAGCTGCTACACTTGAACGTTCAGTCGGGGACCGTCACCGTGCCCACGGCCACCGTGCAGATGGAGGTGGACGGCAAGGTGGTGCTCGAGGCGGGCTTTGGCAACGGCCCGGTGGATGCGGTCTACAAGACCATAACCAAGATCACCCGCTTCAAGGGGACACTGGTGAGCTACTCCGTAAGCTCCATCACCGGCGGGACCGACGCCCAGGGAGAGGTCACGGTGAAGATCGAGGAAGACGGCATAACCGCCATCGGCCAGGGGGCCCATACGGATATCCTCGTCGCCAGCGCCAAGGCCTTCGTGAACGCCTTGAACAAGCTCGAGTATCTCAAGGGAAGGCGTCTCAAGGGGGTGTGACGATGGGGATGACCATCACGGAGAAGATCCTGGCAGAGCATGCGGGTAGGCGCTACGTGGAACCCGGCGAGATCATCAACTGCCGGGTGGACCTGGCCCTGGGGAACGACATAACCGCCCCCTTGGCCATAAAGGCCTTCGAGGAGGTGGGAGCCGAGGAGGTCTTCGACCCCGAGCGGTTGGTCCTCGTGCCCGATCACTTCGCTCCCAATAAGGACATCCCTTCGGCCGAGCAGTGCAAGGTCCTCCGGGAGTTCGCCCGCAAACACCGCATCAGGCACTACTACGAGGTGGGCAGGATGGGCATAGAGCATGCGCTTTTGCCCGAGCTCGGGCTGGTCAAGCCGGGGGACCTCGTCATCGGGGCCGACAGTCACACCTGCACTTACGGGGCCCTGGGGGCCTTCTCCACAGGAGTGGGGAGTACGGACCTGGCGGCCTGCATGGTCACCGGCGAGATCTGGCTGAGGGTCCCGGAGAGCATGAAGCTGATCTACCACGGGGAGCTGCCTCGATGGATCGGGGGTAAGGACCTGATCCTCTACACCATCGGTCAAATCGGCGTCGATGGGGCCCGATACCGTGCCATGGAGTTCGAGGGGGAGGCCATCCGGTCCCTCTCCATGGACGGGCGCTTCACCATGGCCAACATGGCCATCGAAGCCGGGGCGAAAAATGGGATCTTCGTCCCGGATGAGGCGACCTTCCACTACCTTGAGGAGCGAGGGGTGAAGGAGTGGAGGGCCTTTGAGAGCGATCCCGACGCCCATTATGTGGAGGTCAGGGAGTTCGACGTATCGGGGCTTGAACCCCAGGTGGCATGTCCCCCCTCGCCCGCAAACGTCCGGCCCGTGGGGGAGCTGGATGATGTGGAGATCGATCAGGTGGTGATCGGGTCCTGTACCAACGGCAGGATCGAGGACCTCCGCGTAGCGGCCCAGGTGCTCAAGGGGAAGAAGGTCGCCCCCTACGTGCGGCTCATCGTGATCCCTGCTACGCAGGGGGTGTATCTTCAGGCCATGAGGGAGGGCCTGATCGAGACCTTCGTCGAGGCAGGGGCGGCCGTAAGCACCCCTACCTGCGGCCCCTGCCTCGGAGGACACATGGGGGTCCTGGCCGAGGGGGAAAGGGCCCTGGCCACCACCAACCGCAACTTCGTGGGGCGGATGGGCCACCCGAAGAGCGAGGTCTACCTCGCAGGGCCCGCCGTGGCCGCGGCCACGGCGGTCACCGGCCGCATCACCCATCCAGAGGAGGTGGCGGGGTGAGGGAGACAAGGGTCCTGAGCTACAGGGTCATGCTGCGTAAGGAGCCTGAGGGAGGGTACACCGTACTGGTTCCTTCGCTTCCCGGTTGCATCACTTATGGCGAGGATGTGGAAGAAGCCGTCCGGAGGGCAAGGGAGGCCATCGAGATCTACATCGAAAGCCTGAAGGCCCAGGGAGAGGAGATCCCCTCCGACGAGGATACGCTGGAGTACACCCTGACGCTTGAGGCCAGTGTCTAAACGGTTGCCCGCCCTCATACCTCGTAAGATAGCCAAAATCCTCCAAGAAAAAGGGGTTGTCCTCGATAGGGTGAAGGGCAGCCATCATCTCTATTACCATCCCGTCACTAAACGACGGGTAATCGTTCCCTTTCACAGGAAGGACCTGCCAAGGGGCACTTTGAGGGAAATCCTCCGTCAGGCTGGCATCAGCCGGGAGGAGATGGAGAGGTTCCTTCATGGGGACTGAAAGGGATACCGTTACCGTGCTCGTTCGGGTGCCGCGTAGGGAGATCGCCTATTTCAACTTCCTTCTGGAATCCTACGAGGGGCTTGCCTCGGTGAGCACCCTCGACC